>NZ_JBSFBQ010000031.1:0-95468 GCF_053593015.1 Streptomyces sp. NPDC002403 | reverse complement strand
GCCGAGGAGGTCAAGGTCGGTATCCAGATCCTGGAGTCGTTGAATCTGCGTCAGCGGCGGCTGGAGATCGTGTCGTGTCCGTCGTGCGGGCGGGCGCAGGTGGATGTGTACAAGCTGGCGGACCAGGTGTCGGCGGGTCTTGAGGGCATGGAGGTTCCGTTGCGGGTGGCCGTGATGGGCTGTGTCGTCAATGGTCCGGGCGAGGCCCGTGAGGCGGACCTGGGCGTGGCGTCGGGCAATGGCAAGGGGCAGATCTTCGTGAAGGGCGAGGTCATCAAGACCGTGCCGGAGTCGAAGATCGTCGAGACGCTGATCGAAGAAGCCATGAGGATCGCCGAGGACATGGCAGAGGCGGGGACGCCGTCGGGGGTTCCTGCCGTCACCGTGAGCTGAGACGGAACCAGAGAGGGGGCCCGAGCGTGACGATTCTGGAGAGCATCCGGGGGCCGCACGATCTCAAGGCGCTGAACGGAGCACAACTCGGCGAACTCGCCGAGGACATCAGGCACTTCCTCATCCAGGCGGTGGCCAGGACCGGCGGCCATCTGGGGCCCAACCTCGGGGTGGTGGAGCTCTCCATCGCCCTGCACCGTGCCTTCGACTCGCCCGCCGACCGCATCCTCTGGGACACCGGGCACCAGAGCTATGTGCACAAACTGCTCACCGGACGGCAGGACTTCTCCAAGCTGCGCGGCAAAGGGGGCCTGTCCGGATACCCCTCCCGGGAGGAGTCCGCGCACGACGTCATCGAGAACTCGCACGCCTCGACCGTCCTCGGCTGGGCCGACGGCATCGCCAAGGCCCATCAGGTGCTGGGGCGGAGCGACCACGTCGTGGCCGTCATCGGCGACGGGGCCCTCACCGGCGGGATGGCCTGGGAGGCGCTCAACAACATCGCCGCCGCGCGCGACCGGCCGCTGATCATAGTGGTGAACGACAACGAGCGTTCCTACGCCCCCACGATCGGCGGCCTCGCCAACCACCTCGCCACCCTCCGTACCACCGACGGGTACGAGCGCTTCCTCTCCTGGGGGAAGGAGATGCTCCAGCAGACCCCCGTCATCGGACAGCCGCTGTACGAGTCGCTGCACGGCGCGAAGAAGGGATTCAAGGACGCCTTCGCACCGCAGGGCATGTTCGAGGACCTCGGGCTCAAGTACGTCGGGCCGATCGACGGCCACGACATCGCGGCCGTCGAATCGGCCCTGCACCGTGCGAAACGCTTCCACGGCCCGGTGCTGGTGCACTGCCTCACCGAGAAGGGCCGCGGCTACCCGCCCGCGCTCCTGGACGAGGCCGACCGCTTCCACACCGTCGGCGCGATGGACCCGCTGACCTGCGCCCCGCTCGTCCCGGCCGACGGGCTCTCCTGGACCTCGGTGTTCGGGGACGAGATCGCCGCGATCGGCGCGGAGCGGCCGGACGTGGTGGCCATCACGGCGGCGATGCTGCACCCCGTCGGACTGACGAAGTTCGCCGAGGCGTTCCCCGACCGGGTCTGGGACGTCGGCATCGCCGAGCAGCACGCAGCCGTGTCCGCGGCCGGACTGGCCACCGGCGGCCTCCACCCGGTCGTCGCCGTCTACGCCACCTTCCTCAACCGGGCCTTCGACCAGCTGCTGATGGACGTAGCGCTGCACCGGTGCGGGGTGACCTTCGTCCTCGACCGGGCCGGCGTCACCGGACCCGACGGGGCCTCGCACAACGGCATGTGGGACATGTCCGTGCTCCAGGTCGTCCCCGGGCTGCGGATCGCCGCCCCGCGCGACGCCGGTGAACTCCGCGCCCAGCTCCGTGAGGCCGTCGACGTCGACGACGCGCCCACCGTGATCCGGTTCCCCAAGGAGTCGGTGGGGGAGCCGGTCCCGTCGGTCGGCCGGATCGGCTCCATGGACGTGCTGCACCGGGCGGAGCACCCCGATGTGCTGCTCGTCGCCGTCGGCGTGCTCGCCCCGGTCTGTCTGAAGGCCGCCGATCTGCTGGCCGGGGCCGGCCTGCGCTGCACCGTCGTCGACCCCCGCTGGGTGAAACCGGTCGACGAGGAACTGCCCCCGCTCGCCGCCCGGCACCGGCTGGTCGCCGTCGTCGAGGACAACAGCCGGGCAGGGGGCGTCGGCTCGGCGGTCGGGCAGGCGTTGCGGGACGCCGGGGTCGACGTACCGCTGCGGACGTTCGGCATCCCCGAGCAGTTCCTCGCGCACGGCAAGCGCGCCGAGGTGCTGGCCGACATCGGGCTCACCCCGGTGGAGATCGCCGGACGGATCAGCGCAGCACTGGCCGCCAAGGAGGCGGCGACGAGGACCGAGGAGAGCGGGGAATGAAGGACGACGGGCCCAAGGGCTTCGACCTGGCGCGACTCCTCGCGGAGCGCGGCGCCGAGCGCTACGAGCTGCACACGAGACACCTCAACCACCAGCTGCCCCGGATGCTCCGCACCATCGGCTTCGACAAGGTCTACGAACGGGCCGAGGGCGCGCACTTCTGGGACGCGGACGGCAACGACTACCTGGACATGCTCGCCGGATTCGGCGTGATGGGCCTCGGCCGGCACCACCCCGTCGTACGCAAGGCCCTGCACGACGTCCTCGACGCCTCGCTCGCCGACCTCACCCGCTTCGACTGCCAGCCGCTGCCCGGACTGCTGGCCGAGAAGCTGCTCGCGCACAGCCCGCACCTGGACCGGGTCTTCTTCGGCAACAGCGGCACGGAAGCGGTCGAGACGGCCCTGAAGTTCGCCCGCTACGCCACCGGCAGGCCCAGGATCCTCTACTGCGCCCACGCCTTCCACGGCCTGACGACCGGCTCCCTCTCAGTCAACGGGGAGGACGGATTCCGGGACGGCTTCGCCCCCCTGCTGCCGGACACCGCCATCGCACTCGGCGACCTCGACGCGCTGCGGCGCGAACTCAAGCGCGGTGACGTGGCGGCACTGGTCGTCGAGCCGATCCAGGGCAAGGGCGTCCACGCCGCGCCCCCCGGCTTCCTGCGCGAGGCGCAGGAACTGCTGCACAAGCACAAGGCCCTGCTCATCGCCGACGAGGTGCAGACCGGACTCGGGAGGACCGGCGACTTCTACGCGTACCAGCACGAGGAGGGTGTCGAGCCCGATCTGGTCTGTGTCGCCAAGGCGCTCTCCGGCGGCTATGTGCCGGTCGGGGCGACCCTGGGCAAGGACTGGATCTTCCGGCGGGTCTACTCGTCGATGGACCGGGTCCTGGTCCACTCCGCGAGCTTCGGCTCCAACGCCCAGGCTATGGCGGCCGGGCTCGCGGTCCTCGCGGTGATGGAGGACGAGGAGACCGTCGACCGTGCGCGCCGCACCGGTGAGCTGCTGCGCGACCGGCTGACCGCACTGGTCGACCGCTACGAGCTGCTGCACGAGGTGCGCGGGCGCGGGCTGATGATCGGCATCGAGTTCGGCCGGCCGTCCTCGCTCAAGCTGCGCAGCCGCTGGACCATGCTCCAGGCGGCCCGCAAGGGACTCTTCGCGCAGATGGTGGTGGTGCCGCTGCTCCAGAAGCACCGCATCCTCACCCAGGTCTCGGGCGACCACCTGGAAGTGATCAAGTTGATTCCGCCCCTGGTGATCGACGAGTCGGACGTCGACCGGTTCGTCACGGCGTTCACCGCTGTGATGGACGACGCACACAGCGGCGGTGGGCTGATGTGGGACTTCGGCAGGACACTGGTGAAGCAGGCGGTCGCCAACCGCTGACCGTTTTTGCCTGAGAGGCAAGATATTTGCCTCTCAGGCAGGATCCTGGCCCAATGGGTACATGAATCCTCCAGACGGAGGGGTGGCCGACGAGCTGCCCGGAGTCGCGCCCCGCCTGCGCGACCTGCGCCGGAGCCGTGGTCTCACCCTGGAGACCGCCGCTCAGCGGGCCGGGCTCTCACCCGCCCATCTCTCCCGGCTCGAAACGGGTCGCCGCCAGCCTTCGCTGCCGATGCTCCTCGGTCTTGCCAGGATCTACGGTACGACGGTCTCCGAGCTGCTCGGCGAGACACCCCCGGAACGGGACGCGATCATCCGCGGCGGAAAGTTCGAGGGAGCCGAGGCGGACGGCTGGATGTACCGGCAGACAGGCGGCTCCGGCCGGGCGATGCAGGCGCTCCGCGTCCGGGTTCCGCAGGCCGCGCAGAGCGATCTCGTGCGGGTACATCCCGGCGAGGAATGGCTGTACGTGCTCGCCGGGCACCTGAGGGTCTGGCTCGGGGAGACCGTGCACGATCTCGCCCCCGGGGACAGCGCGCACTTCGACTCGCTCACCCCGCACCGGATCACCGCCGTCGACCGTGAGGGTGCCGAGCTGCTCTTCGTCCACACCCTGCTGCAGAGCCCCGCCGCCGAGCTGTGTCTCGGCAGTGGCATCCACCGCCGCTGAGACCGGTCTCCGGTCGCCAGAGAGGACCGTCATGTCCGATTCGGAGAACTTCGACCCGCTGGGGTCGAACAAGAAGTACGAGGCCCAGGAGCGGAAGTTTCCGCGCGGTGTGGTGATCCGGCTGTTCGCCTACCTCATCGCCGGACACATCTTCGCCGCCTTCCTCTACCTGCTCTTCGCGGTGGCCGGCAAGGGCTGACCACCACGACCGGGCGGCCCCGGCTACGCCTCGTCGAGGAGCCGGTCGCGCAGCCGCTCACGGGTCCCGGGGGTGAGTCCCAGGCCCTCGGAGAAGTAGCGCTCCGTGCTGCCCCAGGTCTCCTCGATGGTGGCGAACGCCGCGGCGAGGTACTCGGCATGGGCGCCGAAGAGCGGATTCAGCAGTTCCATCACCTCGGCCGACATGCCGTCCGCCGAGGTGTCGCTGCGGCGCACCCGGTAGCGCCGGTGGGCGTCGTTGGACTTGAGGTAGTCGGCCTCGATGGCGTCACGCTCGACGCCGACCGCGAGCAGGGACACCGCGATCGACAGACCGGCCCGGTCCTTGCCCGCCGCACAGTGCATCAGGGCGGGCACGCTGTCCTCGGCCAGGGCGTGCAGTACCCGGCTGTGCTCGGCGGTGCGGTCCCGGATGATCGAGCGGTACGAGGCGACCATCCGGTTCGTTGCCTTGCCGTCGCCGAGGATCGAGCGCAGTTGCTCGGTGTCGCCGTTGCGGACCATGTGCCAGAACTCCGCACCGTCGGCGGGGTCGGAGAGCGGGATGCTCACATTCCGTACGCCGGGCAGCTCCACGTCCAGACCGTCGAGCCGGCGGTCGGCGGCATTGCGGAAGTCGAAGATCGTGTGCAGGCCGAGGCCGCCGAGGAAGGAGGCGTCCTCGGTGGTGGCGTGTGCCAGGTGACCACTGCGGAAGAGCCGCCCGTGCCGCACCCGCCGTCCGTCCGCGGTGGGCAGCCCGCCCACATCGCGGAAGTTGCGGACACCCGCCAGCTCGGGTTCCGCCGACGGTACCTGCGGCAACTGCTGCGTCACAGCGACTCCTGGGGTGTCCGGTGCCGACGCGGGTCGCCGGCGAGGCAACTTCCGCGACGGTACGACATTGGTTCCTCAGGCAATCATCTCGGCCTTTCCCTGTCGATACCCGGGCGAACTCCGGTGCTCCAGTGGCGAATCCGCCCGGTGAATTCCTGGCAAGTCCGTTGCCCACGCCCCAACGATGATCGATGATGTGCGGAACTGTTGGAATGTGGGGATGCGATGATCGAGACGGGCAACACCGGCCGGACCTGGCTGCTCACCGGGGCGAGCAGCAGCTATGCACTGCGACTGACCGAGCAGGACGAGCTGGTCCATCTGCACTGGGGGCCGAGGATCTCCCTCGCGGCGGCCGAGGCGCTGGCCGCCGCGCCGGAGCTCCCCTTCAGGGCCTTCGAGTCCCACCTCGACGGCCGGGAGGAGTATCCGGTGGAGGGCGGCCCCCGGTTCGTGCGCCCGGCGCTCTCGGTGCGTACCCCCGAGGTCCGCGGCACCGAGTGGGCCTTTGCCGACGCCTCGGTGGACGGGGACGAGCTGCGGCTCGGCTTCACCGACTCCGTGCACCGGCTCGACCTCACCCTGCACTACCGGATGCGGGACGACTCCGACGTCGTGGAGCGCTGGGCCACCGTCGCCCATGCCGGACCGGACGGCCCGCCGCTGGAACTGCTGCGCGCCGACGCGGCCGCCTGGTCGTTGCCGGCCCGCGACGGCTGGCGGCTGAGCCGGCTGCACGGACGCTGGGCGGCGGAGTCGCGGCTGGAGCGGGCGGAGCTGCTCCACGGCGAGAGCGTCATCTCCAGCCGGCGCGGCCACACCGGGCACCAGTACCTGCCGTGGGTGGCCCTGGACGCCGACGGCGCGGCGACGGAGGAGAGCGGCGAGGTGTACGGCTGCGCGCTCGGCTGGTCCGGCTCGTGGCGGATCTCCGTGCAGCGGCTGCCGGACGGGCTCGTGCAGATCACCGGCGGCGCCGGCTACGACGACTCCGGACTGCTGCGGCTCGCGCCGGGGGAGTCGTACACCACGCCCGTGTTCGCCGGGCTGTGGAGCGGCCAGGGGTTCGGCGGCGCGAGCCGCGCCTGGCACGCCTGGCAGCTGGCCCATGTGATCCCGGACGCGGAGAAGCCGCGGCCGGTGCTCTACAACTCCTGGGAGGCGACGGGCTTCGACATCTCGCTGGACCAGCAGCATGCCCTCGCCGTGCGCGCTGCCGCGATGGGCGTCGAGCTGTTCGTGGTGGACGACGCGTGGTTCGGGCAGCGGACCAGCGACCGGGCCGGCCTCGGTGACTGGACGCCGAATCCGGACCGCTTCCCCGGCGGGCTGAAGCCGCTCGCCGACGAAGTGCACCGGCTCGGCATGCAGTTCGGAATCTGGGTCGAACCGGAAATGGTCAATGCCGACAGCGACCTCTACCGCGCGCACCCCGACTGGGTGCAGCACTTTCCCGGACGGGCGCGGACGGAGTACCGCAACCAGCTGGTGCTCAATCTGGCCCGCCCCGATGTGCAGGAATATCTCTGGGAGCAGCTGGACACACTGCTCTCCGAGACGCCCGTCGACTATGTGAAGTGGGATTTCAACCGCTGCTTCACCGATGCGGGCTGGCCGGGCGAGGAATACCCGCAGAAGCTCTGGATCGAGCATGTGAACGCCCTGTACGCACTGATCGACCGGCTCAGGGCCGCACATCCCTCGGTCGCATTCGAATCCTGCTCGGGCGGCGGCGGCCGGATCGACCTGGGGATCCTGTCCCGTACGGACCAGGTGTGGACCTCCGACAACACCGACCCGCTCGACCGTCTCGCCATCCAGGAGGGCTTCGGGCACATCCACCCGGCCCGGGTGATGGCCGCCTGGGTCACCGACAGCCCGAACCACCAGCTCAACGGCAGGGTCAGCTCGCTGCGCTTCCGTTTCGTGAGCGCCATGGCCGGTGTGCTCGGGGTCGGCGGGGACCTCACCGAATGGAGCGAGGAGGAGCTGGCCGAGGCGCGGACCTGGGTGGAGCTCTACAAGGAGATCCGGCCGGTCGTGCAGCACGGCGCGCTGTACCGGCTGCGCGAGCCGCGCGGCGGACTCAGTGCGGTCCAGTACGTCCACGGCCAGGAGACCGTGGTCCTGATGTGGCTGGAGGCGCAGCGATACGGGGAACGGCCCCCGGCCCTGCGGCTGCGCGGGCTCGACCCCGCGGCGGCATACACCTGCCTGGACACAGGGGCGGTGCACCACGGCTCGGCGCTGCTCCACCAGGGACTGCAGAGCGGACTCCAGGGGGATCTCGACGCACGGGTGCTGCGCCTGCGAAGGGTGTGACAGAAGGGGCATGTCCGTAATGCGGTCTTTTGTCTGAACATCGCCCGTTTATGCGGGAGATGATCGCCGCCTCGTGAGCGGGATCATATCCGTGACGGTGTGTGGCGGCAGGAGGGTCGGGCATTCCGTGCGCCGTGCGGAAAGCCAAGATCCGTAATCCACGGAGTGTGACCGGAATTCCGCACCGATTTCCCCGGTGCGGAATCCGCAATGGAACCCGCCGCTTGTTCTCGCCGTCCCGACTCGCTTACGGTCACCGTCAATCCGGACGGACCGCCTAATCCTGCCGCCGCCCGGAATTCGTACCCACTCATCGCGTGGCAGGAGCGGGGGAACCAGGTAAGTCGCCGACCGGAGAAATCCGGCCGGCTCGGGGTGAAGTCGCACTCGGTGCGGCCGGGCATCTCCAGCCCGAACCCGACAGCTCACCTCGCAGGCGCCGGAGAGGAAGCACGTCATGCCCATATCGGGTAAGCACCGCCGTACGAAGATCGGTCCCGTCGCCCGTGGCGTCGCCGCGGTCGGTGCCGGTGGCGCCGTCATCGCACTCCCGCTGCTCGGTGCCACCGGTGCCCACGCCGCGGAGCAGGCCGCCCCGGCCGCCGCCCCGCAGTCGGCCACCGCCGCCGCGCACGCCCAGCCGGTCACGCAGAAGCAGGCCGCCACCACGACGTACTCCGTCGTCTCCGGCGACTACCTGTCGAAGATCGCCGCCGAGCACAAGATCGAGGGCGGCTGGCAGCAGCTGTACCAGGACAACCGCAAGGTCGTCGGTGAGGACCCCAGCCTGATCTTCCCGGGCATGAAGCTGACCCTCGGCGGCAAGGCGGCCGGCAACGCCGCGCCCACCGGCGCCGGCACCGGCTCCGCCCTCCCGTCGAAGGCGCCCTCCGCCGCCGCGGCCGCCGAGAAGTCCGCCCCGGCCAAGTCCGTGACCGCCGCCCCGCAGTCCAAGGCGGCCTCCGCCCCGGCCGCCAAGAGCAGCAGCTCCGGCTACGTCCACCCGGTTCCCGGCAACCACACCACCAACTACCGGGCCTCCGGCTCCAACTGGTCCAGCGGCAGCCACAGCGGAATCGACTTCCCCGTCGCCACCGGTACCAGCGTCAAGACCATCACCTCCGGCACCGTCGTCACCGCCGGCTGGGGCGGCGCGTACGGCAACCAGGTCGTCGTCAAGCACGCCGACGGCCACTACTCGCAGTACGGCCACCTGTCCTCGCTCTCCGTCTCGGCGGGCCAGACCGTGACCGTGGGCCAGCAGATCGGCCTCTCCGGTTCCACCGGCAACTCCACCGGCCCGCACCTCCACTTCGAGGTCCGCACCGGCCCGGCGTACGGCTCGGACATCGACCCGATCGCCTTCCTGGCCTCGCACGGCATCTACGTCTGAGCCGAACGGCCGGGCAGCTGAGCGACACAGCATGACCTGAGCAACACAGAAGGGGCGGTGCGCGGCGGCGCACCGCCCCTTCTGCTTATTCCCTCTTTATCAAAACTGACCGGGTGGTCTATCTCACCACCCGTCAACCCCATATTACGGTCGCGTAGGTCACATTCGGCGGTGCAGGATAAGCGTTTGTGGCAGACGATTCGAGAAAAAACCAACGTGGCGTCAACAACCGACAGGGCGTCATCGGGTCGTACGCGGCGATCGGCGACAGCTTCACCGAGGGAGTCGGCGACCCCGGCCCGGACGGGACCTTCGTCGGCTGGGCGGACCGATTCGCGGTACTTCTCGCGGACCAGCTCCCGGACCCCGATGCGGCGACGGGCGGCGAAGGCTCCGCGCACGGCAATTTCAGGTACGCCAATCTCGCCGTACGAGGACGCCTCCTCGACCAGATCGTCGAGGAGCAGGTGCCGCGCGCCAAGGAGCTCGCACCCGATCTGGTGAGCTTCTGTGCGGGCGGCAACGACATCATCCGGCCGGGCACCGACCCCGACGACGTGGCCGAGCGCTTCGAGCGCGCCGTCGCCGAGCTGACCGGGGCGGTCGGCACGGTCATGGTCACCACCGGCTTCGACACCCGTGGCGTTCCCGTGCTGCGCCATCTGCGCGGCAAGATCGCCACGTACACCGCCCATGTCCGGGCCATCGCCGACCGCTACGACTGCCCGGTCCTCGACCTGTGGTCGCTGCGCTCCGTCCAGGACCGGCGCGCCTGGGACGACGACCGGCTCCATCTGTCGCCCGAGGGACACACCAGGGTCGCGCTGCGCGCCGCCCAGGTCCTCGGTATCGACGTGCCGGCCGACCCCGACCAGGAATGGCCCCCGCAGGCGCAGCGCGGCACCCTCGAAGTACGGCGCGACGACATCCACTGGGCGCGCGAGTACCTGGTTCCGTGGATCGGCCGGCGGTTGCGCGGCGAATCCTCCGGCGACCACGTCGAGGCGAAACGGCCGGACCTCCTGCCGCTCTAGACCGTCTCGCGCAGTCCCGCCGGACGTGTCCGGAGCTCAGACACGTCCGGCGAGCAGCGGCGGCAGCGATGCCGGTATCCGCTCCAGCACACCGCCGGCGAAGACGTCGTACAGCGGCAGCGTCTCCAGATGCACGTAGCCGATGTGGCAGTCGCAGACCGCCAGCGGACAGGCACGCGGACCGAGGGCCCTGCGGTAGCTCCCGTCGTAGAGATTGCCCAGCTCTGCCGGGACGAAATGGCAGCGTCGCACGGTGCCGTCACCGTCCACCGAGACGACCGACTCACCGGTCCTGCAGGGCAGCCCGGCCGACCGGTGCGGACGCCGGCTGTACGGGAAGAGCGGGTCGATGGCCGTCCAGCGGTCCGCCTCCTCGTCCGTGTAGCTGTGGCCCTCCGCCGCGTTCACCCAGAGATAGACCTCCTCCGGCAGCGCGGCGCGCAGCCGCCGCGCCTCGTCGAGATGGTCGTCGAGCCCGACCACACCGACACTGTGCCGGATGCCGAGCGCGGTCAGCTCCCGGCACTTGGCGAGGAACCGCTCGTACGGCGTCTGCCCCGGGTGGTACGTGCACCACAGCGCGATCTTCTCGCGGCCCGCCTCACCGGCCTCGGCCAGCCACCCCGTACGGCTGCTCATGTTGGTCTGGATCGCGACCCGTCGGATGTGCGGCAGCTGCGCCAGCTCGACCAGCGCACGGCGGTACCAGGAGCGGACCAGCCCCTCGCCCCACGGGGTGAAAAGCACCGAGATCCGGTCACCGGTCTGCGCCGCGGCCCACGCCGTGAACCGCTCCAGCGCGGCACGGTCGGCCCGCAGCTGCTCCGGGCTGTCGCGCCGCTTGGCGAAGGGGCAGTACGGACAGTCGTAGTCGCACGAGGCGAGCGGGCCTCGGTAGAGGATCGTCAGGTCCATGGGCGCTCACTTCAACTCGTACGCGGCCATCGTGGCCCGTACACCGGGGGAGAACAGTTCCGGGCCCAGTGCGTCGGAGTGGGCCAGGCCCTCGGGGGAGAGCCGCAGCAGTCCCAACGCCCCGGCCGACGCGTCGAGCCAGCCGCGCGCCTCGAACCGGGCCAGTTCGAGGGGGAAGTCGTCGGCCGGCGAGGTGCCGAACCGCTCCCTGTAGTCGGCCAGGCGCAGCCCCTCCGCCTGGAGGACCGACTGCAGGAGGTGGCGGCGGCGCGCCTCGTCGCCGTCGACGTACCGCCCGACCTCCGCGCGGGAGAAGTCCTCGGTGGCCGCGTAACCGTCGATGATCGCCCGGACCTCCCGCATCTCGACCGCGTAGTCGAAGGAGTAGTGCAGTCCCGTGGTGTACGAGCGGGCACCGCACCCCAGGCCGATCATGCCGTCGGTCTGGCAGGCGTAGTCGTCGGGCCCGTCCGTCCGCGGGGCGTCGGCGCGGCGGAACATCCGCATCGAAACCTGCTCGTAGCCGTGGGCCAGGAGATGGTCCCGGCCCGCGCGGTACAGCCGCAGCCGCTGCTCGTCCCAGGCCGCGTCCGCCACGGCCTCGCTGTCGGCACCGAGCCGTCCCAGTCCGGTCAGCGGGCGCACGTACAGCGGGTAGAGGTACAGCTCCTCCGGCCGCCAGCCGAGCGCCGCGTCCAGCGAGGCGCGCCAGCTGTCCTCGGTCTGCCCGTCGATGCCGTAGATCAGGTCGATGTTGAGGACCGGGATGCGGGCGTCACGTATCCGGTCCAGCGCCGCCTCCACATCGGCGCGCCGCTGCGGGCGCACGGCGGCCCGCGCCTCGGCCTCGACGAAGCTCTGCACCCCGATGCTGATCCTGGTCGTCCCGCGGTCGGCGAGGACGGCCAGCCGGTCGGCCGTCGCGGTCGACGGCGACGTCTCGACCGACAGCGGGACGGACCGCAGATCGGCGCCCATCCGCTTCTCCGCGATGTCGCAGAGCCGTTCCAGCTCCACCGCGGTCAGGAACGTGGGCGTACCCCCGCCGAACGCGGCCGCGGCGAAACGCGCCGGCTCCTCGTCGCCCAGCGCCTCCCGTACCGCGGTGGCCTGCCGGTCCAGCGCGTCGAGATAGCGGGTCGTCAGCTCGTCCGGGGCGCCGATCCGGGTGAAGAGATTGCAGAAGCCGCACCGGACCTCGCAGAACGGTATGTGCAGATAGAGCGAGAGCGCGTCCTTGCGCTCGGCCGCCCACAGCTCGCGCAGCGCCGGCCGGCCGGCGAGCGGCCGGTAGGCGGTCTTGTGCGGGTAGGCGTAGACATAGCTCTGGTACGGCCGGGTGGCCGGCACGGTGGTGGTGGTGCTCATGGTGCGATGGCCCCCGGTTCCAGGAAGAAGTGCGCGTACGGAACGGTCCAGACGGACTCGTGACCCAGCCGGTGACCGGTGTAGCCGTCGTCCCCGTACGCCGTGCCGTGGTCCGAGCAGACGATGGCGAAACAGCGACGGCGGCTGCTCGCGGCGGCGAAGAGCCTGCCGATATGGGCGTCCACGTACTCCAGGGCCGCGGCGTGCGTGTCGCGGGAGTCGCCCGCCTCGCGGGTGGCGCCCGGCCGGTGGAACCAGTTGGGCTGGTGCAGTGCGGACACATTGACGAAGAGGAACAGCCGCTGCTCCTGGGGGAGTCCGGCGACCACCTCCTCGGCACGGGCCACCTGTGCCTCGAAGGAGGTGGACGACGCCACGCCGAACTCCGGCTCCCAGTGGCTCTCCTGGAACATGCCGGGCAGCACGGAACCGAGCGGCGCCTGCTTGTTGAAGAAGCCGACACCGCCGATGCACACCGTGCGGTAGCCCACGCCGGCGAGGCCGGAGAGCAGATCCGGCGTGTCGAAGACGAAGGTGCCCGAGGCAGTGGACTCACTGCCCGCGAAACGCGCGGCGAACAGCCTCGGATGCGGCCCCTGGCCCGCCGGTGTCGGCAGGAATCCCGCGAAGATCGCCTGGTGGGAGGCGTAGGTGAAGCTCCCCGGCGCATGCCGCTTCTCCCAGACGCCGCCCGGCAGATGGCGTGCCAGATGGGGGATGCGGCCCGCGGCGGCGAGCTCCTGCGCCACGTCGTGGCGCAGCGTGTCGAGGGTGACGAGCAGCAGGTCGTGGCTGCCCACGATCTGGCTCATGTCCGGGTTCCGGGCGTCCACGGGGGCGCGCGGGGTGTCAGGCAGTGGCGGTTGCACGGTGGTTCCTTGCTGTGTTCATTACGGCGGCGACCTGCGCCGCGTAGGTGTCCAGGCCCTCGGCGCCGCTGCCCGCAAGCCCGGTCAGCCGCGGCAGGAGGTCCCCGAAGGCGTTGACCTCGCCGACGGCGAAGCGCCGCCAGCCGGTCGCGGGCAGCAGATCGACGCCCACGCACAGGGTGTCCGGGAAGCACCCCGCGGCCCGCTCGCACACGGCCAGGGCCTCGCTCCAGCTGCCGCCCGCCGCCTCGACGGCCTCACGGACCTCGCCGAGATCCCCGCGTTCGCCGCCGAGGTGGAGGTTGGTCATGGGGGAGCGGCTGGTGCGCACCACGGCGTGGGTGGCCCGGCCCGCCACCACCACGACCCGCAGATCCGTCGCCCGGCCCCGCCGGGTGGCCTTGGGCAGCCAGCGCTCGATGTGCAGGCCGTCCGGTGCGAGCGCGTCGACGAGCGCCGCGACCTCCCGCTCCGTCGTGACGCGGCGCACCCGCAGGGAGTTGAAGAGCCGGCCCGACATGTCACGCTCCACCGACGTGGTGGCCCGGACCCGGCCGGGCCCGGCCGTCTCCACGGCCAGGACCCCCGAGGCGGACGAGCCGTGTGCGAGCTTCACGAAGACCCGGGGCAGGCCGTGGTCCGCCATCCGTTCCCGTACGTCCGCCCAGTCCCGCACCACGGGCGCCGCGGCTCCCGAGGTCGGCGAGGCCGGTACCGGCACCCCGGCCCGGTCCAGCACCGCATGGCAGAGCCGCTTGTCGAACAGCACCGCCACATCGCCGGGATCGTCGAGCAGTACGGCACCGGCCGCGGCCGCCGCGCGCGCCACCTCCCGCACGGCCGAGGTGAAACGGACGTACCAGAGGGCGGTCCCCTCGACCCGGGTCGGATCGCCGACCGCGCGGAGCAGCCGTTCCACCTCGGCGTCCTCACCCGGGGAGTCCATCCGGACGGTCTCACCGGGCAGGAATCCGGCTTCGCCGCGCAGGACGTCGAGCCAGGACACGACACGCGCCGCCGGCAGCCCGGCTCCGCGCACGGCGTCCTGGAAGAGCGTGACCCGGCGGTTGCCGGGCACTCCCACGACGGCGAAGCGCGGCGCCGGGCCGGGCGTACTACTCGCCGACGGCGACATAGCGGTCGATGTCCTCTTCCGGGTCCCAGTACTCGACCTCGTCGATCTCGACGTTCACCCGGTCCGGACCGAGGAGGTCCCTCAGGCGGTCCACCAACGGGTCGCTCATGTAGTGGTGGTGCAGGTCCAGCGAGGTCAGGTGGGTGAGCGGCTGGCCCGAGAGCAGCGCTTCGGCTCCTTCGTCACCCAGGGTCCCCATCGAGAGGGAGAGCGTCTCCAGCTGGGCGACGACCGGGGCGGAGGCCACGGCGGCCGCGATCTCGTCCTGGATCTCGCTGTTCCGCAGCCCCAGGTGACGCAGGGCGGGGAACGTCGCTCCGGACAGGAGCGGAGCGAGGTCCTCGATCCCGGTGTCACCGCCGTACTCGGTGACGCCGAGCCAGAGGTCGAGGTGCTCCAGCGCGGGCAGCTCGGAGGCGCCGATCGCCCGCACGAGCCCGGACGGAAGCCCGCCGGACTCGAACCGCAGCGACTTGAGCGACGTGTGCCGCACCGGCCGCAGACCGAGCGAGGACCCGTCGGAGCCCTGCTCGCCGCAGCCGCGAACCGTCAGCTCCTCCAGCTGCCCGAACGCCTCGACCACCGGAGTCACATCGCACATCTCCAGCCACGACACCTCGCACTCCTCGCTGACGACATCGGCGAGGAAGAGCGCCCGCAGGGCCGGGAAACGGTCCGCGTGACCGACCAGCAGATCGACGACCGGGGCGAAGGACTCGTACTCCTCCTGCCACCAGGGGCCGATCAGCAGGGCCCGCACCCGCGTGGTGTCGACCGTGTCGACGAAGTGCTGCCACAGCGGGCCGAACGTCAGATCGCCCTGCCAGGCACTCTCCAGCCGCCAGGCGACCGAACCCGCCTCCGGCAGCGGAGTGCCGGGGGTCCGGTCCGGACCGGACAGGGTGTGGACGGGCAGGCCGTGCGACGACTCGGGATGCTCGATGTCAGTCATGGCGTGTCACTCCGCGGCCGAGGTGTAGCGGCCTTCGACGCCGCGGTCGCCCCAGGGCTTCTCGCGCTCCGACACGTCGACCCGCACACCGTGCGGCTTCAGCGCCTCCGTGATCCGGCGCTCCATCGGTTCGGTCATGAAGTGGTGGTGCAGATCGAGCTCTTCGAGATGGGTCAGCGGCTGGCCGTCCAGCAGCGCCGCCGCGCCCTCGTCGCCCATGGTGCCGTTCGACAGGTCGAGAACACGCAGCTGTGCGACGACCGGGGCACTCGCGACCGCCGTCGCGATCTCGTTCTGCAACTCGCTGTTGCGCAGACCGAGATGGGTGAGCCGGTGGAAGCGGGTGCCGGAGAGCAGTGGGGCCAGGTCGGCCACATCGGCGTCGCCCCCGTACGCGGAGACGCCGAGCCAGAGGTCGAGCCGCTCCAGCGCGGGCAGCTCGCTGTCCACAATGCCCCGGATCACCCCGACCGGCAGGCCGCCGGTCTCGATGGTCAGAGAACGCAGCCGCTCGTGCTTCGTGGGGGAGAAGACCAGGCCGGTGCCGCCGCGCACGCCCAGTTCGAGCAGATTGGGGAAGGTCTTCAGCAGCACCGTGACATCCGTCTGCTCGATCCAGGAGATCTCGCTCTCCTCCGAGATCATGTCGCCGACGAAGACGGCCTCCAGCGAGGTCAGCCGGTCGGCGGCGGCGATGATCAGATCGATCGGGTAGGACGAGTCCTCCTCGTACGACTCGCCCCACTGACCGACGATCAGGGCCCGCACCCCGGCCGGGTCGACCGCCTTCAGGAACGCCTGGAAGGCCTCCTCCCAGGTCATCTCCGATTCGTCGTCGAACGGATCGACCGAGATGCGCCAGGCCGCCGCGTCGGCGGCCTGCACGGGCGCCTCACCCGTCGCGTGCTGGAAGTCGACAGTGGGAAGGCCGAGCAACTCGTGCAGATGGTCCACACCGGACATGACCGTGAGCTCCTGGAACTGGGGGAACGGCTGATGCCCACAAGGTTTATCAAGCCGCACTGACAACGGGGCGACCGGGACCGCCGCGACGGGTCGTCGGGTCCGGCCGGCCGGCGGTCGATTGTCAGACCCGCCCCGTAGCGTTTTCTGCGTGGCCGGCACAGCGGGTGCGGCCATCGAGGGGAGACGTCTGTGTACCGGCAGGGCGATGTACTGATCGTGTCGTTGGACGAGTCGGCGGTGCCCGCGCACCTCGTGGACGCGCCGGGCGAGCCGAGGGACGGCAAGGGCCGCATGGTCCTCGCGCTGGGCGAAGTCACCGGCCATGCCCACGCGGTCCAGGGGCCGGGCCGGCTGATGCGCGAGGCGGGGGCGTTCGGGCCGATGCTGCTCCACCTTCCCGAGGGCGGCCGGGTGGTGCACGAGGAGCACGCGGCGATACCGCTGTCCAAGGGCTGGTACCGCGTGGTGCGCCAGCGGGAGTACACACCGGGCGCGGTCCGCATCGTCGCGGACTGACGGCGGCCGGGGAAGGGGACCAGGAGGTCCCGCGGCGCACCGGATCACCGTGGCGCACGGCGCGGAGCGCGCCACGAACAAGACAGAACAAAGAACCAGATCGCAGAACACAGGGGACGGGGAAGACCGATGCAGTACGTGGACTCATGGCGGACCGTGGCAGCGGCGACCGGTGCGGCGGACCGGTCCGCGGCCGAGGACGGGCTGCGGCTCGCCTACCGCAGCGCAGGACTGGCCGAGCCGGAGCGGATCGTCTGGGTCGACTCGCCCAGGGCCGCGGTGGAGGCCGTCGAGAAGCTCGTCGACGCCGGACGCTCGGTGCGCGACGAGGTGCGCACCCGGCCCTGGGCGCAGGAGCGTCGCCGGATGTACGACGAACTGGGACCGGCGGGCTGGTCCGCGCTCTGGTCCGCCACGGGCGCACAGCTCTGGGAGACCACCGCGGCACTGGCCGACCGGATCAGGGCCGGCGTCGTCGCCGACCTCGCCGCGCGCCCCGAGGAGGAGTCCGACGTCCGGCTGGTGCTGCTCGACGCGGTCCTGGGGCAGCACGACGCGGCCTGGCTCGCCGCTTTCGACGGCCGGGGCGACCGGCTCGACGGTCTGGCCGAGGTGGCCAGGCACGCGGGCTGGTGGTGGCCCTACGAGCGCGTCGTGGTGATCAGCGAGCGCCCCGAGGCGCTGCACCGGGACGAGGCGGGGCGGCTCGATCGCGGGGACGGCCCGGCGCTCGCCTACCGCGACGGTTTCGCCCTTCACGCCTGGCGCGGCATGCCCGTGCCCGCCGAGTTCCTGGACGAGCTGAACTCCCTCACCCCGAAGCGCATACGCGAGGAGGAGAACGCGGAACTGCGCCGCGTGATGCTGGAGTTCTACGGATACGACCGCTACCTCACCGAATCCGGCGCCGAGCCGGTCCACCGCGACGAGACGGGTGTCCTGTGGCGCATCGCGATGGACGGCGACGAGGACGTGGTGATGGTCGAGGTGGTCAACTCCACCCCGGAGCCGGACGGCACGCACCGCGTCTACTGGCTGCGGGTGCCCCCGGGCACGAGGACCGCGAAGGACGGTGTGGCGTGGACCTTCGGACTCCAGGGCGACGCGTACGCTCCGGTGCGCCAGACCTGAGCGCCGCCGGCCGCCCGGACCGCGCGGCCGGACCATCGCCCGGACCGCCGTCGGGGCGGGGTCAGGCCGTCAGCGCCTCGTGGTCGATGCCCAGTTCGCGGGCGAGTGCCTCGTCGGTCCAGGCCAGCATCGTGGCCCGGGAGAGCGGACCCGCGTACGACGTCGTCTGCACGGCCAGACCGTCCAGCAGGGCGGTCAGCCGCCAGGCCGCGGACATCGGGTCGTCGCAGTGGAACTCACCGGCGGCGGCGCCCTCTTCGATGACCTCGGCCAGTTCCGCCTTCCACTGCTGGTCGAGATCGCCGGCCACATTGCGCAGGGCCGGATCACGCAGCGAGGCGGCCCAGGCCTCGATCCACAGCCGCCAGCCCTTGGCCTGCCCCGTCGGCGCGTACCAGCGGACGGCGGCGCGCAGCCGCCGTACCGCGCTGGTGCGGCGGCCGAGCACCTTGCGCAGCTGGGCGAGGTCGGCCTCGGCGGCATGCGCGAACGCTGCCGCGACCAGCTTCTCCTTGGTCGAGAAGTGGTAGAGCACGAGCGCGTTGCTCACTCCGAGCACGGCGGCCACATCGGCGATCCGTACCGCCGCGACGCCCCGTACCTCGATCTGTTCGACGGCAGCGCGCAGCAGCTCCTCACGACGCTCCGCCACGCTCAGGCGCACTCTTGCCACGGCGTCACCCTAGCGAATATGCCACGCACGGGAAGACCGGGGGGCGGAGCCGTCGACGACCCCGCCCCCTTCTTCAGACGGCGCCTCCGGCGCCGGTCCGCGCCGTCAGCACCAGATGTCGGCGCAGCCGGAGTTGTAGGCGTCGATCAGCGTCTCCGTCAGCGAAGCGCCCGAGGCATCCGTGACGGTGGACCTCAGATCGGCCTTGGCCGTCCCGAGCGCCGGCACGGTGACCTTCCACCGGCCGTCGGCACCGCGGGCCGTCCGGGCCGGCTTCCAGTCGGTGCCGTCCGTGGCGTACCAGACCTTCAACGAGGCGATGGTCAGCGCCTTCCGGTCGCCCTGCGCGGTGAGACCGACCGTGTAGTCGAGCGGCTTTCCGGGATCGGCCGCGTTCTCCCCGGAGAGCGGCAGCCGGTAGTCCAGGTCCAGCAGCCGGGCCGGGGCGGCCGACTTCTCGTGCCCGGAGCGCAGCCGCCACTCGCTGGTGATTCTGCTCCCGAGCATCCACGTCACCGGATCGGGCGAGGTGCGGGTGGCATCGACGGTGAGCCGGTACCAGCCCGTCCCGCGCGGCAGGTCGAACGTGGCGCGTCCCGGTGCGGCGTTGCGGGCCAGCACCTTTCCGCTGTCGTCGGAAAGGACCGTGCTCCCGCTGTCCGCGCCCGGTGCCGTCTCGGCGCGGTGCCCGGCCGCGTCGGAGAACACCGGCAGTGCCACCTTCAGTTTGTCGCCCTCCCTGACGACCTGTGCGGTACCGGCCTGCCGGCCGAGTGCCGGGTTGAAGGGGGCGGACATCCAGTCGTCCCGGTACTCGGCGTCCGCCCGGTAGACGGTGGGCGGGCCGACGAGCGTGCCCAGCGGATAGACCTGGTCCCGGACGTCGTACTGGTAGTGGAAGGTCGCCGTCGTCCACGCCACCCCGGGGAGAAGTGGAGCCGCTGCTCCGACGGCGGACGGTAGCGGGTCACCTGCTGATAGAGCGTCAGCCCGTGCCAGGTCGTCCAGGCGTACATGCCCTTGGGGTCGGACGGGTAGCCGTGGGTGCGTTGTGTCGTGCGCACCTCGGCCAGTTCGGACCGCCGGTCGAACCAGTCGGCCCCGGCCGGGACCCGGCCGTCGACCGAGTGATGCAGATAGTAGGCGTCCGCCCCGGCGCCGACGCCGTTCAGCGTCAGTGTCAGCGCTCCCTGGGCGAGCCGGTCGCGCAGCCCGGGCACACTGGCCGGGTCCAGCCGGAGCACCGGAGTGGGCCGGTAGACGGAGAGCCCGTAGCCGACGTACATGATGGCGGCCGTTCCGGCCTCGGTCAGTTTCTGGTAGAGCCCGTTGTTGAACGAGGTATTGCTGGTCGCCGGTGTCCACAGCACGATCCTGCCCTTGAGGTCCACCGCCGCCGGGTCGGTGTCCGCCCCGGTGCCGATGTCGACGACCTCCCCGGTCGCGGTGCCCAGCCAGCTGTAGATGCTGTACTGCGACAGCAGCAGCTTCAGAGCCTGCGGGGAGGAGCCGGGCTCGTGCGCGTCGACCTCCCGCTGCTGCCAGCTCAGTCCGCCGAAGAAGGTGAGCCCGTCCAGTGGGCCGCCTGTGGTGGGCACGGCCTCGACGCGGTACTGACCGGCGGAGCTCGGTGCGACGAGCCCGTTGTCCGCGGTGCCCGAGCCGGTGTCGATCCGCGAGGCGATCCCGGTCGCCGACTGGAGGGCCACCCGGGCGGACCCGTCGTCCACCCCGATCCGCACCGGCTCGGCGCCCTCGGTGTCCAGTGCGACCGAGGTGTCCCGGTCCACCGTCACCCGCCGGGCGAAGTGGATCGCCGTGGTCCCGACGACGGTGTCGTCGACCGCGTCGTACTCCCAGGTGTGCCCGAGGACCCGGTAGCTGCCGCGCGGCAGCGTCACCTTCCTCGGCACGGTGCCGGTCAGCCCGATCAGCTGGGACGCACCGGTCCGCTCGTTCTGCAGGACCACACCCGTCGAGGTGGCCCTGCTGCCCGCGCGGGGCGCGGGGCCGGTCAGGGTGAGGGTGTGGGTCTCCGGGTCGGCCTGGATCGAGACGGGTACGGTCGCCCGTCCGTGCCCGGGCCAGGTCGCGGTCACGGCTCCGTCGTACGTCGTCCCCGGCTCGACCCGGGACGGTTCGAGGGTGACCGTGGAGACGGCCGAGGACCGCGCGGGCACGGTCAGCGTCCGCGCGCCGAGTCGTACCGCGCGGTCCCGCCCCGCGGAGAGCGTGAGCCGCACGGGCTTGCCGGTGGTGTTCGTCCACGTCAGTTCGCGGCCCTGCGGCTCGGCCGAGCCGTTCGGGTACGTGGCCCCGGCCGCCAGTGCGGCGGGTTCGGCGACCACCGCGGCGGACAGCGCGGCCGGTACGTCGACCAGTCCCGAACCGGTGTCGGAGACCGTCGCGCCGTCCACCCGGGCCGCGCTGCCGACCAGCGCGGCCTTCAGCAGGGCGCCGGACCAGTCGGGGTGCCGCTGGGCCAGCAGGGCGGCGGCGCCCGCCACATGAGGGCTCGCCATCGACGTACCGGAGAGCGAGGCGTACTGCTCGGTGACGGCGGCGTCGTCCAGGGTGCCCGCGGCACGCGCGGCGACGATGTCGCTGCCGGGGCCCGAGACCTCCGGCTTGACGGCGGGCCGGCCCTGGCGCGGTCCGCGCGAGGAGAACGGCGACATCGCACCCGACTTGGTGACCGAGCCCACGGTCAGGGCCGCGTCGGCGGCGCCGGGCGCGCTGATGGTGTGGTCACCGGTGTTGCCCGCGGCGATGACGAAGAGCGTGCCGTGCTCCGCGGAGAGCTTGTCGACGGCGGCGGACAACGGGTCGGTGCCGTCGGACGCCACGCTCGTGCCGAGGCTCATGTTGACGATCGCGGCGTCCTGGTCCACGGCCCACTGCATGCCGGCCAGGATCCAGGAGTCGTAGCCGTAGCCGTCGTTGTCGAGCACCTTGCCCTCGACGAGTTCCGCACCCGGCGCCACCCCCGCGTACCGGCCCCCGGACGCGGCCCCGGAGCCGGCGACGATCGAGGACACATGGGTGCCGTGGCCCTGCCTGTCCTGGACGTCACCGTCCCCGGTGAAGTCCTGCGAGGCTACGACGGCGTTCTTCAGATCGGGGTGGTTCCGGTCGTAGCCGGTGTCGAGAACGGCGACCCTGGCGCCCTTCCCGGTGATCCCGGCCCGGTGCGCCCGGTCGGCGCCGATCTGTGGCACGGACCTGTCGAGCGTGGCCCGCACCCTGCCGTCGAGCCACACCTTCCCGATGCCCCGGTCACGGGCGCGTGACGGTGTGCCGAGCTGTTTCCAGACGGTCCCGGCCGACTTCTTGGGCACGTCCAGGGCGGAGGTCCCGGCGGTCGGGAAGGCCGCGGCGACGCGTGCTCCCTCCGGGGCGCCGGGGCTCGGAGACTCCTGCGTGGCGCCGCCGACGAGAATGCGCAGCGAGTCCGTCTCGGCGTCCGCGTAGCCCGAGGCGGCGAGCTCGGTCACGTCGAACAGCCGCTGGTCCACCCGGCCGCGGGAGATCTGGCCGAGGGCATCGATGGGGACGGCGTACTCGTGGCCGCCCGCCCGGAAGCGGGTGAAGCCCATGGCCTCGCGGCCGTCGCCCGGCACGATCGAGCTGATCTGTACGCCGTTCCCATGGCCGGAGTACGTCACCACATCACCGGTCAGCAGGGTGACGGTGCTGCCCCGGCCGGCCATGGCCGGGGGTGTGGGCGGGTCGGCCGGGGCGGGGCTGTGGTCGGCGGCGGCGGGGAGTGTTCCACCGGCGAGGGCGGCGGCGAGCGCGGTGGCGCAGACCGTCATCCATCTGGTCCGTCTCATTCTCACCTCGTGAACTCGTTGGTTCTCAGCGAGTGATGAGGTGAGAGTGTCAGGAACATGGCGATCGGGGGCCGGGTGCGGGCTGGCGGGTAGCTGCCATGGCGGCTACCCGCCGCACGGGCCGGGGGACCGAGGCGGAGCAACCGGCCGGGTCGCCGGGTCAGCGGTTCGTGGGGCGTTCCACCTCGCACCGGTCCTTGAAGCCCTGGCTGGTCAGGCCGAGAGCGGAATTCGTCCGGGAGCGCATGTTCTCCACCGCGACCACCGTCGTGAGCTCGACGAACGCCGCCTCACCGAGCGTGGTCCGCAGCCGCTGCGCCAGCTCGTCCCCGACCTCCGGAGGGGTGAGGCTCATCGCCTCCGCGTACTCCATGACGTCGCGCTCCAGCGGGGTGTACACCTCGCTCTCCCGCCACACCGGCACATCGCGCAGCTTGCGCGGGTCCATGCCGTGGCGGTGGCTCTCCCAGTAGCCGAAGTCCATGCACCAACTGCAGCCGATGGTGGCCGCCGACGCCATCACGGCCAGCGCCTTGAGCTGCGCGTCCAGCTTCTTCCAGCGGCCCACCGACAGCTCGAACCGGGCCCCGGCCCACAGCACCCCGGTGTGGTGGGCGGAAGCCCGCAGCGGATCGATGACCTTGCCGTACGTACGGTTCGAGTACCACGACACAGCACGGAAGAGGAGGGAACGGGGCGGGTCGAGCGGGATTCGGGCGGTCATGGCCGGTCTCCTTCGGTACGGCTCCGGTGCCCCAGGGCGGTGCCGTGGGGCCGCTTGCACCGGTGTGACGGACGAGGGGTCCTCGGATGTGACATCGCGATGCGGCCGGATACGGAATCCTGCGGCGGGCATGTTCGTTGGATCCGGCATGACGGGATTCGACGCACGGCAGGAAGCGCTGCTCGGGCTGCTCGCCGAGGAGAACGGCGGAGTGCTCGTGACACTCAGGCGGGACGGCAGGCCCCAGCTGTCCAATGTCAACCACTTCTACTACCCCCAGGAGCGCATCGTCCGCGTCTCGATCACGGACGACCGGGCGAAGACGAAGAACCTCCGCCGCGACTCCCGGGCGAGCTACCACGTCACAGGCGCGGACCGCTGGGCGTGGACGGTCGTGGACGCCACCGCCGAACTGTCCCCGGTCGCCACCGATCCGCACGACGCGACGGTGGAGGAGCTCATCGCCCTCTACCGCGACGTCCAGGGCGAACACCCCGACTGGGACGACTACCGCGGCGCGATGGTCCGGGACCGGCGCATCGTGCTGCGGCTCCACATCGACCACGTGTACGGGCAGTCGCGCGGCTGAAGCGGCCCGTTCCGGCCGCCGGCCCCGCGGGCCCTGCGCCCTCGCGCCGTCGTACCCCCCGCCCATAATGAGACGAACCGACTCCCCCCAGGAGATGTTGTGACCGGCGCTGACCCCTTGCCTCCGCTCCGCACCCGGCTGCGTTCGCTGCGCCCCGCCGCATTCGGCGCGGACCCGGGCGGTGCCCGCATGGAGCGCATCCGCCGCTCGCCCAACTTCGCCGACGGCGTCTTCCAGAACCCGGTGGGGGCGCGGACCAGGCCGTCCGGATCCACCCTGGAGTTCGCCAAGGTCTACTTCCGCAAGGAGGAGCGGGCGCGCCGGGCACCGGCCGGCACCGTGCCCGTCCACGCCACCACCTACGCCGATCTCGCCGAGACACCCGCCACCGGGCTGCGGCTCACCTGGATGGGCCATTCCAGTGTGCTCGCCGAGATCGACGGCCGACGGGTGCTCTTCGACCCGGTCTGGGGCGAGCGCTGTTCCCCCTTCGCCTTCGCCGGTCCCAGGCGACTGCACCCCGTCCCGCTGCCGCTCGCCGCGCTCGGTCCGGTGGACGCGGTCGTGATCTCGCACGACCACTACGACCACCTCGACCTTCCGACGATCCGGGCCCTCGCCGGCACGGACACGGTGTTCGCCGTCCCGCTGGGAGTCGGCGCCCATCTGGAGCGGTGGGGCGTGTCCGCCGACCGGATGCGCGAACTGGACTGGAACGAGACCACGAAGATCGCCGGGCTCGGCCTGACCGCCACCCCGGCGCGCCATTTCTGCGGCCGCGGTCTGCGCAACCAGCAGCACACGCTCTGGGCGTCCTGGGCCGTCGCCGGTCCCGAGCACCGCATCTACCACAGCGGCGACACCGGCTACTTCCCCGGCTTCAAGGACATCGGCGCCGAGCACGGACCGTTCGACGCGACGATGATCCAGATCGGTGCGTATTCCGAGTACTGGCCCGATATTCATATGACCCCGGCCGAGGGGATGCGGGCCCATCTGGATCTCCAGGGCGGCAAACCGCTCGGGGCGATGCTGCCGATCCACTGGGCCACCTTCAACCTCGCCCCGCATCCGTGGGCCGAGCCGGGCGAGGGCACCCTCGCCGCGGCACAGGACGTGGGCGCCCGGGTCGCGCTGCCGCGGCCCGGCGAGCCCTTCGAACCCACGGCGCGGACCGTTCCTTCCGAGCCCTGGTGGCGCGAGGTGGCCCCGCAGCCGCTGGAGCGCCGGCCCGCGGGCGCGGCCCGGATCACGGACCTGTCGGCCGATCTGCCAGGTGACAAGGACCGGGCGTCCGAAGGCGCGGAGGCCGACCACGCCGAGGTGGCGCCGAGCGCGTAGCGGCGTACGGATCACGCGGGGGGCATCAGACGGCTCGGCCCGTCCGGCACGACCGGACGGGCCGAGCCGTTTTCCCGTGTCCGTTTTCCTGTGTCCAGGGGGCGTATCCGTAGGCCGTTCGGGTGCCTGCCGACCAGGTCTCGATGCGGAGTAATCGGTCGACCGTGCGAAAGCTCATACCAGAGCGGGACGGATGGCGGGCAAGTTCGACAACTGCCCGCCGAACCCGCGCGATCGACGACTACCGTGTGTGGCCGGTGATCAACGGTGGGCTCATGACGTCCGAGCCCGCCCGACCGAAGAACCGAGCCTGACCGACCACCGTAGGCGCCACCGCATGAACGCCGATTCCAGGTGCCCCACGTACCGAGGACACTGATGTCTCAACTTCGCGCACCCGAAGCGCGACCGGAACGCCGAGAAGGCGGACGGCACGGCCGACCGGGTGCCCGTTCCCACTCGGCCACGGGCAGGCCGCGCGCCGCCCAGCCGTCCCCCGAGGCGCGTATACGCCCCCAGATCCTGCGCACCGCGGTGCTGCCGACCCTCGTAGCGGTACTGAGCGGAGCCGCAGCGGTCATCTTCACCGCCCGCACCACCGGAGCCCGGCCCTCCACCGAGCTCTGGATCGCGCTGGGTGCGGCCGGTGCGCTGGCGCTCGCCGCGGTACTGGCCGCCTGTCTCGCCGCCAACCGCGTCGCCACCACCGTCTTCGGCCGCTGCCTGGCACTCCGCCGCGCCAGCGCCCAGGGCCAGGCCGAACTCCAGCGGGTGGTGGAACAGCTCCGCAACGGCGAGCCGGTGGCCGCGCGCAGGCCCATCGAGCCCGCCGCCCCGGGCAGCGACGCCTTCGAGCTGCTGGCCCAGGAACTCGGCCGCCAGCAGGAAGCCGCCGTGGCCGCGGTCGTCCAGGCCTCCCGGATCCAGGACCACTCCGGCGAGGAGCAGAAGGTCGAGGTCTTCGTCAATCTCGCCCGCCGCCTCCAGTCCCTGGTGCACCGCGAGATCCAGCTCCTCGACGAGCTGGAGCACGAGGTCGAGGACCCCGATCTGCTCAAGGGTCTCTTCCACGTCGACCATCTCGCCACCCGCATCCGCAGGCACGCCGAGAACCTCGCCGTCCTCGGTGGCGCCGTGTCCCGGCGGCAGTGGAGCAACCCGGTCACCATGACCGAGGTCCTGCGGTCGGCGATCGCCGAGGTCGAGCAGTACCCCCGGGTCAAGCTCGTCCCGCCGATCGACGGCACGCTGCGCGGCCACGCCGTGGCGGACGTGATCCACCTCCTGGCCGAACTGGTGGAGAACGCGACCGTGTTCTCCGCACCGCACACCCAAGTGCTGCTGCGCGCCCAGCAGGTCACCGCCGGACTGGCCCTCGAAGTGGAGGACCGGGGGCTGGGCATGCCGGGCAACGAGCAGAAGCGCATGAACGCCCTGCTCGCCGACCCCGACCAGGTCAACGTGGCCCACCTGCTCCAGGACGGCCGGATCGGCCTGTTCGTCGTCGCGTCACTGGCCCGCCGGCACGGCATCGCGGTCCGGCTGCAGAGCAACATCTACGGAGGCACGCAGGCCGTACTCGTCCTCCCGCAGTCCCTGCTGGGCGTGGACGGGGACACCCCGGCCGCGGAAGGCGCTGCCCCGGTCCCTGCCCCGGGCCCCGTACACCGTCCACCGGCCGAGGACGAGAGGAGCGGCCACCACAGGCCGAACCCGAGCCTGAGCCCCGGCCCGCAGCCGAGCACCGGACGTCAGCCCCATGTACCCAGCCAGCCGCTGCGCCTGCACCAACCGCCCCAGCAGGCGCAGGGCCAGGGCGAGGCACCACCGCTCCCGCTGCGCGCCGAGCGCCCCGACCGTCCCACCCCGGCCGAGGCCCGCCCAGGAATCCGGCCCACGGACGACGTCCCCGACGCGCTCCACTCCGAGCCCGGAGCGGTACACGGCACCATGGGCCGGCCCCAGCTGCCCCGGCGCGCCAACCAGGAGCACCTGGTCCCGCAGCTCAGGGAGGCGCCGGCCCCACGCACCGAGGACGAACAGGCCCTGCACGACCCGGGACTCGTCGCCGCCTTCCGACGGGGCATCGAACTCGCCGAGGCCCGCAGCGAGTCCGAGGGCGACCCCGCCCCCGAGCCGGACACGGGCCTGGAGACGGTGGCAGACCCGCAGTCGTGGCAGTCCCGGCCCCCGCCCGAACCGCTGCCGGTGCGCGGGCTCACCGCGACCGCCGCCCCGTACCCCCCGGCCCCGGACGCGGCCGACGGCCACCTCGAAACGAACACCTCCAAGGAGTAGATGCACCATGGCGACCGATATGCCGTCCGGTCAGGTCTCGGACCTCGACTGGCTGCTGAGCGGACTGGTCCAGCGTGTCCCGTACACACACAGCGCGGTTCTCCTCTCCGCCGACGGGCTGGTGAAATCCCTTCATGGCATGGACGCCGACAGCGCCGACCACATGGCGGCGCTGGCCGCCGGCCTGTACTCGCTCGGCCGCAGCGCGGGCGCGCGCTTCGGCGACAGCGGCGAGGTACGGCAGGTGGTGGTCGAGCTCGATTCGACCCTGCTGTTCGTCTCCACCGCCGGGTCCGGCACCTGCCTCGCCGTCCTCGCCGGACGCGAGGCGGACGCGGCGGTGCTCGGCTACGAGATGACCATGCTGGTCAAGAGCGTCCGGCCCTATCTGATGACGCCGGTGAGACAAGCGGCCGGAACCCCCGGCCCCACGGGGCTGTGAGGGTGTCGGTCCCACAGGACGGGCCGCTGCTCGACGACGCGGCCGGCCGGCTCATCCGCCCGTACACCGTGAGCAACGGCCGTACCCGCCCGACGACCGTGCTCGACCTGCTCTCCCTGGTCATGGCCACAGGGACCGAACCTCAGACACATCTCGGCCCCGAGCACTCCGTCGCGCTGGGACTGTGCGGCGGCCCCACCTCGGTGGCCGAGATCGCCGCCCATCTGCGCTTGCCCGCGGTCGTCACCAAGGTGCTCGTCTCCGACCTGGTCGACTGCGGGGCAGTGACCGCGCACCCGCCCGCCTTCCATGACATGCCCACCGACCGATCTCTGCTGGAGGCAGTGCTCGATGGCTTACGACGACAGCTCTGAGGGCTTCGGCAGCTCTGCCGCGTACGGGAACAACGCAAGCTCCGAAGGGATCGGAAGCCACGGAGGTCACGGCCACTACGGGGACGCGCAGAACCACGCGAACGCGCGGGACTACGGAGCCGCGCAGAGCTACGACTACGGGGAGAGCCAGGGGTACGGCTACGGCGACGCGCAGGGCTACGGCGATGTTCCGGGCTACGGAACCGGGCCGGGCTACGGAACCGGTCAGGGCTTCGAATCCGGGTCGGACTTCGAACTCGCACCGCCCCACGGCGACCCCCGCAGCACCCCGGACGTCTCCGGAGCCGCAGGCCCCGCCGGTAGCGAGGGCTTTCCCGTCGCGCTCAAGGTGCTGGTGGCAGGCGGCTTCGGCGTCGGCAAGACGACATTCGTCGGCGCGGTCAGCGAAATCGCACCGCTGAGCACGGAAGAGCTGCTGACCCAGGTCAGCGCCGCGACCGACAGTCTGGAGGGCATCGAGTCCAAGACCGCGACCACCGTGGCGATGGACTTCGGCCGCATCACCCTCGACGAGCAGCACGTTCTCTACCTGTTCGGAACCCCGGGGCAGGAACGCTTCTGGTTCATGTGGGACGAACTCTCCCAGGGAGCGCTCGGAGCGGTCGTGATCGCGGACACCCGCCGGCTCGCCGAGTGCTTCGCCGCCGTCGACTTCTTCGAGCGGCGCGGCATCGGGTTCATCATCGCGGTGAACGAGTTCGACGGCGCCTACCGCTACGGGCCGGAGGAGATCAGGGCCGCACTCGACCTGGGGCCGGACGTACCGGTGGTGCTCTGCGACGCCCGGATCGCCAGCTCGGGCACCGGGGCGCTGGTCACGCTCGTCCAGCACCTGATCAACGCCACCTCGGCACCGGCCCCGCTGACCGGCTTCGGAGTGCGCCCGTGACCCGGAACGCCACCGGTCGCCTGCTGCTCACGCCCGTCGACCACGACGCCGCCATCCGTACCCAGCGGCTGAGGAAGCTCGGGCTCGGGGAACGCGCCGACGCGTCGTTCGACAACTTCGACGCCTTCGCCGACCGGGTGGCCGAGGTGACCGAAGTGCCCTTCTCGATGGTCAACTTCATCGACGGCAACCGGCAGTTCTTCGCCGGACTGCACACCCCGGCCGGCACGCACAGGGGCTCCGACCTGGGCGCCGCCGCCGCGGGCAGCAGCCGCAGCGGCCGGTACGTCGCGCTCGACCGCGGCTACTGCCCGCATGTCGTCGTCCGGCGCAAGGCGCTCGTGCTGGAGGACGTCTGCGACTACCCGAGGTTCGCGGGCAATCCGGTGGTCGACGAAATAGGCATTCGCTCCTACCTCGGCGCACCCCTCATCGACCGCACGGGTGTAGCCCTGGGGGCGGTCTGCGCGGTCGACACCGTGCCCCGCCCATGGGGCAGGGCGGGGCTCGACACCATCAAGTCGCTGGCCCTGGAGCTCGTCGGGCACATCGACCAGCGGGAGGGGAACAGCATCGGAATCTGACTCCGGCGGCGGTCAGACCTCGACCGTCGTACCGTCCAGGAAGGTCAGCACCACCGAGTCCGCACCTGCCCGTACCCGCACCGCGTCGCGCAACGCCTCCGGATGCAGGGTGTCCCGGGAGAGGGCGTGCAGCGAGACATGGACGCTCCGCCCGCCCGGGTGCGGTCGGCTGCGGAGATACGGGATCGCCGAATGCGGTCCGTACGCGTTGGACTGGACATCACGCGCCACAGCCGCCCCTTCCGTACCGCCGTCCCAGCCGTGCAGCGCGATCAGGGCACTGCTCAGACCGTCGGCCGTGCGCGCGAGTGCCCAGTCGGGTCCCGACAGGGCGAACGGGCTCCGCGCATGGGAGACCGCGTGACCGCCCTCCCGCACCACCACGCCTTCCGGCGCCTCCACCCGGTGCACCCGGATCTCCCACGGGCCGTGCAGCACACTCGTCGTCTCGATCCGGTACGGATGGTCGTCACCGGGCAGCCGGGCCGCGTACCAGGAGGCCGCGACGCGGTCCTCGCAGCGCAGCGGATGGATCCGGCGGCGCAGCGACGGGGTGCCGTCGGGTGCCACCAGTGCCAGATGGCCGTCGACGGAACGTGCCACGGCGTGCGGGGCGGCCTCGGGCGCCGTCGCCGTCGAGTAGGCGAACCTGGCGTAATGCGGATCGTCGGTGCCCTCGGAGGGGTCGGCCGACTCGTCGTACGGCGGATTGTGGTCGCTGCCGTGATTGACCAGCCGGACGATGCCGTCGTCGCGGGTGCCGTGCAGCAGCCAGCCGGTGGCGGGCAGTGCCGTGTACTGGTCGGACTCCTCGATGGGCAGCGGCAGTTCGCGCTCCGTCCACACGGCGTGGTCGGCCGGCAGCAGCAGTCCGAGGAAGCCCTTGCTCGCCCAGTACGGCGAGGCGGGACCGGAGTACGGCTGGGTGCTCGGCAGGAACGTGTCGTACCAGCCCAGCGTCAGCAGCCCCCGCTCGTCGGGCACACCGCGCTCCGCGAAGTGCCGCATCGTGCCCGAGGCGAGCCGGCGGGTGAGTCCCGGTGCCAGCGGGGTGCAGTCGGCCAGCGCCCCCATCCATACCGGCGCCAGGGCGGCGAACCGGTAGGTCAGCGAGCGGCCCTGGTGCACCGGCGCGCCGTCGGAGCCGAAGAAGTGCGGATAGTCCTCCAGGAACCGGCTGAGCCGCTGCCGGTAGACCTCGGTCCTGCCCCCGTCGTCGGCGCCCGCGATCCGCGACCACAACAGCGGGTACAGATGCATGGCCCAGCCGATGTAGTAGTCGAAGTTCCGGCCGTCCCCATCGGTGTACCAGCCGTCACCGACGTACCAGTCCTCGATCCTGTCCAGGTTCGACTCGATGTCCGAGCGGCTGTACGGCGCACCGACCGAGGCGAGGAACTGCTCGGACACCACCTGGAAGAGCCGCCAGTTGTTGTCCCAGGTGCGTCCGCCGACGAACCCGGAGAACCAGTCGACGACCCGCTCCTGCACCCGTGCGTCCAGACGGTCCCAGATCCACGGCCGGGTCTCGTGCAGCGCCACCGCGACCGAGGCCGCCTCCACCATCTGCTGCGAACAGTCCGTCAGCTTCGGCCAGGCCTCCCCACTGCCGGGGTCGGTGCCGGCGGCCAGCCCTGCCGCGTACCGCTCGATCAGCGCGGGGTCGACCGCCCCGCCCGCGCCCCCGATCCGGCAGGCGGCGAGCAGGAACGACCGGGCGAACCCTTCGAGGCCGTCCGAGACGACCCCCGACCAGCTGCCCCGGCCGGGCAGCCGGTACTGGGCGAAGCCAGGGGTCGCGTACGGCACCAGTGCATCCAGCATCCGGTCGGCCGTCGCCTCCCAGTGGGCCCGGGTCCAGCCGGTTCGGGACGACAGGAGCCGGTCGGGCGGCGGCAGGTGGAGATGCGGTGCGACGGACATGGTGGTGGTGCTCCTCGGGTGGTGCGGGATGGGTTACCGGTTGAGTTCGGCCCGGTGGGTGTGGCCGCGTGAGCCGCCGACGGCGACGGTGAGTACGGGCCTGCGGCCCGGAACGAGACTCACCGAGCCGTCGGCGGACCGCACCGACCGTACGGGGAACGGCAGCTCGACCGAGAGCGTGGTGAGCGTCCGTCCCGGGTCGGCGACCGCGACGCGGACCTGCGCGCCGTGGCGCTGGACGAGTACCGACGCCGGGCCCGATGCGGTGATCCCGGCCGCCGTTCCGGCGCGCCAGAAGTTCACCGCCGTCAGCCCTTCCCGGCGTGCCTCGATGGCCTGCGCGGTGGTGTCGTTGGCGATGATCCGGACCGGCCGGGACCGTGACCAGACGGCCGTCGCCGCGACCGACGCGCCGGGCAGCAGCACATAGGCGTAGTGGGCGTCGGTGGGGGAGGGGCCGTGGTCCGTCCAGAGCGTCACATAGCGGCGGGTGACCGGGTCGGTGCTGCCGGCCGTGTCCGCCCCGGTGTCGATGGCCCGCCAGGTGCCGGTGCGCTCCTCACGCAGGGCGCGCAGGTCGGTTCCGCCGGGGAACACATAGCCGCCCACCTGGTCGACATGCGCCCACCGGGCCTGGCCGAACTCACCGCTCCAGCCCTGCTCGACGGGCTGTCGGACGCCGTCGACCACCAGCCGGTGGCGCCCGTCCGCGCCCAGACTGCGGTTCTCGACGACCGTCTCGACCGGCAGGCCGTCGCTCGCCGTGATGCCCGCGCCGAGCGCGATCACAGCGTTGTCCAGCAGGAACCACGACTTCCTGGACCGCAGAGTGGTGCCCTGGGCGCCGATCACCTCCATCGCGGCGGCCCCGTACCGGCCGTCCAGCACGGCACCGCCGGCGACGGCGTTGGCCGGACGGTAGGTGGACGTACCGGCGCCGGTGCCGAGATCGGTCCGCTGCCGGGTGTCGACCGTGGTGCCGGGGAGCCGGTACGGATCGACGGTCGGCCAGAAGCCGTCGTTGAACTGTGCCAGGTCGTCGCCGTCGTACAGATACGTCATGCCGTCGCCGGTGTACCAGCCGTGCAGATTCTCGCCGTTGCCCGCCTCGTACGCCGAGATCCGCTTCGACGACAAGGACAGCGCGCAGGCCCAGCCGGGGCGGCGGTGCACGACGCGGTCCATGTCGGCGAAGACATGGCTGCCCGTGCTGCGCGGTCCGGCCGGCACGCCGTGGTCGTCCAGTACGGCCTTGGCCAGGGCGAGTTGGGGCAGTGTGGCGAGCGTCCCGAAGGGAGTGGTGCGGTTGCGGGTCAGCCAGCCCTTCACCAGGGCCCGCCACCGCTGCGCGTACTCGGCCGGGGCGCCGGAGGCCAGGAGCAGGATCGCCGCGAGGGCCGTCGCACCGTCGCGGTGGTCACCGGCGCGCTCCCGGGAGATCGCCCGGCCGCGCACCGAGTCCATCATCAGCCCGTCGAAGACCACCGGGGCGAAGGTCCGCTCGACGGCGTCGTACATCACCGACACCTTCGGGTCGGCCACCGCCCACTCCGAGCCCGCCAGCAGGGCCAGCAGATACGCCGTGCCACTGAGCAGCACGATGCCGTACGAACCGGTGTAGGCCACCACGTCGTGCTGGACGAACGAGCCGTCCTCGTAGAAGCCGTCACCCGAACTCGTGTACCGGAAAAGACTGTTGCGCCCCGAGTCGCGTACGTCGGACAGTGCGTCGCGGGCCGATACGAGCTTGGCCGCATCCCGCCCCAGCAGTCCACGCAGTGCCACGATGACGGCCTTGTCGGTGCGGTTCGCCCCGGTCTCGGAGAGCGTGGGGGAGTTGGTGCGACGGTCCGCGTCCGGGCAGAACCGGTCGACGACCGCCAGATAGTCCGCCAGATCGGCTCCGGGGAGCCGGTCGCGCAGGACGACGGAGCAGTCCATCAGCGCACGCGGGGCGCCGATCTCCCAGAACCACCAGTTGCCGGTCTCGCGCTTGGCCGGGTTGTACGCGGTGTCGTGGGTGAAGCGCAGCGCCGCGATCAGCGCGTCCGCCACCTGCGTCGATCCGGCGAGGGAGGTGCCCTTCGTGGCCCAGGCCGTCGCGAGGGTGCGCAGCCGGGTGTAGCTCTGGCCGAAGTTGCCCGGGTCGGTGAGCGGCGCGAGGTCCGGCCACAGGGCGGTGCGGCCGGCGTCGCGGTCGAAGGTGGTCCACAGCTGGGTGGCCGTGGTGTCCAGGGCCGCGACCGCGGCGGTGAAGTCGGGGTCGGCCGGGTCGAATCCGCCGCCGGTGAGCAGGGATTCGGCGCGCTGGAGGAGGGTGGCGAAGTCGGCGCCGGCCGCGGCGGAGGTGTCCGCGACGGGCGAGGCGTGTGCCGCGCTGGCCGTGGTCATGAGCGCGGCCGTGACGGCGGTGGCGCTGCTCGCCGCGAGGAGCGATCGTCTGCTGAGGTTCACGGTGAACTCCCTTGCCGCCGTGGTCAGTCGGCCAGCCCGGCCGGGTCGACGGGCGACTTCGGCAGGTTCAGCGCGGCAAGCTCGGCCCTGCCCGTGGCGTCGATCGGGAACGCCCAGGTGTTCACGAAGAAGTCCGTGAGGTCGTAGCCCGCGACCCGGCTGGAGTAGGTGGCGAGGGCCCGGTAGCGCTTGTCGTTCTCGGTGTAGTCGGACTGCGGGTTCTCCTCGCGGACCAGCTTGTGCAGCCGGGGCCAGAAGTCGTCGCCGAACGCCAGCTCCAGCTGGCGCAGCGGGACGAGCTTCTCGTACGCGCCGAAGGACTTCTCGTAGGTCAGCCCGGCCGTGCCGAACTTCAGCCGTGCCGACTGGAAGTAGGTGAGCCCCGTCTTCGGGTCGACGGTGAGCAGGTTGGACGGCTGCTTCAGGGTGCGCTGCGCCGCCAGCGAGTAGATGTTGACCGTGACCTCGGTCAGACCGCCGGGCTTGTACGCCATCTGCTGGTGGAGATGGCCGAGTTCGTGGTAAAGCCCCCAGCCCCGCGTCCGTAGCCCCTCCACGGTCGTGGCCCGGTCCAGGTAGGCGCGAGGAAAACCGTTGTAGCCGTGGGTGGCGTAGGCGCCGACACCGCTGGGCACCTTGCTGACCTCGGTGAAGTGGTACGGCCCGGCCTTGCGCCGGTGCACCGGCTTCGAGCCGTCCAGGCCGCTGATCCGGGCGTGGGAGTCGATGATCGTCTCGACCAGCCCGAGCAGTGCGGCATGGTCCTCGTCGCGGTACAGCAGTGCGCCCTCGCGAGTGAGGGTCATGATCGTGTGCGGTGCGTGCAGTTCGACGTACGGCGATGTGGTGAGCGTGTCCAGCTGCCGCTGGTAGTCGGCCTCCGAGGTGCGGCCCAGGGCGAAGACCGGCATGGGCACGGCGCCGGAGCGGACCAGCACACCGGCCCGCTCGCCGCGTCCCGTCAGCGTGAGGTAGACCGGGCCGCCGTGCGGGTCCGTGACGGTGTTCGCCCCCGCGGTCAGCGGATAGGCGCGCGGCTCGGTGATCTCGCCGTAGTAGTCCCAGGCGCCGATCCACAGGGTGGGCAGCAGACCGTCGTGCGGCTGGACGGTGAGGGAGAGCGGGGTACCGGCCGGGACGTACAGGCCGGTGGGCTGGAACTCCGAACCCCGCAGGGCCTGTCCGAGCCGCAGCCGCTCCGCCTCGGCGGCGGACCGGGCGGTCAGGGTCAGCTTGACCGGGCGGCCGGCCCGGAGCTCCGGGCCGGTGGCGGAAGTGGCGGCCCGGGCCGTTCCGGCCGCGGCGCCGAGCGCGACGGCCGCTCCGGCACCGGCGGCCGCGGCGAGAACGGAACGCCGGCCGACGGGCGAGGAGACGGCGGAAGGAGTGGTGGCGGAGCCGGCGGGGTCTGTGGGCATGCGCATGCGGAACTCCCTGCGGAAACGAGTGAGGGCGGAGGCGTGCGGAACAGTGCTGCTCGGCGCCAGCATGTAAGCGGTTGCTATTCAGAGGCAAGAGGGGATGGGAAGTTACTGTGATTTTCTATGGCCAACTGTGGACAGGCGGGAAGTAACCGGTCACTTCCCGGGGGAACGGCCTGGCCGCGGTGCGACGGAATCGCGTACCACGATGTGGGTGCCGAGTCGCAGCGCACCCGTGGTCGGCTCGCGCCAGTCGTCCTCGTCCCCGCTGTTCACGGCGAGCCGAACCGCCTGGCGTCCCATCTCCTCCAGCGGGACATGGACGGTGGTCAGCCTCGGCCGCAGCTCCTGCGCCACCGGAATGTCGTCGTACCCCACCAGGGACACGTCCTTCGGCACCCGGATCCCGGCTTCCTCCAGCGCCTGGGCCGCGCCCGCCGCCACCATGTCGTTGGCCGCGAAGACCGCAGTGAAGTCCGGTCCGTCCCGGAGTACTTCGGTCATCATCCGGTAGCCGAAGTTGCGGCTGAAGGCGCCGGGCCGGACCAGCTCGGGGTCCGGGGTGATGCCGCGCAGCCGCAGTGCCCGCTGGTGGCCGGCGAGCCGGTCGCGGGTGGTGGAGAGCTTGGGCGGGCCGCCGAGGTAGAGGATCCGCTCGTGTCCCTGCATCAGCAGATGGTCGGTGATGGCGAAGGCGCCGCCCTCGTTGTCGTACTCGACCGCGACGGTCGGGGCCTGCTCGCCCAGCGGCGGCCTGCCGCACAGCACCAGCTTCGATCCGCCCGCGTCCAGCTCGCGCGCCCTGCGGGCCAGTTCGGTGGTGTATCCCCGGTCGGCGATGGAGCCGCCGACCACGACCACCGCGTCCGCCCGGCGCTCGTGCATCAGATCGATGAAGGCCAGCTCCCGCTGCGGGTCGCCCTGGGTGCAGCAGACCAGGCAGAGCCGTCCGCCCAGTGCCGCCTCCCGTTCCACACCGCGCGCGATGTACGCGTAGAACGGGTCGATGACCTCGTTGACGATGATCCCGACGGTGCGGTTGGAGACGCCGGCCAGTGCGCGGGCGTGGGCGTTGACGACATAGCCGAGCTCGCGCATCGCGGACTCGACCCGCTCCCGGGTCGCCTCGGCGACGGGGTAGTTGCGGTTCAGGACGCGGGAGACCGTGGCCGTCGACACACCTGCGCGCCGCGCGACGTCGGTGACCGTCGCCCGCCGTTGTCCGTCCCCGGCTGTGCTCTGCCGGCGCATCCGGCTCACCCCCTGGTGGCTGTTGTGTGACGCCGAGCCTAGAGGCTGTACCGGGGAGGGGCTCACGCGATCCTCCCCAGATCGGCCCGGTGCACCGGGTGGTCGAACGGGGTGCCGTGCGCGTACCGCGCCAGTTCGTCCACCGCGAGCGCTCCGAGGCGCCCGACCTCGTTGCCCTGGGCGCCCGCCATGTGCGGAGTGAGGAAGACGTTCGGCAGGTCCCACAGGGGGTGTTCGTCCGGCAGCGGCTCGGGCGACGTCACGTCGAGGACCGCGTCCAGCCGCCCGCTGACCAGGTGCCCGGTCAGCGCCTCGGTGTCCACCAGGCGGCCGCGCGCGGTGTTGACGAGCAGGGTGCCCGGCCGCATCAGGCCGATCCGGCGGGCGTCGATGATCCCGCGGGTCTCCGGGGTGTCGGGGGCGTGGACGGTCACCACGTCGCTGGTCGCGACCAGGGTGTCGAGGTCGGTCGGGGTGACGCCGAGCAGCTCCGCCTCGGCCGCACTGACATAGGGGTCGTAGAGCAGTACCTCCGCGTCGAGGATCCGGAGGAGCTCGATGACCCGGCGCCCGATGCGGGAGGCCCCGATCACCCCGATGGTCAGCCCGTGCGTGCCGAGCCAGTGCTGCCGGTCGAGGTCGGCGCCGGTGCGGTGGGTGCGCCGGGTGCGGAAGAGCCCGGCCAGCGGGAACACCCGCTTGGCGCCCATGATGATCGCCGCCAGGGTGAACTCGGCGACCGGTACGGCGTTGGCGGCGGCGGCCGACGAGACGACGATCCCGCGATCGAACGCAACCGGGGACAGAAACGTTTTCACCGTGCCGGCCGCATGGATCACGGCCCGCAGCGCGGGCGCCCGGTCCAGCAGTGCGGCGTCGACGGGCGGGCAGCCCCAGCCGGTGAGCAGGACCTCGGCCCCACTCAGCGCCGCGGCGGCCTCCGGGGAGCCGAACTCGCTGATCACGGACGGGTCGAGGAGCTCGGCGGTCTCTTCCAGGCGGACCCGTACCGGTGGGGGAAAGACATCGTCCAGCAGTCCGGGGCTCATGACCAGGAGCGTGCGCGGCCGTCGCGGGGACGGTGTCGCGGCGTCGCTACCGGAATGTGCCGGTGCCTCTTCGGTGGTTCGCACCCTGCCTCCGGACAGTAATCGCGTTCTATGGGATGACCGGCACGCTAAGGAGCGTGATGGTCGACCGTCAAGCGCTCATCTTCTCGAACTGTCCGGTTGAGCAGCATATTTGCGGGTTCGATGCGCTGGATTCGGCCGCCGGAACATCGCGGCTCAACGACTTTTGCCTGGATCTCTTGACGCTTGGGTTAACCGCTTACTAACTTGCGGCCCCAGAAGGCCCACCACGCGCCACCCAGCCGAACAGGACGCACCATGGCTGAAACAGCACCCCCGTTGCCGCGGGAAAAGCGGCGGCAGAAGGCTGAAACACACTCCCCGCCAGCCGCCGGGGCCGTTGTCGCACAGCGCCGGCTGAGCCTCTGGCAGCGGATCAAGCGGGACCGGGTGATGCTGCTGCTCACCCTGCCCGGCCTGCTGTACTTCATCGTCTTCCACTACGTACCGCTGCTCGGCTATGTCGTGGCGTTCCAGGACTACCAGCCGTACCTCGGCTACATGCACAGCGTCTGGGTGGGGTTCGCCAACTTCTCCGCGGCGTTCAGTGAGCCGGCCTTCTGGTCCGCGACGTTCAACACCCTGGAGATCGCCCTCGTCCAGCTGGTGTTCTTCTTCCCGATCCCGATCGCCCTGGCCCTGCTGCTCAACAGCATCGCCAGCGACCGGATCAGACGCTTCGTACAGAGCGTCGTCTATCTGCCGCACTTCATCGGCTGGGTCATCATCGTCTCGATCTTCCAGCAGATCCTGGGCGGTGCCGGGCTCCTGCCCGACGTCCTCGGCGGTCTGGGGCTGCCGCGCTACGACATGATGAGCGACCCCGACGCATTCCCCTGGCTGCTGACCCTCCAGGTCGCCTGGAAGGATGCCGGCTGGGGCACGATCATCATCCTCGCCGCGCTGCTGAACATCGACAAGCAGCAGTACGAGGCCGCCGCCATCGACGGTGCGGGACCGCGCCGACGCCTCTGGCACGTGACCCTGCCGGGCATCGCCCCCGTACTCATCCTGCTGCTGATCCTCAACCTCGGGCAGATCCTCTCCGTCGGCTTCGAGCAGATCCTGCTCCAGCGTGACGCGGTCGGCCCGGACGCCGGTGAGGTCCTCGACACCTACGTCTACTACCACGGCATCAAGGACAACGACTGGGGCGTCGCCGCCGCCGTCGGACTCGTCAAGGCGGTCATCGGCACCGCACTCGTCCTGGGCGCGAACAAGTTCGCCCACCGACTCGGCCACGAAGGGGTGTACCGCGGTGCTGACCGCTGAGAAGACGCGCGCCACAACGGAATCCACCGCACCGGCGCCCCGCCCCGCACCCGCCGGCAAGTCCGACGGCCGGCCCCCGTGGATGGAACGGCCGACCCGCATCGGACAGACCGCCAAGGCGATAGCCATCGTCGTGGTCGTCCTCGCCGTGGCCTACCCACTGGTCGGCGTCATCGGCACGAGCTTCGCCTCGCAGACCGACATCATCAAGAGCTCCGGCCTCGTCCTGTGGCCGGACCACCCCACCCTGGACGCCTACCGCACCATCTTCACCGGTGGAGTCGTCACCCGCGCGCTGATCGTCTCCGTCGGCATCACCGTCATCGGCACCCTCGCCAGCCTCCTGGTCACCGTCGGCATGGCGTACGGGCTCTCCCGCCGCGAGGTCACCGGCTCCCGCTTCATCCTGATGACGGCCCTGTTCACGATGCTCTTCAACGCGGGCATCATCCCGAACTTCCTGCTGGTCAAGGGCCTCGGCCTGTACGACACCTACGCGGCGCTCGTCATGCCCACCCTGGTCAGCGCGTTCAACCTGGTCGTCCTGCGGTCCTTCTTCATGAACCTGCCCGAGGAGCTGTACGACGCGGCGAAGGTCGACGGAGCGGGAGATTTCCGGGTCCTGGTGCGGATCGTCCTGCCCCTGTCCAAGGCCGTCCTCGCCGTGATCAGCCTCTTCTACGCGGTGACGTACTGGAACGCCTTCTTCAACTCGCTCCTGTACCTCAACGACTCCGACAAATGGCCGCTGCCGATGGTGCTGCGCACCTACGTGCTCCAGGGCCAGAGCCTGAACGCCGCCTCGGCCGGCGAGGTGCTCGCCCCGCAGCAGGCTGTACAGATGGCGGTCCTGGTGATCGCCGTCGTACCGATCCTCTGCGTCTACCCGTTCCTCCAGCGCTACTTCACCAAGGGCGTGCTCACCGGCGCAGTCAAGGGCTGAGAGGCCACCCGACGGGCCTCTGAGCGCAACCACCGCCCCCCACTCCTTCCTTCCCCTCTCTCAAGGAGATTCAGGTGTCGAGCTCCACCCCCATCAACCGCAGAGCGCTGTTCCGCATGGGTGCGGGCGTCGGTCTGGGACTGGCCGCCGCCCCGCTGCTCGCCGCCTGCGGCGACGGCGGCACGACCGCGAAGGCGGAGGCCAAGAGCGCCTCGCTGCTGCCCAGCACCGCGGTCCGCAACATCGGCCTCGACCCCGACCTGGCGGGCACCGCGGCCGGTGTTCCGCAGGGCTACTTCAGCTACCCGGCCAAGCCGCTGCGCGCCACGAAGGGTGCCCCGCTCAAGGGAGCGAAGCCGATCGGCGCGACGATGGAGACGTTCTCCCCGCCGCCGCCCGCGCGCGGCAGCAACGCCGCCTGGCAGGAGATCGAGAAGCTCCTCGGCGGCCAGGTGAACGTCACCGCCGTTCCCGCCGACGACTACGGCACCAAGTTCTCCACCATGGTCGCCAGCGACAGCCTGCCCGACCTCTTCATGTACCCGGAGAGCGGCGGCGTCGACAACAAGGCCGCCTTCCTCCAGGCCAAGTGCGCCGACCTCACCCCGTACCTCGCCGGGGACAAGGTCAAGGACTACCCCAACCTGGCCGCGATCCCGAAGGGCGCCTGGCAGTCCGCCATCTTCGGCGGGAAGCTCTACGGCATCCCGATCGCCCGCACCGGCACCGGCGGCGCCGGCGTGTACCGCCACGACCTGTTCGAGCAGGTCGGTGTCACCAGCCTCGACCAGATCACCGACCTCGACCGGTTCGTCGAGGTCTGCAAGGAACTGACCCGGCCCAAGAAGGACCAGTACGCCATCATCGCGGGCGCGACCAGCATGCTCGCCATGTCCGCGGGTGCGCCCAACTTCTGGCGGCTGGACGAGAGGACCGGCAAGTTCACCCTCGACCTGGAGACCCCGGAGTACCGCAAGGCCGTCGAGACGGCGCGGCTGCTGTACAAGGCCGGCTGTTACTACCCGGGCACCCTCCAGATGTCCGGGGCGCAGAAGGCCCAGTACACGGACATGTTCAAGAACGGCAAGGGCGCGTACGTCTACGACGGCATGCCCACCTATCTGGCGCCCGGCGTCGGCTACATCGCCTCGATGAAGGCGATCGACAAGAAGTACGACCCGCGCCCGCTCGTGCCCGTCGGCAAGGACGCCGTCGCCTGGATGGACAACATCTCGCTCCAGAACACCCACATCAAGAAGGCGTCCGGGGACCGCGTCAAGGAGATCCTGGCCCTCGCCGACTTCGCCGCGTCCCCGTTCGGCAGCCAGGAGTACACGCTCATCAACTACGGCGTCGAGGGCACGGACTTCACCCGCGACGCCAAGGGCAATCCGGCGCTCACCAAGCAGGGCACCCAGGACGTCACCGTGCCCTGGAAGTTCATGGCCTCCGCCGTTCCCGCCATCTTCAGCGCCGACTCCGAGCAGGGCGTCCGTCATGTCCACGATGCCTTCACCAGGATGATCCCGATGATGGTGCCGGACCCGACCCTCCAGTACTCCTCGCCCACCTGGGACTCCAAGGGCTCCGGCAGCCTCAACACGCTGAAGGGCGACGGGCTGAAGGACATCATCTCCGGCCGCAAGCCCATGTCCGCCTACGACCAGCTCGTCAAGGACTACCTGGCCAAGGGCGGCGAGCAGGCCCGCGGCGAGTTCGAGGAAGCCTTCCAGAAGGGGAAGAAGTGACGACGCGACGCTCGGCCCTGAAGCTCGGCGGCGCGGCGGTAGCCGCAGCCGTCGCCGTACCCGCACTCGGCCCGACCGCCCTCGCACAGCCGCACCGCTTCGACCCGAAGCCCGGCTCGGACGGCGTCGGCGACCCGCTCTTCCCGACCCTCGGAAACGGCGGCTACCAGGTCGTCCACTACGACCTGACCTTCGACTTCACCCCGGTCAGCTACGACTTCACCGCCGTGGTGCGGATCGACGCCAAGGCCACCCAGGACCTCTCCGCGTTCAACCTCGACACCGACGGCCACACCATCGACTCCGTCACCGTCGGCGGTTGCCCCGCCACCTGGGCGCTCGCCCCCGGAAAGAGCGGCCAGGAACTCACCGTCACCCCCGCCCGCCCGCTCCACAACGGGCAGGCGTTCACCACCGAGGTGCGCTACCGGGGCAACGGCAAGGCGCCCCGACTCGGCCTGACCGGCTGGAAGTTCGGCACCGACGGCGGCTTCGCGTCCGCCGCCCAGTCCTCGCGCGCCGACACCTTCCTGCCCTGCAACGACACCCCGTCCGACAAGGCGACGTGGACCTTCCACATCAGCGCCCCGCAGGGCTACGTCGCCGCCGCCAACGGCGAACTGCTCCACAAGACCCCGCGCGCCGACGGCTCCACCGTCTGGCACTTCGCCCTGCGCGAGCGCATGGCGACCGAACTCATCGGCATCGCCGTCGTCAAGGGCACCTATCTGTACGGCACCAGCCACCGCGGACTGCCTCTGCGGCACATCGTCCCGCAGGGCCAGGAGGACAAGTACGGTCCGATCGTCGCCCGTACCGCGGACCATCTCGCCTGGCTGGAGGCGAAGTTCGGCCGCTACCCGTTCTCCGTCTACGGCGTCCACATCTACGACGGCTACACCGACGCCCTGGAGAACCAGACCCTCTCCCTGTTCTCCACCAACTGGTTCAAGCTCAACGCCGACGGCCAGCCGGGTTACGAGACCACGATGGTCCACGAACTGGTCCATCAGTGGTTCGGCGACTCCGTCACCCCGGACGACTGGCAGCAGGCCTGGCTCAACGAGGGCCCCGCCGTGTACTACGCCGGACTGTACGGCGAGGAGCGCGGCTGGTCGGTCTTCGAGGACAAGATGAAGGCGACGTACGAGAAGCTCGACGCGGTCCGCGCCGCCGACGGCCCGCCCGGACTGCCCAAGGCGCTCGGCGGCACCAACATCTACGACGGCGGCGCGCTCGTCCTGTACGCCCTCGGCCTCCGGATCGGTCAGCGGAAGTTCGACCGCGTCATGCGCGAGTGGGTGAAGCGCTTCAAGGACTCCACGTACACCAGCGAGGCCTTCATCCGGCACACCGTCGACGTCACCGGAGACAAGTCCCTCGACCCGTTCCTGCGCGACTGGCTCTTCGGAGCCGTGAACCCGCCCATGCCCGGCCACCCCGACTGGAAGGCCTCCGCGTGAACCGCCGCTCCCTGAACGCCGTACGAGGAACCGCCGCTGCCTCCGCCGCCGCCTTCCTGGCCGCACTGCTCGCCGCGCCCACCGCCCAGGCCGCACCCGGTGCCCGCACCCTGTACGCGGCCCCGGACGGACACGGCACCTCCTGTACGGTCGCCCGCCCCTGCACCCCCGAGGGCGCCCGCGACCGGGCCCGCACCGAGAGCGGCCACGACGTCCGCGTACTCCTGAAGAACGGCACGTACGAGCTCGACCAGCCGCTGAGGCTCGGCGCCGCCGACTCCGGGAAGGACGGCCGCACCGTCACCTGGAGCGCGGCCCCCGGCGCCCGCCCCGTCCTCTCCGGGGGACAGGACATCACCGGCTGGCGGCAGAACACCGACGGCACCTGGACCGCCGAGGTCCCGGCCGGCGTCACCCCGCGTCAGCTCTTCGTCGACGGCAGGCGCGCGACCCGCGCCCGCGGCGAGGCCTGCGCGGCGAGCACCTGCGACGCCACGAAGACCGGCATGACCGGCGCGGTCGCCACGGGCATCGCCGACTGGCAGCGCCCCACCGACGCCGAAGCCGTCATCCGGGTCCGCTGGCGCAACTACCATTGCCGGATCACGGGCGTGAACAGCGATGCCATGACCTTCGCCCAGCCCTGCTGGACCAACTCGGCGAGCGGCACCGACCGCACCGGCCCCGCCTGGGACTCCACCACGGTCGACTCCACCCGCTACAGCGGTGTCGCCTTCTTCGAGAACGCCCCCGAACTCCTCGACCAGCCGGGCGAGTTCGTCTGGAACTCGAAGAATCGCACCGTCACCTACCTGCCGCGCAAGGGCGAGAACATGCGCCATGCGCGGGCCGTCACCCCGCACACCGAACAGCTGCTCGTCGTCGACGGCGCCCATGACGTCACCGTCAGCGGGATCGGCTTCGCGTACGCGGCCTACCGCCAGCCCGGCACCGACGAGGGCTACGCGGGCATGCAAGCCGGTCTCACCCTGACCGGAGCCACCGGCCCGGTCGATCACGCGGGCCGCTTCTACACCAAGCCGGCCGCCGCGGTGACCGTCCGCGGCGGACAGCGCGTACGCATCGAGAACGCACGGTTCGGCCGGCTCGGCGGGGCGGGCGCGATCCTCGAAGCGGGCACCAAGGACAGCTCCGTGACCCGCTCGTCCTTCACCGACCTGTCCTCCGGCGCCGTCTACGTGGGCGACACCGAGCCGATGCCGTCGGCGGCGCTCGCGGGGGAGCGGAACACCGTCGCGTACAACACCATCACCCGCTCCGGCGTCGAGTACACCGACTCGGTCGGCATCTGGGCCGGGTACGAGGCCGGGCTGACCGTCGACCACAACAGCCTGGACCACCTCCCGTACTCCGGGATCTCGGTCGGCTGGGGCTGGAACCAGCCCGAGTCCCAGAAGTCCGTCCTGCGTGACAACAAGGTGACGGACAACCGGATCACCGACGTCATGGAGGTCGCTCAGGCACAGCACGACGGCGGGGCGATCTACACCCAGGGCGCACAGCCGGGCACGGTCGTCTCCGGCAACTACATCAACCGCTCCGCGTTCGGGAACACCGAGCGCGACGGCAACGGCATCTACCTCGACGAACAGTCCTCGCACATCCTCGTCGAGAAGAACGTCATCACCCGCATCGGCTACAAGTGGGTCTCCAACTGGGCGGACTACGGCATCCAGAACACCGCCCGCGGCAACTGGACCGACACGGCCGCGCCCGCCCTCGGCGGAAACGGCTCGGTCATGACGGACAACCTCACCGGCCTGGACCGGCTGCCGGCCGGGGCCCTCGCCGTCGCACACCGGGCGGGCGCCCACGGCGGCCCGGTCGAGCAGCTGCGCACCGACCTGGCCCGCACCGGCACGGCCACCCAGTCCTCCACCGAGGGCACGGCGGGCGCGGCGCTCGCCCTGGACGGCGACACCAACACCGACACCCGCACGCTGTCCGAGGCGGGCGCCTGGTGGCAGGTCGACCTGGGCAGTCGGCAGCACATCCGTCAGATCGAGATCTGGAACAACTCCTCCGCCACGACCGCCGACTTCGACGTGGTCACGGACGACGCGACGGTCCACGTCAGCGGGAAGGCGCTGCGCCCGACCGTCCTGGACCTGGACAGCCGCACCCGCACGGTGAGGATCGTGACATCCGGAACCGGACGCGTGGCACTGTCCCAGGTGCTCGTCCACCCGTAGGGCCTGTACGGCTCCGGTCCACCGGGCAGCTCCCAAGAACGCCGCCGGTCACCCGACCGGCGGCGTCGCCCTGCTCGCCCGCACCACCGGGCCCGCCGCCCCGCCGTCCGCTCCCGCAGCGCGGTGCCATCACGTCCTCGCCCGGTCGATCCGGCAGATGCCCGCGCCTCGTCGCTGCCGCCTTCAGCGGCGGAGAAAGGCGCCGATCCGTTCCCGCAGCCCCCGGGCGTCCAGGCCGTGCGCGGCGAGGTGCTCGTCCATCTCCCCGTACTTGCGCAGCTCGGCCCGCCCCACCCCGAGGCCCAGCACGCGGTGCGGCAGCTCGGTGAGCGCGTCATTGGCGGCGGCCGTGGAGGTGCCCGCCAGATACGGCTCGACGATCACCACGTCGGCGGCCCCGTGACCGCCGACCGCCCGCCGCAGCCCGGCCCCGTCGAACGGGCGCACCGTCGTCGCGTACAGCACCGTCACATCGAGCCCGTCCGTCGCGGCGAGCACGTCGTCGAGCATCGGCCCGACCGCGATCACCACCCCGCCGGCCCCTTCCCGCACGGCGGTGAACCCGGTCCCCGCGCCGACAGGCCGCGGCCGGTCGTTGGACTGCGCCGACAGGCGCACATACACCCGGCCGTCCCCGGCCGCGGCCTCCCGCAGCAGCGCCTCGGCCTCGTCCGGGTGACCCGGCACATGAACCGTCCAGCCGTCCAGGGTGTCCAGGAGTGCGACATCGCCCGGCGACATATGGGTGAACCCGCCGGCCGGCCAGTCGTACGAGGCTCCCGCACTCACGAGCACCCCGCCCACTCCCTGGTGGCCGAAGTCCAGCTTGACCTGCTCGAACGGCCGCTCCACCAGAAAGCTGGCGAAGGTGTGCATGATCGGCCGCAGCCCGGTGAGCGCCATGCCGGCACCCGCTCCGACCAGCAGCTGCTCCCTGATTCCCACATTGACGACCCGGTCCGGATGGGACCGCTCGGCCCGGTCGAAGCCGGCCCGGCTGATCTCGGCCAGGACCAGCGCGAGGCGCGGGTCCTCGTCCAGCAGCTGTGACGTGGTGGCGATGAAACGGTCACGCATCGTGTCCATCTGAAGTGTCCCTCTCATGTTCTCTTCGGTCCTCGCGGCGGTACGCAGCGGTGCTCCGGGCCAGTCCCCCGGGTCATTCCTTCGGATCGACGCGCGCCACCACGGCCCGCGGCCGTCCGGGGTGCGGCGCGGTGAAGGCCGCGTACAGCGCCTCGTGGTCCCGCCCGTCGACGGTGCCGACCGACCAGCCCGCCGCCTCGAACCGGGCCGCGATCCCGCCGGGCCGGGCGTACGAGGCCGACGCGTTGTCGATCACCACGGTGTGCAGCTGCTCCAGCCCGGCCGGGCCGGCAAAGGCGAGCGCCTCGTGATTGCTGCCCTCGTCCAGCTCGGCGTCCCCGACCAGCACCCACACCCGCGGATCGGTGAGCCCCTGCGCCCGCAGTCCGAGCACGCTCCCCACGGCCAGCGGCAGCCCGTGCCCCAACGAGCCGCTCCCGATCTCGACCCCCGGCACGAGTGTCCGGTCCGGATGGTGCCCGAGCGGCGAGTCGTACGCCCCGAACCCCGGCAGCAACTCCTCCCCCAAGAATCCGTGCGCCGCCAGGACCGCGTAGTACGCCATCGGCCCGTGCCCCTTGGACAGCAGGAACCGGTCGCGGCCGGGTGCGTCGACGGTGCCGGGTGTCACCCGCAGCACCCGGTCGTAGAGCACCCAGAGGGCGTCCAGGGTGGAGGTCGCCGCGGGGCCGTGCTTCTCGTCCCCGGTCATCAGGCTCATCAGGCGGTTCATGTCGCGGTAGTGGTGCTTCGGTGCGGCGGTGGTGTTCGTCATGGAACAAGCGTTGAACATCAAGCATGGTTGAGGTCAAGAAGGAAAGGCGTTCGTGACCACCCGCCCGAGTGCGGTATTGTTCTCATGCGCGTTCAGCCAGGGGGAAGCCCCAGGTCAGACGGGCATCGGGACGTGGCGCAGCTTGGTAGCGCACTTGACTGGGGGTCAAGGGGTCGCAGGTTCAAATCCTGTCGTCCCGACCATGCGGAAACGCAGGTCGGAGGCCGTTCTCTCATTCGTGGGAGGGCGGCCTTTCGTGCGTTCGGGGGTGTGGCGGTCGGCATGACGTCCGCCCGGTGCCCGCGTACCAGCCGTCGAGCACCCGAGGTGCCTGTCGTGCGGTGGGGAATGTGCTGAGGCCGAGCCGGTCGGCGTCCGCATGGGCGGCGGGCTGGTCGGGCTCGTCCTGAAGGTGATCAGCGCCTTAAGGTTTCCCCACCACCGCACGGTCCGCTGGTACGGCACCCGGCGCTTTCCCCGGCAGCGCACCTTCGAGGCGGTCTGCGAGGAGCTGGAACGGCTGCGGAGCGAGCCCGCGGCGGCGAAACAGCTTCTGCTCGTCGAGGCGCTGCTCGCCGACATCGACGCGCACTACGGTGTCGTCCGCCGCCTGAACAGGGCGCGCCGCCCCGTCCTCCTGCTGCCCGACGTGGACACCGTGCCCGCGCGGCGGATCATCCGGGACCGGCTCATCGAGGCTTACGACGGAGAGTCCCGCGCCCTGCGCGTGTACCCCGTGGTCATCACCACCTCGCTGCCCGGCGGGGCCGCGCCCGCGGCGGGCGCGAAGCCTCCCGTGCCGGTGGACGGCCTCGCGGAGGCGATCGGCGGGCGCTTCGCCGAGCGGGTGCGCGTCGCGGAGGAACGCGGCCGCGGCCTCTCCACGCCGCTGCCCAGCCGTCTGGTCCAGGTCGCCCTGGACGACGCGCGCGGCCCGCAGCCCGGACTCCGGCCCGGCCGCCGCATCCTGGGGCCGGTGACCGCCGTGGTCACGGCGCTGGCGCTCGCCGCGGCCGGGCTCGGCACCTACTACGGCTTCTTCCGTGAGCCGGAGAGCTGCGGCAAGGGCCTTGAGGTGCACGGCGCGGAGTGCCTGGGCGTCTCCGACGGCAGGGGTGTGTTCATGCCCGCCGTCGACGGCATGCCGGAGGTCTTCGCGCGTATCGCGGAACAGAACAAGGCGGTCGCCGGAACGAAGCACGCCACCGTCGCGTTGCTCATCCCGATGGAGTCGGACAATCCGGCGGTCCGGCGTCAGATCCTCAGCGAGGTCCAGGGCGCCTACCTGGCCCAGGCCGCGGCGAACGGGGCGGACTCCGCGAAGCCGCCGATCCGCCTCGTCCTCGCGAATCCGGGGAAGGGGTATGAGGAGTGGAAACGGGCGGTCGATCAACTCCGGCGTGAAGAACCCGACGTGAGGGCCGTCACGGGATTCAACCTCAGCCTGACGAAGACCAGGGAAGCTCTCGCGTATGTGACCAACACACTGAAGCTTCCGGCTTTCGCCAGTGTGGTGACGGCCGACGACTTCTCCAATCCCGAAGGCAAGGAAACGGTTCCCTTCCCCGGCCTCGCCCGGGCGGTGTCCACCACCAAGGAACAGGCCCACGCGCTCCTGGCCTTCGACCCGGACCTGGCCGGGGCGGAAACGGCCCTGGTCGCCGACGACCGGCCGGGCGACGACTACAACCGTTCCCTGCGGGACGCCTTCGCGGAGGCCAGAGCGGGCAAGGGACAGGGCGGGGTGCAGGACATGCGCTTCGAGTCCCCGGGCGTCGAGGAGGCCGGCGTCACCCCCAACGAGTTCGAGGACTTCGCGGGAAACATCTGCCGCTCCAACGCGCATGTCATCTACTTCGCCGGCCGCGCCCTCCACCTGAAGCTCTTCGTCGGCAAACTGGCCACCACCTACTGCCGGGAGAAGAAGTCGTACACGGTGATCACCGGCTCGGACGCCACGACGCTCGACCAGCGCCTCGACGACCGGCACCGTGCCCTGCTCCGGGGCGATCCGGGATCCGGCAAGCCGTCCGTCACCATCCGTTACGCCGCCCCGGCGCACCCCGACGCCTGGAGCATCGAGCTGCGGAGGTGGCAGCAGGACCCGAGACGCAAGGGACAGCAGCCACCGCTGTACCTCAGGGAGGCCCAGGACGCGATGGACACACTGCGCCAGGGCATCACCGAGCAGGGCGGAACCATCGGTGACGTGTATCTCGACGACGGACGCACCATCGTCACGTACGACGTCGTCCTGACCGCGTCCCGGGCACTGGCGCGAGCGGTCCACACCAGCGGGCAGGAAGTGCCGACGGCCGAACGGATCCGCAAGGACCTCGGGAAGCTGAACGCCGACCTGCGGGTGCGCGGGGCCAGCGGCTGGATATGCCTCACCAACGCGGGCAACCCCTACAACAAGGCCCTGTCCGTGGTCCATCTCGAACCCGGCTCGAAACGGCTCACGTTCGAGGGGGTGGCCTGGCCGACCGGGCACGCTCCCGCGCGTGAGGACGACTGCGTGATCCCGGCGCATCCGTAGCCCGGCGCGAGGGAGGGGGACGCCGCGGGGCCGGGCCGGCCCCGCCCGCGGACGGGCGGGACCGACGAGGTCGCTACCGGGCCGGTGCCTCCGGGGAGACCGGCTTCGGCGCCGGGGCGTAGCCGGTGGGGCGGGAGGTGAACGTTCCCCGGCCCTGCGTCCGGCTGCGCAACCGGGTCGCGTAGCCGAACAGCTCCGCCAGCGGCACGGTCGCTGTGATCACCGCGGTGCCCGCCCGGGTGGTGGAGCCCGAGACCCGGCCGCGCCGCGCCGCCAGATCACCGAGAACCCCGCCCACGGCGTCGTCGGGCACGGTGACGGTGACCTCCGCCACCGGCTCCAGCAGCACCATCGCGCTCGCGCGCAACGCCTCACGGAGCGCGAACCTGCCCGCGGCGCGGAACGCCATCTCCGAGGAGTCCTTGGAGTGGGTGGCCCCGTCGGTCAGGGTGACCCGCAGCCCGGTCACCGGGTGCCCGCCGAGGGGACCCTCGGCCAGCGCGTCCCGGCACCCGGCCTCCACCGCGCGGACGTACTCCTGCGGCACCCGCCCGCCGACGACGGTCGACCGGAACACGAAACCGGCTTCGCCGCCGTCGCCGGCGTCCAGGTCGTCGCCGGCCTCCAACGGCTCCGCGTCGAGGACGACATGGGCGAACTGGCCGGCGCCCCCGTCCTGTTTCACATGCCGGTACACCAGCCCGGACACCCCGCGGGCGACCGTCTCCCGGTACGCCACCTGCGGCCTGCCGACGCCGATGTCCAGTTCATGAGCGCGCCGGATCTTCTCCACCGCGACCTCCAGATGCAGTTCCCCCATTCCCGAAAGCACCGTCTGACCGGTCTCGGGATCGGTACGGACCCTCAGCGAGGGGTCCTCCTCGACGAGCCGCGCCAGCGCCGTCACCAGCCGTTCGGTGTCGGTGCTCCGGCGGGCCTCCACCGCCACGGAGACCACCGGGTCGGCCGAGGTGGGTGGTTCGAGGACCAGGGGTGCCGCGGGGGTGCACAGCGTGGCCCCGGTGCGGGCCGCCTTCAGCCCGATCACCGCGACGATGTCCCCGGCCACCGCCGTGTCCACGTCCGAGTGCCGGCCGGCCTGCACCCGCAGGATCCGTCCGACGCGCTCGTGGCGCCGCGTCCCCGCGTCCAGCACCGTGTCCCCCTTCCTGATCGTTCCGGAGTACACCCGCAGAAAGGCCAGCCGTCCCGTGGCCGTCGAGTTCACCTTGAACACCAGCGCGGCGAACGGCGCCGCCGGATCGGCGGCCCGCTCCTGCACCGCGCCGTCGAGGGCGCCGCGCACCGGCGGCACGTCCAGCGGTGAGGGCAGGAAGGCCACGACGGCCTCCAGCAGCGGCTCGATCCCCCGGTTGCGGTAGGCCGAGCCGCACAGCACCACGAGGGCCTCACCGCTTCGGGTCAGGTCGCGCAGTGCGGCCGTCAGAGTCCGCTCGGAGACGGAGGACTCCGCGCAGAACTCCTCCAGTGCGGCCGGATGGAGTTCCGCCACCGTCTCTTCGAGCAGCCGCCTGCGGCGCCCCGCCTCTTCGCGCAGCCCGTCCGGCACCCGCACTTCCTCGTAGGTGTCGCGGCCGTCGGCCCAGACCAGTGCCCGCATGCGCAGCAGATCCACCACTCCGGTGAAGCCGTCCTCGCTCCCGATCGGCAGCTGGACCACCAGCGGGACGGTGTGCAGCCGGTCCCTGATCGAGGCGGCCGCGACGTCGAGATCGGCCCCGGCACGGTCCAGCTTGTTGATGAAGGCGATCCGCGGCACCCCGTGCCGGTCGGCCTGCCGCCACACCGACTCGCTCTGCGGCTCGACACCCGCGACGGCGTCGAACACCGCGATCGCACCGTCCAGCACCCGCAGCGAGCGCTCCACCTCGTCGGAGAAGTCGACATGGCCCGGGGTGTCGATCAGGTTGATCCGGTGACCGTCCCAGGTACAACTCACCGCGGCGGCGAAGATGGTGATGCCGCGGTCGCGTTCCTGGGAGTCGTAGTCGGTGACGGTCGTCCCGTCATGGACCTCGCCCCGCTTGTGGACGGCGCCGGTGAGATAGAGGATCCGCTCGGTGACGGTGGTCTTGCCCGCGTCGACATGGGCGAGGATGCCCAGATTGCGAACGGCGGTCAGCGGACTGATGGGTTGACGGTGGAGTTCGGTACGCACGGCCCATGGCCTTTCGGAATGATCCGGAACGGGACGGCGCGATTCCCGGACGGCCCGGCCTGTGAGCGGGCCGGGCGAGGACCCCTGAAGCGGTGCGTCACACCGGAGGGCTGCCCGGGTGTACGGACGCCGGGCGGTGCGGGGTCAGTTGTTCGTCGCGGGGGACCGGTACGGGCCGCGCAGCCTGCACCGGGCGCACGTGGACACCAGGATCACCTCGTACCGCGACGGGGGAACGACGGCGGTGGTGCGGTAGCGCACGGCCGGTCTCCCCTCACTCGTCACGGTGCGCGCCGCGGAGCTGTCGCGGCGTGCGATGCGTGGCGAGTGTAGTGAACCCGGGTGCGGGCGGGGAACCGGTTTTCGGGGCCGCCGTCGACGGGGGCTCGGGGCGTGCCGCGCCCCCGTTCTCTCATTTGCCCAAGGGGCCCCTGGTGCCCATGTGGCTTGCCAGGGAGGGGCGTTGAAGGTGGTGGCGAATGATGAAACGATTCCCGGGACCACAGGGGGCTAGGGAAGGAACAGCATCGATGGACGAGGACCACGGCCTCGCCGCCGCCACGGTGTTCGACGCGCTGGGCGCCGACTACGAGCGGGCCTTCGGCGGATCCGCCGCCCATCGCGTCTCGTTGCAACGGCTGCTGGGCGATCTCGCACCGCGCAGCCGGGTCCTGGACGTCGGCAGTGGAACGGGGCGGCCGACCGCGCTGACCCTGACCGAGGCCGGGCACGATGTGCTGGGGGTCGACGTCTCGCCCGTCATGGCCGAGCTGGCGGCCCGGCAGGTGCCCGGCGCGGCCTTCGAATGCGCCGACATCCGCGAACTCCCCTTGTCCGAGGGTGCGTTCGACGCGGCCTGTGCGTACTTCTCACTGCTTCAGATGTCCCGCGAGGACCAGGCCCGGGTTCTGCGGAAGCTTGCGCGGCTGCTGGTTCCCGGCGGCCATCTGGTCGTGGCCACCGTGCCGCTGGACGTCGAGGACTTCGGTGTCGTCTTCATGGGGCACGAGGTGCGGGCGACGAGCTTCGGACCGGAGGAGTTCACCGAACTGGTCACCGAGGCCGGCTTCTCGGTGGTGTGGGAGCAGAGCGCCCTCTTCACCCCGGAGTACGAAGCGGCGGTGGCCGAGCCCCAGCTGTTCCTGCACTGCCGGCGGGCCTGACACCGGGGCCGGCGCTCTTTCAGCGCTCGGCCGGCAGCCGCTCCGGGCGACGCGAGCCCCGGACCCCGGGACACCGCCGGACCAGGGAGCCGCGGCGCCCGCCCGCACGCAGCGGGCGCTTCCAGTTGCGCAGCGCCTGCCTGCCGCACCCACGCCACTGCGCGGGCGAGACGGGTACGGCCGGCCCGCCCCGCGTGACCAGCGCGTTCACCGGAGTCAGCGGATCCGTCGCCAGGGTCTTGGCGAGCAGCACGCCGATCACCAGCGGGGCCAGGGACAGCGCCAGGGTCGTGCCGGCCGTGGTGACCTGCTGGATGCGGGGGCGGAGCGGTGCGTCAGGAAGCATGACTGTCATTCGACCAGCGGCCGTCCGCCGCCGGATCGGAGCACGTACTCAGCTCGACCCGCCCTCGTACTCACACCGGGATGCACGAGGGCGGGCCACCGTGCCCGTCCCCTGACGGGACCTACGCGTTGGTGCCGGGGCCGGAACCCGTTCCGGAGGCGGCCTTGATGCCCTTGGTGATGTCGTCCATGACCGAGAGCGCGGGCGCCTTGGAGTTGATGTCGAAGCCGGACCGGACCACGATCAGCATGTCCTTGGAGCGGGGGGACGGGAAGGCCAGCGACTGGACGTACCCGTCGTCACCGTCCTTCGTCACCACCTTCCAGCGCACCACGTAGCCCTGCCGGCCGGCCACGGTGACCGGCTCGGACTTCAGCTCCTGATGCGAGGTGATGCCGCCGTAGATCTTCTCGCCGTACGACTCGGTGGCATTGGCGGAGATGTCCTTGACCGCCGTGGCCTTCGCGGTCGTGGTGTCGAGCTTCAGGCCCTTCGCGGGCATCGAGAACACTCCGCCGCGCACGCACTGCTCGGAGGTGTCACCGGGGCAGGGGTACTCGCCCGTGGTCACCCCCGCACCGGCGATCCCGGAGCTGCCCTTCCAGCCGTCGGGCACCGGCAGGCTGATCCCGCTGGTGAGATCCGTGGCGTAGCCGTCCTCGGTCTGCGGCATCTGCCGCTCGGGGCTCCCGCTCTCACCGTCGCCGCCTCCGCCCGGCGCACCAGGCCCCCGGCCGGGGGCCTCGGAGGGCGCGGTGGACGGATTCGGCGCCGCACGTCCGTCGGTGCCGCCGGAGTTGTCCGACAGCAGGAAGAGGCCGCCCCCGATGGCGGCGAGGGCCACCACACCGGCGGTGATGCCCAGTCCGACACGCATCCGGCGACGCCGGACCACGGCGGGTGGCACGCGGAGCTGGTCGGTCCAGCGGGTGCCGTCCCACCAGCGCTCGTGGACGGGACCGATTCCTGTATACCCGGGGTCTGGGTGCCAGCCGGGCGGGGTCATCTGGGTCACGGGCCCCACCGTAGAACGATTGCGTGAGAATCGCATGAATCAGCTGTGCCGGCGGGGTTCTCCGCCGTCTCCGTGTCAGCCACTGTGGGAGGCCGAACGATGAGTGAACAGCCAGCCGTGCGGATCGAGCGCGACGGCGCTGTGTTCACGGTGATCCTGAGCCGGCCCGGGGTCCGCAACGCCGTGGACGGGCCGACCGCGAGCCGACTGGCCGACGCCTTCCGGGAGTTCGACGAGGATCCGGACGCGTCCGTCGCCGTGCTGTGGGGTGAGGGCGGGTCGTTCTGCGCGGGCGCGGACCTGAAGGGCATCGGTACGGAGCGGGGCAACAAGGTACTGGCCGACGGCGACGGGCCGATGGGGCCGACCCGTATGCGGCTGAGCAAACCCGTCATCGCGGCGGTCTCCGGTCATGCGGTGGCCGGGGGCCTGGAGCTGGCCGTCTGGTGCGACCTCCGGGTGGCGGAGGAGGACGCGGTGTTCGGGGTGTTCTGCCGCCGCTGGGGTGTGCCGCTGGTGGACGGCGGAACGGTGCGGCTGCCGCGTCTGATCGGTGAGAGCCGGGCCATGGACATGATCCTCACCGGGCGGCCCGTCCCGGCTGCCGAGGCGTACGCCATGGGGCTCGTCAACCGGATCGTGCCGACCGGCGAGGCACGCGGAGCGGCGGAGCGGCTGGCCCGGGAGATCGCCGCTTTCCCGCAACTGTGTCTGCGCCACGACCGGCTGTCGGTGCGCGAGCAGCACGGTCTGAGCGAGCCGGAAGCGCTGGCCGCGGAGTACCGGCACGGTCTGGTGCCGCTGACCTCGGGGGAGACGCAGGCCGGGGCCGAACGGTTCGGGGGCGGTGCGGGCCGCCACGGATCCTTCGACGAGTGACCGGTGGACCGGTGGCGGGGCCCTGTCCCGCCGCCGGTCCACCGGACCGAAAACCCGACGACGCCGTCTCGGTGGCCGCCCTACGCTCATCGGATGTCGACCACCCATGAGTACCCCGCCAAGCCCCGGCCCGGTGACCGGGTCGCCGTGCTGTCCCCTTCCTCCGGTCTCCCCGGCATCCTGCCCCTGCCCCATGAACTGGGACTGCGCAGGCTCCGCGAAGAATTCGGGCTCGAACCCGTGGAGTACCCGGCCACGCGGAAGATGGGCTCCACTCCACAGGAACGGGCCGCCGACATCCACGCGGCGTTCGCCGACCCGGACATCAAGGCCGTGATCTCCAGCATCGGCGGCGACGACCAGATCACCGTGCTGCCGTACCTGGACCGCGACCTGCTGCGTGCCAACCCCAAGCCCTTCTTCGGGTACAGCGACAACACCAACCTGCTGGTGTTCCTCGAAAACCTGGGCCTCGTCGGCTATCACGGCGGCACGGTGATGGTCGAGATGGGGCGTCCCGGCGCGATGCACCCGCTGACCGCCGAATCCCTGCGGGCCGCGCTCTTCACCCGTGGTGCCTTCGAACTCACCCCGGCCGAGGAGACCGGCGGAGTGAACGGCCGGTGGGAGGAGCCCCGTACCTTCGACTCCGAACCCGAGATGCGGCCCTGCGACGGCTGGATATGGCACAACGCCGACGGCCGGACCGTGAAGGGTGCGAGCTGGGGCGGAAGTCTGGAGATCCTGTCCTGGATGCTGATGGCCGATCGCGAGATCCGGCCGGTGGACAGTTATGCGGGGCGGGTGCTGTTCCTCGAAACGTGCGAGGAGATGCCCTCTGCTGACGAGGTCTACCGGATTCTGCGGAACATGGGGGAGCGCGGTCTGCTCGCGCAGTTCCCCGCCCTCCTCATGGGCCGGGCCAAGAACTGGTCGTTCGAGCAGCCGCTCGACGCCGAGGCCGGGGAGCGGTTCCGTGAAGATCAACGGCAGGCGGTTCTGCGGGCGTTGAGCGAGTACGCCCCCCAGGCCATGGCCGTCCTCGACGTGGACCTCGGTCACACCGACCCGCAGCTGGTCATTCCGTTCGGCGGGCAGATCGAGGTGGACGGAGTGGGGCGCCGCATCGTCGTCACCTACTGAGCCGGAGCCGGAGCGGCAGCCGGAGCGTGGGTGGCGCCCAATCTTTGGTCCGACCATATGCGGTGTGTGACATAGTTGAAGATCGGGCAGCAGAAGCGACGGCAACCGGACGATTCCGGCCGAGGCAGGGGGTGACGGATGCCCGTCGAATGGCAACCCGTACGGCAGTCCCGTACGCATGAGCTCGTGCTCCAGAGCATCGAGGAACGGGTGTTCGCCGGTGAGCTCCGGGCGGGCGACCGGCTGCCGCCCGAGCGTGAGCTCGCGCCGGTGCTCGGGGTCAGCCGCTCCGCGCTGCGCGAGGCGCTGAGGGTGCTGGAGACCATCGGTGTGCTGGTCGCGCAGCCGGGCCGGGGGCCGGATGCCGGGGCGCGGATCGTACGCAACCCCGACGACGCGCTCGGGCGGCTGCTGCGGCTCCACTTCGCGCTGGGCAGCTACAGCCTGGAGGACGTCCTGGAGGCGCGCGTAGTGCTGGAGAGGTCCAGTTTCGAGGCGGCCGCGCGGCATGCCTCCCCCGAGGACCTCGGCGAGGCGGAGGCGCTGGTCGTGCGCATGGGGGAGCCGGATGTCGGGGTGCCGGAGTTCAACGACCTGGACACCCGGTTCCATGTGCACATCGCCCGCAGCTCCGGCAACGAGCTGACCTCCACGCTCACCTCCGCCGTCCGTGAGTCGGTGCGCCCGCTGATCCTGCGGGCGCTGGAGGAGGCCGAGGACTGGGCGGCCACGGCAGCCGCGCTCAACGCGGAGCACGCCGAGCTGCTGGGGCTGGTACGCGCCGGCAGGGGCGCGAAGGCCGCCGATCTCGTCGAGCGGCACATCCGCAGTCTCCACGGCACGCTGGTCGACGAGAACTCCGGCCGGGCGCGCGAGGACTCCTGACCCGGAAGGTTCCGGCCGGGTCGGCCGGAGCCCTCCGCGTGTCCAGGGATTGTCAGGTGCATGTAATTCAACGCGGCGCCGCGGCCTTCGTGTTCCGGACCGAGGCTAGTATGGTCGGACCATATAAATGCAGAAGCGAACGATCGGGGAGACCCCATGCGCATCGGACTCTTCGCCACCTGTCTGGGAGACACGCTCTTCCCCGAGGCGGTGAAATCGACCGCGGTCCTGCTCGCCCGCCTGGGCCACGACGTGGTGTTCCCGCCGGAGCAGACCTGCTGCGGTCAGATGCATGTCAACACCGGCTATCAGCGTGAACCCGTGCCCCTGGTGCGGAACTTCGCCGAGCAGTTCGGCGACGCCTCGATCGACGCAGTCGTCATGCCGTCCGGATCGTGCGCGGGCTCGGTCCGTCACCAGCACGAGATCATCGCCGAACGGTACGGGGACGCGGCGCTGCGCGCCGGCGTCGCCACGGTCAAGGCCAAGACGTACGAGCTGTCGGAGTTCCTCGTGGACGTCCTGGACGCCGAGGACGTCGGCGCGTACTTCCCGCACCGGGTGACGTACCACCCCACCTGTCACTCCCTGCGCATGCTCCGCGTCGGGGACAAGCCCCTGAAGCTGCTCCGGGCCGTCGACTCCATCGACCTCGTCGAGCTCCCCGAAGCCGACTCCTGCTGCGGATTCGGCGGCACCTTCGCCGTGAAGAACGCCGAGACGTCGACCGCGATGCTCCAGGACAAGATGCGCAACATCGCCACCACCGACGCCGAGGTCTGCACCGCGGGCGACTCGTCCTGCCTGATGCACATCGGCGGCGGACTCTCCCGGATCAGGTCGGGCACCCGCACCCTGCACCTCGCCCAGATCCTCTCCGCCACCCGCACCTCGCCGTACGTCCCCACGGAGGCCGTCCGATGAGCAGCACCTTCCTCGGCATGCCCGCGACCCCGCCCCGCTCCCCGTACGGGACCGGCAATCTGCGCGGCGACCGGAAGTTCCCCGAGGCCGCCCACGACGAACTGCGCAACGAACAGCTGCGCCGCAACCTCGGCCGGGCCACCCGCACCATCCGCGCCAAACGCCTCGACGTCACCGGTGAGCTCCCCGACTGGGAAGCACTGCGCGAGGCGGGCTCGGCCATCAAGACCGACACCATGAACCGGCTTCCCGAACTCCTGGAGCAGCTGGAACGTAACGTCACCGAGCGCGGCGGCACCGTCCACTGGGCGCGCGACGGCGTCGAGGCCAACGAGATCGTCACCCGGCTGGTCAGGGCGACGGGCAGCAGCGACGTCATCAAGGTCAAGTCGATGGCCACCCAGGAGATCGGCCTCAACGAGCACCTCGAATCGGTCGGCATCACCCCGTACGAGACCGACCTCGCCGAACTGATCGTCCAGCTCGCGCACGACAAGCCGTCGCACATCCTGGTCCCCGCGATCCACCGCAACCGTGACGAGATCCGGCAGATCTTCCTCAAGGAGATCCCGGGCGTCGACCCGGGACTGGACAACGTACCCGCGCATCTGGCCGCCACCGCCCGCGCCTATCTGCGCGAGAAGTTCATGACGACCAAGGTGGCGGTCTCCGGCGCGAACTTCGGCATCGCCGAGACCGGGACCCTGGCCGTAGTGGAGTCCGAGGGCAACGGCCGCATGTGCCTGACGATGCCCGACACCCTGATCACCGTCATGGGCATCGAGAAGGTGCTGCCGCGCTTCCAGGACCTCGAGGTCTTCCTCCAGCTGCTGCCGCGCTCCTCCACCGGCGAGCGGATGAACCCGTACACCTCGATGTGGACCGGGGTGACGCCGGGCGACGGGCCGCAGGAATTCCACCTGGTCCTGCTCGACAACGGACGCACCGCGGCGCTCGCCGACCGGATCGGACGCGAGGCCCTCAACTGCATCCGCTGCTCGGCCTGCCTCAACGTCTGCCCGGTGTACGAACGGGCCGGCGGCCACGCGTACGGATCGACGTACCCCGGACCGATCGGAGCGGTCCTCACCCCGCAGCTCGCCGGGATGCACGCGGCCAAGGGCGACCCCAACAGCTCGCTGCCGTACGCCTCCAGCCTCTGCGGCGCCTGTTTCGACGCCTGCCCGGTCAAGATCGACATCCCGTCGCTCCTGGTCGAACTGCGCCATCAGAACACCGAACAGTCCGCCACGACGGCGGAGAAGCTGGCCATGAAGGCCGCGGCCACCGTCATGAAGCACCCGAAGCTCTTCACCGCCGCGCAGAAGGGGGCGGGGATCGGCCGTGTCGTCGGCGGGCGGGACGGCAGGATCTCGCATCTGCCGCCGCCGTTCAGCGGCTGGAGCGAGAGCCGGGACACCGCGGTGCCGCCGAAGCAGACCTTCCGCTCCTGGCTGGCATCGGCGGAGGGCGCCGCGACGATGCGGGCCGCCGCGGGCGAGTACGAGAAGAACCGCAAGCAGAAGGAGGAGGAGGGCAAGTGACGACCGCTCGTGAAACGGTGCTGGGCAGGATCAAGGACGCCCTCGCCCTCGCCCCCACCCCGGACATCACCGTCCCGCGCGCCTACCGCACCGGCCGTACCCTGCCCGACGACGAACGCCTGGCTCTCTTCACCGACCGGCTCGTCGACTACAGGGCCACGGTGCGCACCTGCACCGCGGACCGCACGGCCCAGGTCGTCGCCGAGGTGCTGGGGGAACACGGGGCACGGCGGATCGGCGTGCCGGCCGGACTCGATCCGCGGTGGCTCGACGCGTACGACGGCGAGGTCCAGCAGGACTCCGGCGACATCCCGGCGCCCCGGCTCGACGCCCTGGACGGGGTCCTCACCGCCTCCGCCGTCGGCTGCGCAGAGACGGGCACGATCTTCCTGGACGGCTCGCCCGGCCAGGGACGGCGGGCGCTGTCCCTGGTCCCCGATCTGCATGTGTGCGTCGTCGATCTGTCGACCGTCGAGGCGGGGGTGCCGGAGGCGGTGGCCCGGCTGGAGCCGCAGCGGCCGACGACGCTGATCAGCGGACCCTCGGCCACGTCCGACATCGAGCTGGAGCGGGTGGAGGGCGTGCACGGTCCGCGCACCCTGGCCGTGGTGATCAGGACGGACCGGTAGGGCCCGGCCGGCGGGCGGGGTGCGCGGCGCGAGGGCCGCGCACCCCGGCGCTCAGCCGTGCGTGACCGTCATCGGCTCGAAGCGGATGCGGGTCGTCGCCGCGTCCCTTGCCCAGCGGACCTCCACCGTTTCCCCGTCCACGGCCACCCCGCTCACCACCGTGTCGAGCGGCGCCGCGCCGGGCTCCGCGGTCAGCGAGGCGAGCGAGACCAGGACCACCGTGCCCTCGGCGGGCGCGGCCAGCCGGGGCACCACCGCCCAGGGGGTGTACGCGGTGCCCTGCGGGGCCCGTACCTCGTCGCGGGACTCCCAGCCGTACAGGCCGTGCAGGGCGGAGGTCAGGGCGTCGTCACGGCCGGTCGCCCAGCCCGTCTGCTCTACCCGGGCCCCGTCCGGCGCGCCGACCACCCGGTGCACCCGCAGGTCGTACCGGCCGAGCGCCACGGTGACGCTCTCCACCCGCATCCCCGGCACCATCGGGGAGCCCGACGTGAACACGGGGCGGTGCCAGGAGGCGGCCCAGCCCCAGCCGTCGCCCCCGCCGGCGCCCAGCGCACGGATGACCCGGCGACCACTGCGCACCCCGGCGACCACCACGGCCAGGTGGTTGTCCGCCGCGTTCCCCCCGGCCGTGGGTCCGGTCACCGTGGAGTACGAGTGGCGGCTGTACAGCGGATCGTCCTGCACACCCGACTCGCCCTCGTGCGGGCGCACATGGTCGCTGCCGTGGTTGTGCAGCCGTACGATCCCGTCCGCGCGGGTGGACTGGACGAGCAGCCCCGGCGCGGGCAGCGCGAGCACCCGGTCGGGGCCCTCGCTCGGCGCGGGCTCCTCGGTCGCGGCCCACAGCGGATGGCCCTCTGGGGCGAGCAGCGAGACGAAGGCCTTGGACGCCCAGTACGGCGACGCGGGCGCCGAGTAGTTCTGCAGCGACGCCTCGTGCGGGCCGTGCCAGCCGAGGTTCAGCAGCCCGTCCGTACCGGTCGCGCCCCGGTCCAGGAAGTAGCGCAACGACCCGCTGATCACCCGCCGCGAGGCGCCGGGCGTGAGCGGGGTGTGCCCGCTGACGGCGCCCAGCGCGACCGAGGAGGCGGCTGCGAAGCGGTAGGTCAGCGAGCGGCCGAAGTGGATCGGCGCACCGTCGCCGCCGAACAGCAGCGAGAAGCCCTCCAGGTGTTCGCGCAGCCGGGCGCCGTAGTGCGCGGACAGCTCCGCGTCGCCCGACAGATGCGCGTCCAGCATCGGGTAGAGGTGCAGCGCCCAGCCGTTGTAGTGGTCGAAGGCGCGGCCGTCGCCGTCCGCGTACCAGCCGTCGCCCCGGTACCAGCCCTCCAGCAGTTCGAGGGCTCGCTGCTTGGCCCGGGCCGTCCGGGCGTCGCCACGGCCCACGGACTCCAGGAACCCGGCCACGGAGTAGGGGAAGAGATACCAGTTGTTGGGGGAGGGGACGTGCAGCAGCGCGTCGCGCAGCCACTCCTCGGTCCGGTCCCGCACCCCGTCGTCCAGCCGGTCCCAGAGCCACGGCCGGGTCAGCCGCAGGCCGATGGCGACCGAAGCGGACTCGACCATGGGCTGCCCGAAGACGGAGTGGTCGCGGATCAGCGGCCAGGACTCGGCATCGTCACGGCCGGGGGTACGGGTGCCGGCCGCGAGCCCGTCCGCGTACCGGTCGAGCCAGCCGTGCGGGTCCTTGCCGTCCGCGCCCGCGACCCGGAAGGCGGCGGCGAGGAAGGTGCGCGCGTAACCCTCCAGACCGTCGGAGCGCACTCCGGACGCGGACGGCCTGCCCGGCAGGTCCAGCAGCGCGCCGCCTGGGGTGGCCCACTTCCACGCGGCCCGGAGCAGCCCGTCGGCGGCGGCCTCCCAGTGCGCGCGGGTGTAGCCGGTGTGCGGGCTCGACACCCGGTCCTCGGCGGGGAGTTCGATCGGAGAGATCGGATGGGGAGCGGTCATGCGAGAAATGCCAGCCTTTCGCGTCGTACGGGATGGGCGAAACCGTCGCCCGCGGCCCAGCGGCCTGCCTCGTCCGCCGCCAGATCGACCAGTCGGCGCAGCTCGTTGCCCTGCGATCCGGCGAGGTGCGGGGTGATCAGGGCGTTCTCGCACTCCCAGAGGGGGTGTGCGGCGGGCAGTTCGTCGGGATCGGTGACGTCGAGGATCGCCCGGATCCGCTTCTGCCGGAGTACGTCGGTGAGCGCGTCCTGGTCGACGACGGCGCCCCGCGCGGTGTTGATGAGGACGCCGTCCGGGCGCATCGAGGTGAGCAGTTCACGGCTGACGAGCCCGCGGGTGGCCGGCAGCAGCGGGGCGTGGACGCTCACCACGTCGCTCTGCGCGAACAGTTCGCCGAGGCCGACGGGCCGGACGCCGAGCGCGGCGGCCTCCTCGGCACCGACGTACGGATCGTGCAGCAGGACGGGCAGGTCGTAGGGGCGCAGCAGCTCGACGACGCGCCGGCCGATCATGGAGGCGGACAGGATGCCCACGGTGCGGCCGTAGTTCCCGACCCGGTCGGGGGTGGCGAGCCAGTTGTCGCGGCGGCGCCGTGCCCGGTAGTCATGGGCCCGCTCCAGGACCCGCTTGCCGGAGAGCAGGATCATCGCGACGGTGTACTCGGCCACCGGCAGCGCGTTGGCGGCGGCCGCCGAGGACACCTCGATGCCGCGTTCCCAGCAGGCCTCGGTGATGTGTCCGCGGACGCTGCCCGCGGTGTGGACGACGGCACGCAGGCGCGGCGCCGCGTCGAGGGCGACCTCGTCGAGCGGCGGGCAGCCCCAGCCGGTGACCAGGATTTCGACGTCGGCCAGCACGGCGCGGGCCCGGCCGGTGGAGAAGTCGTCGATCGCAGGCAGCGGCGCGAGATCGCACACCGCGTCGAGCGCGGCCAGGGACCGGGCGTCCAGGAGCGCGTCCGCGGCGGCCGGTTTCATGGCGACGGCGGCGCGCGGCCGGTTCGGGGTGGCGGGGGCGGAGCGGTCTGTGCTGGGCATCTCTCTCCTGGCGGGGGACGGGGGCGGTGGCCCGGTCACTTCACGGCACCTGCGGTGAGCCCCGACTTCCAGAAACGCTGGAGCAGGGCGAAGGCGAGGATCAACGGCAGGACCGCGAGCAGCGAACCCGTGATCACGACGGGGTAGTACTCGGGTGAGACGGTGGCGGCGCTGTTCCAGCGGCACGCCGAAGACGCGGCCGTCGAAGATGGTCAGGCCGAGGGCCTGCGGCAGCAGCCGGGCACGCAGGCCGTCGCCGACCAGGCCGGTGATGTCACGGGCGACCCCGTCGATGGCGAAGCCGGGGAGCTGGGGGTACTCGATCGTGGCGACGTCCGGGGCGTTGCCGGCCCGGGCGGCGTTGCTGAGCTCGGCGTAACCGCCCATGGCGCCCGCGGGGACCTGCTGGAAGTCGACCTGGACGGTGCCATGGGCGCGGTTGAAGGCGTCCACCACCTGCTGGCTGCCGCGCAGGGCGGACCAGAAGGTGATGCGGGTGGTGCGCTTCCCGCTTCTGCCGCACGGGCCGGACGCCGCGTCGCCGTCGCCACCGCCGCAGGCGCCGAGCGCACCCGCCAGCGGCAGGGCGGCGATCGTGGACAGCACGGTTCGACGGCTCTGTCGACCGGGCATCTGCGCCTCCCGCGGCTTCTCAATCGGCTCACGGGGAATCCTGATCGGCTGATCGGTACTGGTCAAGTGATCGCTCAGAAGAAAATCAAAGCGGTCAAACGATCACTCTCCGGGGGGTGGCGGCCCCTGCGCCGATCCGCGCACCTCAAGAGTGGGGAGCAGCTCAGTCCGGCGCACCGGACCGTTCGCTCCCACGCCTCCGGAGAGCCGGTGGAGCAGCAGCTCGGCGGCGGCCCGGCCGATCTCCGCCTTCGGCGGTGCCACCGCCGTCAGCGGAGTGCTGCCGAGGGCCGCGACCACATCGTCGTACGCCACCACCGAACAGTCCCGGGGAACCTCGACACCGCTCTCGGCCAGCCGCTGCACCAGCATCAGCGCATCCACGTCGCCGTGCAGCACGGCCCCCGTGGCACCCCGCTCCCGCAGCAGCGCGGCGAGATCGAGAGCGGCCCGGCCGCCGGCCGCCGGAGCGGACCCGCGGGGCTCCGCGGCGGCCTCCGGCGAGCTCAGCACCACCGACCAGTCCTCCACCTCCGGACGGGCGGCCGCGATCTCGGCGAACGCCGCACGGATGCTGCGCGCCGTCGGGCTGTCGTCACGGGCGGCCAGCACGATACGGCGATGCCCCAGCGACACCAGGTGGTCCACGGCGAGATGCGTTCCGTACCAGTGATCGGAGCAGACGGAGTCCAGGGCGTGCAGCGCACTGCCCGGCCGGGGCCGCCGCTCCATCAGCACGGTCGGCACCCCCACGTCGGCCAGCCAGCCGTAGTCCAGCTCCTCCGAACGGGCGCTGGGCCAGCGCGGCGCGATCAGCAGCCCCCGCGCCCCGTCCGCCAGCGCCCGCTCCACCAGCGGACGTTCGGCACCGGGCGACGGGGGAGCGATGTGCAGGGCGATCCGGATCCCGGACTCCTCCAGGACGGACCGGGCACCGTGCAGCGTCTCGTACAGGTACGAATGCCGCTCCGGGACGACCAGGGCGACCGCCCCCGCCTCCCCGGCCTGTTCCTCGCCCCGGGCCGCCGGGACCGCGGCGGGCGGCACCGGCTCCCGCACCGGCCGGGCCACCCCGTGCCCGCGGCGCAGCCGGCCGGCCCGGGCCAGCTCCTCGACGTCCCGCCGGACCGTGACCACCGAGACGTCCAGCTCGGCCGCGAGCGCGCTCACCTTGACGGCGCCGCGCGACTCCACCACCGACAGGATTCGCTGACGCCTGAGTTCAACCGGCTCCCGCATGCTGCTGTGGCCCCCTCGCCGTACCGCCGCGTGTTGTTCGTTTGAACGCTTCCGGTGAGCGTTCGGGTCGCAGCATAGCGATCGGGCTCCACTCGTCCACGGCTGCCGACCGTCCCGTCGACCCCACCAGCCCCAGCAGGCACTCTTGCGACTCCCGCACAACGGCACCTAACGTCAGCGGACTTGGGACCGAACGCCGAGGGGAGGGGCACATGGAGATCAAGAAGGTAGTGGTCCGCGAGGAAGAGGCGAAGAACCGCGAACGGCAGACGATCGAGAAACGCCCGACGCGCTGAGCCGGAGCGTTCCGGCCGGAAGATGACGCGACCGGCCCACCGGGCCCGGCGCGCCGCGGCCGGACAGTGACGAAAAGGGCGGACGCCGGGTGCGGCCCGGCGCCCGCCCCGTGCCGTGGGAGACACAGTGCGCATACATCTGGTGACCATGCCCTGGCAGCCGATCGAACTTCCCTCGCTCCAGGTGGGGCTGCTGCACTCGCTGCTGGACCGTACGCGGCCGCACGACGAGGTCCGCGAGTTCCACGGCTCCCTGCGCTGGGCGGAATTCCTGCTGGAACGCTCGCGGGGAGCGCTGCGGCCCGGCGACCACGTCGCGGTCGGAAGCGAATCGATCTTCGACGGCCTCGGCGACTGGGTCTTCTCCGGTGTCCTGTACAAGGACCCCGAATGGGGCGTGGCGCAGCTCAAGGAGTACGCCACCCGGCGCGGGACCGACATCTCCACCGCGACCGCGATGAGGGCCCACGCGGCGGAGTTCATCGACGGGAGCGCGAGCGCGATCCTCGGCGAGGAGCCGGATGTCGTGGGATTCACCTCCACGTTCATGCAGAACGTCTCCTCACTGGCGCTCGCCGCGGAGCTGAAACGACGCCGCCCCGGACTGACCGTCGTGTTCGGCGGCAGCAACTGCGACGGCCCGATGGGCCACGCCCTGCACCGCAATCACCACTTCGTCGACCATGTGGTGCGCGGGGAGGGGGAGTACGCCCTGCCCGCCCTGCTCGCCCATGTCGAGGCGGGCACCGCTCCGGCCGATGTGCCCGGACTCTGCTGGTGGGACGGGGCGGAGTCGCGCGCCAACGAGGAGTCCCGGCGCACCGTGGCGCCCGCCGACATCCCCTCGCCCGACTACGACCTCTGGCAGGCGGCCATCGACGCCTCCCCGCTCGCGGAGTACGTCCATCCGAAACTGGTGGTGGAGGGGGCCCGGGGCTGCTGGTGGGGCGAGAAGCACCACTGCACCTTCTGCGGGCTCAACGGATCGGCGATGACCTTCCGCGCCAAGACCGGAACCCGGCTGTGGGACGAGGTCGACCACCTGGTCCGGCGCCACCGCATCCTGGACGTCGTCACCGTCGACAACATCATCGACATGGCGTACTTCAAGGATTTCCTCCCGCTCGCCGCCGACAGCGACTGGGACCTGCGCATGCACTACGAGGTCAAGTCCAACCTCACCCCGGACCAGCTGGAACTGCTCGCCCGCGCGGGTTCGGTCCATATCCAGCCCGGCATCGAGAGCCTCAACAACAAGGCCCTGGAGCTGATGGACAAGGGGGTCGGTGCGGCACGCAACATCCGTACGCTCCGCGAGTGCGAGAACCACTCGCTCACCTGCTCCTGGAACTATCTGTACGGCTTCCCGGGGGAGAGCGCCGCGGACTACGACTCCGTCATCGACCAGATGCCCGCGCTCGTCCACCTCCAGCCGCCCGGCGGCGCCCACCGCATCCAACTGGAGCGGTTCAGCCCCAACTTCGCCGACCCCGCGCTGGGCTTCCACGAGCGCAGGCCCGCCGAGATGTACCGCCACGTCTACGACCTGCCCGAGGAACAACTGGCCGATCTGGTCTACCTCTTCGACACCCCGCCCGCCGGGATCGGCGGCGGGACCGAGGCGCGGCTCAAGGCCGCGGCCCGCGACTGGTACACCGGCCACCCCTCCTCGACCCTGGTCCTGGAACAGCCCGGGGGCACGGACGGCGAGGACGTGCTCCTCGTCCACGACCGACGGCACGGCTGGCCGCGCCGCACCCACCGGCTGACCGGCTGGCGGGCCGCCGCCCTCCGCCACCTGGAAGCGGGCCGCACCCGGCCGGCACTGCACCGGCTGCTCACGGCCGACGGGGCACCGCCCTCCGCCGAGGAACTGGACGCCTGGCTCGACGAAGCGGTCGCGCTGGGCCTCCTCTTCGACGACGGGCGTTCCTGCGTGTCCCTGCCCACCTGGCGCGTACCGGTCCGTTCGGTCGAGCGCATCCAGGAACCGGACAGGACGCCGGACGCGCCCGACAGCAGCGGAGAGAAGGTCGCCGGATGAGTCCCCTGCCCGCACCCCCTGCCCGTCCCGCCCCCGCCCTGCCGACCGGGCCGGTGCCGCACCGGATCCGAGGACGGCTGGTGACGGTGGACGAACCCCTGCGGCTGGGCGCGGGTGGCCGGCCGGCGGCGGCAGCGGTCCGGTTCCTGCGCGAGTGCCAGAGCCACGATCTCGTCGTGCGGTGGACCCCGGCGACCGACGACCCCCTGTTCACCGGGCCCGCGCACGAGGTCGCCGCCACGGCCGGACTCCTGCGCCACCTGCCCGCCCCCGGCCCGCTGCCCGGCGAACCAGCCGAACTCACCGTGTGGCGGGACCGCCACGCCTACGGACAGCTCTACCACCGGCGCGGCCCCGGCTTCGTCACCGTCATGGACCGCAGGGAGCCCTCGGCCGCCGCCCGCTTCACGATCGACGACCCGGACCTGCTCGCCGCCTTCCGTACCGTCCAGGACCCCACCGCCACGGCCACACTGAGCCCCGTCGGACGGGAAGCGGTGGAGCTGCTGGCCTCGGAACGCCTCGCATGGGTGACCGACGGCTGGGCGGTGGCCCTGCCACCCCGCATCCGCCGGTGGCCGGTCCCCTGCACCGACATCTGAGCCGGATGGAGCAGCTGCCCGACCCGCCTCGCCCTTCCGCCCGCACACGCACCGCCGGGACCGGCCCTCCCGGCCGCCCCCTGCTGCGCCACCGGCCGTTCGCACTGCTGTGCGGGGAACAGATCGCCAGCTCCGTCGGGCGCCAGGTCACCACCCTGGCCCTCGCACTGCTCGCCGTGACCCGGCTGGACGCGGGACCGTTCGGCGCCTCCGCGCTGATGGCGCTGAGCTACCTCCCCGGCGCGCTGCTCAGCCCGTTCGCCGGTGTGCTGGCCGACCGGGCGCGGCTGCGCACCCTGACCGTGGTCCTCACCGTTCTGCAGGTGCTCGTCGTCGGCTCCGTACCACTGGCGGCCGCCGTGGGCCGGCTGGGGCTGCCCCAGCTGTACGTGGTGGCCACCGCGTCCGGCGCGCTGACCTCCATGCTCGCCGTCGCCCTCCAGGCGGCCCTGCCCCGGGTCGTGCACCCCGGACAGCTGCTGTCCGCCAACTCCGTGCTGACCGGAGCCCGTACAACCGGACAGATCGGCGGCCCCGCGCTCGGCGGCGTGCTGGTGGGCCTGACCGGTGCCTCGACGGCACTGCTGGCCGCCTGCGTGGCGTACGGAATCGAGTCGCTGCTGCTGCTCGCGCTCCCCGCCACGCTCAACACCCCGGCCCAGCAGGGGAGAAGCGACACGGAATCCCGAACAGCGGCCCTACGAGCGGGACTCGAAGTGGTGCGCGGTGAAAGGGTGCTGCGCCGGCAGGTGCTCGCGGGGGCCGGGTTCAACCTCGGCAGCGGGGCCGCAGACGCGCTCTTCGTGCTCTACGCCACCCGCGATCTGGGGCTTCCCGCATGGCAGTTGGGGACCGTCTACGCCGCGTTCAGCGTCGCCACCGTCCTCGGAGTGCTGCTGGCGGGCCGGTTCGCCGCCACCATCGGGCTGGCCAGCGCCACCCGGATCTGCGCCGTGGTGGCCGCCCTCGCGATCTTTCTGATCCCGGGCGCCTCCCTGGGGCCCGGCTTCCCGGCGCTGCTCGCCTACCAGTTCCTCTTCGGCCTCGCGGCCACGGTCTGGGCCATCTCCATGACCACCACCCAGCAGCTGATCACACCGCCCGAGCTCCAGGGCCGGGTCGCGGGGGTCCTGCAGGCCGCACTCATCGGCACGGTGCCGGTCGGTGCGCTCGGGGGCGGTGCGCTCGCCGCCTGGCTGGGCAACGTCCCGGTGCTCACCGGCGGCGCGACGGTGGCACTCATGGCCGCCGCCTGCCTCTGGTGGCCGTAGGGCCTCCCGGCCGGGGCCGCATGCGCGCGGCCCTCCCGGAGCGCCCCTGCGGTCGGGGCCGTTCCGGGAGGGCCGGCGGGACGAGCGGGCTCAGACGATGCCTTCCTCGATCTCGGCCTGCTCGCGGGCGTTGCCGTACGCCGAGGGCGTGCTGTACGAACGCCGGGCGACGAACCACCACACGGTGGCCAGGACCAGCACCGCGATCAGCGCGATCGACGCGTAGTTCATCGAGTCGACCGTCACCGGGGAGGACTGCGGGAGCAGGAACAGCACGGTCACGATGGCGACCCACACGACGGCGATCCAGCCGATCGGCTTGCTCCAGCGGCCCAGGTGCCAGGGCCCGCGCTCGAACCGGTTGCCGGAGCGCAGCTTCAGGAAGATCGGGATCGCGTAGGCGGGCGTGATGCCGATGACGTTGATCGCGGTCACCGCACCGTACGCGGTGGCGGAGTACAGCGACGGCAGTGCGAGCACCCCGGCGACGACGACCGACAGCCACACCGCGTTGACGGGTGTCTGGGTGCGCGCGCTCACCTTGTGCCACAGCGCCGAGCCCGGCAGTGCGTTGTCACGGCTGAACGCGAACACCATCCGGCTCGCGGCGGCGACCTCGGCGTTGCCGCAGAACAGCTGGGCCGCGATCACGATCAGCAGCAGGGCGGTGGCCCCGGAGGTGCCCAGCGAGTCGATCAGGATCTGCGCCGGCGGCACACCGGTGGCACTTTTCTGGGTACCCGCGTAGTCCTGGATGGCGAAGGTCAGCCCGGCGAGCAGCACGAAACCGGCGATCCAGGAGACCCAGATCGCGCGGACGATGCCCTTGGCCGCCGTCACCGAGGCGTTCGACGTCTCCTCCGACAGATGGGCCGAGGCGTCGTAGCCGCAGAAGGTGTACTGCGCGAGGAGCAGGCCGATCGCCGCCACGTACAACGGGTTGTGCCAGCCCGTGTCATTGACGAACTCGGTGAAGACGAACGACGGCGACTGGTGGTGCGAGGGCACGATCGCGAGCACGGAGACGATCACCGCGACACCGGCGAGGTGCCACCACACACTGATCGAGTTGAGCACACTGACCAGACGGACGCCGAAGAGGTTCAGCACGGCGTGCAGCAGCAGGATGCAGACAAAGATGATCATTGTCTTGCCCGGTGTGGGAGTGAATCCCCACTGCAGATTCATCAGCGCACCGGTGAACAGCGCCGCACCGTAGTCGATGCCCGCGATCGCGCCCAGCAGACCCAGCAGATTCAGCCAGCCGGTGTACCAGCCCCACTTGCGGCCACCGAGCCGGTCGGCCATGTAGTACAGCGCGCCCGAGGTCGGGTAGGCGCTGGTCACCTCGGCGAGCGCCATGCCGACGCAGAGGACGAAGAGCCCGACACCGGCCCAGCCCCAGAGCATCACGGCCGGACCACCGGTCGACATGCCGAAGCCGTACAGGGTCATGCAGCCAGACAGGATCGAGATGACGGAGAAGCTGATGGCGAAGTTGCCGAAGCCTCCCATGCGGCGGGCGAGCACCGGCTGGTAGCCGAGTTCGCGCAGTCGCTCCTCCTCGTCCTTCGGCGGGGTTGCCTCCGCACCCGACTGGGTCGGGGTGGATATGGACATCGGGAAAACCTCCGTGAGCGGGATGGGAAAGGGACGGTCGGGGATCGGTTCGGGACGGGAGGAGGCGCGGCGGCGAGGCGCCCTCGCTCAGCGGTGCGGCCCCCGTCCGGGGGTGCGGGGCGCCGCGAGGCAGCGACTGCGGGCGCGCAGGAAGACGTCCTCGGCGTCTCCCGGGCCCTTGCGGCCGCGTGTGCGGTACACCCATGGAACCGAAGTGAAATACGGGCCGAGCTCCTCGAACACCGTTGCCGCCTCGGCGAATTGGAGCGCCCCCCACAGGGCGTGGGCCAGGTGGTTCAGGTCGAGCAGGGAGTGCGAGATCGGTGGCGTACGACGGAACCAGAGCTCCAGCGCACGGGCCGCGTCCCGTTCCGCGTCCTCGGTGACCCAGTGCAGGTCGAGCGCCTTCTCGTGGCCCTGCTCGCGGCGGTAGCGCTCGACCCGCACATACAGGGGCAGCACGTGCAGAGCGGAGCCGTCCGGCGCCGAAGAGGCAGCCCACTGGACGAAGTTGACCGCCTCCGAGAGGGAGCCGCCGGCCTTTCGGGCGTACACGAACTGGAGCATCCGGTGATAGGCCTCGCGGTTGCACGGATCGCGCTTGTCGGCCTCCGCGAGCAGTCCCCACGGGCCGGGGAAGAGCATCGGCCCCGGCGGGTGCAGCCGGTGCTCCTCCAGCTGCTGCCGCTCGTCCAGCTGGGACAGGGCCAGCAGGCACACCCAGGGCACCGGGTCCGCGGGCGAGGCGTTCGCGGCCGTGCGGCAGGCCTGCCAGGCCTCCTGCCACAGCTCCTGTGCCCGGTGATGGCCCTCGCGGTGGGCACGTACCGCCCGCTCGACGACGACCCGCGCCTGCATCACCGTGGCGGCGACGCTCCGGGGGTCCTCGGCCAGCCAGGCCTGCACGGCGTCCGAACCGGCGGCAACCGCCCCGAGCACCTGGGTGCGCTGGGTCCACAGCGTCCAGTCCGGCGTGCTCTCCAGCAGCGTCCGCATGGACATCCAGCGTCCGGTGCGCAGGTCCTGTAACGCGACCCGCAGATCGTTGTCATGGCCGGCCGGGTGGTAGACCGGCCGAAAATCACTGTTGGCCATCGACTCGTCCTGCCCCCGTACGACAGGCCGGCACGCGACGTTCGGAAGTTCTTCTCAGCACGTCACGCAACCCGGTGGTGGCATGGAACCCATGCAGATGCGGAAGGCCGGGGAACCGGTGGATCGGGGCTCGGGGCAGTGTGTCGGTCTCATCAATCCTCAAGGACGTGGGGGGTGAAGCAGTTGTTGAAGAACGAACTGCTCGAAAGCGTCCGGTTGTTGCTCGGCGGTGAGTGTAAGGCCAGTCACTCCGAACTCCGGACCGATTCGCGGATCTTACTCAAGTCGGCTGATCCACTTGGATGTTGAAAGATGTACCGGTTGCTCCGGCCGTGTCCCCGGCGGCGCTTGACGTACGCGGTGGTCTGCACCACTCTGGGCGGCGAGTTCAGTGATCACGATTCCGTTCAAGCCGCAGAGCTTCCGCACCGCTGGAGAGTCGATGACAGGCCCGGTACTCGCCGTGGACCAGGGCACGTCGGGCACGAAGGCTCTGGTGATCTGCCCCGAGCGCGGTGTGATCGGATCCGCTTCCGTTCCGGTGAGAGTCCGGCACGGCTTGGGCGGGGCGGTCGAGGCGGACCCCGCCGAACTGCTCGGCTCGGTCGTCGAAGCGGGCCGCCGGGCCCTGACGGAAGCCGGTGAACCGGTTTCGGCGGTCGGCCTCGCCAACCAGGGCGAGACCGTGCTCGCCTGGGACCCGGACACCGGGCGGCCGCTCACCGAGGCGATCGTCTGGCAGGACCGGCGCTCCGCCTCGATCTGCGATGAACTCTCCTCGTACGACGAGGAGTTGATGCATCTCACCGGGCTGCCCCTCGACCCGTACTTCGCCGCGCCGAAGATGGCCTGGATCCGCCGGGAGCTGACCCGTGAAGGCGTCGTCACCACCACCGACTCCTGGCTCGTCCACCAGCTGACCGGCGCCTTCGTCACGGACGCGGCGACTGCCGGACGCACCCAGCTGCTCGACCTCGACCGGGCCGGCTGGTCACCCAGGGCCCTGGAGGTCTTCGGTCTCGGCGACGAACGGCTGCCGGACGTCGTCGACTGCGACGGCACGGTCGGCACGACGGCCGCCTTCGGCGGCGAACTCCCGCTGACCGGACTGCTCGTGGACCAGCAGGCCGCACTGCTGGCCCAGAACGCCCTGGACCCCGGCAACGCCAAATGCACCTACGGAACGGGCGCCTTCCTGCTCGCCCAGACCGGGCCCGCCCCGCGCCGCGGTTCCACCGGACTGGTCAGCTGCGTCGCCTGGCGGCTCGGCGGCCGTACCAGCTACTGCCTCGACGGGCAGGTCTACACCGCCGCGTCCGCCGTCGACTGGCTCGCCGGCCTGGGGGTGATCTCCGGCGCGGCCGACCTCGACCCCGTCGGCGCCACCGTCCCCGACTCCGGCGGCGTCACCTTCGTACCGGCACTCGCCGGACTCGCCGCCCCCTGGTGGCGCGGGGATCTGCGCGGATCGGTCACCGGCCTCGGCCTCTCCACCACCCCGGGCCATCTGGTGCGCGCGCTGTGCGAAGGCATCGCCGCCCAGGTCGTCGAGCTCACCGAGGCCGCCGCGACCGACCTCGGCTCACCGCTGACCTCGCTCCGCGTCGACGGCGGCCTGACCCGCTCCGCGCTGCTCATGCAGACCCAGGCCGACCTGCTGCAACGGCCCGTCGAGGTGTCCGCCCTGCCCGACGTGACCGCGCTCGGCGTCGGAGCGGTCGCCCGGCTCGGCCTCGACCCGCGGCTCCCGCTCCGTCAGGCGGTACCCGACTGGAGACCCGCCGCCGTGTACGAACCCCGGATCGGCGCCGACGAGGCCGCCGAACGGCGCGCCCGGTTCCGGACCGCCGTGCAGACCCTGCTGGACCAGGCCTGAGACGTACGAGAGCCATACGATGCACCCCACGATCACCACAGCCGGCCCACTGACGGACACCGGCACACCCGGGACCCGGCCGGGCGACGGACCCGACGCCCCGGTCTACGACGTGACCGTCGTCGGCGCGGGCGTCGTCGGCGCAGCCATCGCCCGCGAACTGGCCCGCTACCGGCTGCGCACCGCGCTCCTCGACGCCTCCGACGACATCGGCAACGGCACGTCGAAGGCCAACACCGCCATCCTGCACACCGGCTTCGACGCCGTACCCGGCTCCCTGGAAGCCCGGCTGGTACGCGAAGGGCAGCACAGACTCCGCGCCTACGCGGCCGAGACCGGCATCCCCGTCGAACGCGTCGGAGCCCTGCTCGTCGCCTGGGACGAAGAACAACTGGCCGCACTTCCCGCCCTGCTGGCCAAGGCGCAACGCAACGAATACCACGCGGCACGCCTCCTGGACGCCGGTGAACTGCGCGCCCGCGAACCCCACTTGGGCCCCGGCGCCCTCGGTGCACTGGAAGTCCCCGACGAGAGCATCATCTGTCCCTGGACGACACCGCTCGCCTACGCCACCCAGGCCGTGCGCGCCGGAGTCCACCTGCACCTCAACTGCCGGGTGCGGCACATCGACAGCGGCGACGACGGCCACACCCTCACCACCACCCGGGGAACGCTGCGCACCCGCCATCTGATCAACGCCGCCGGACTCCACGCCGACGAACTCGACCGGGAACTCGGTCACGACGACTTCACCGTCACCCCGCGCCGCGGTCAGCTCATCGTCTTCGACAAGCTCGCCCGCGACCTCGTCGGCCACATCCTGCTCCCGGTGCCCACCGCCGCGGGCAAGGGCGTACTGGTCGCACCGACCGTCTTCGGCAATGTGCTGCTCGGCCCCACCGCCGAGGACCTCGACGACAAGACCGCCACCGGATCGACCGCCGACGCGATCACCCTGCTGCGCGAGAAGGGCCGCCGCATCCTGCCGGAACTGCTCGACGAGGAGGTCACCGCCGTCTACGCCGGACTGCGCGCCGCGACCGGCCAGGAGGACTACCGCATCCGGTCCCGGCCGAAGAAGCGGTACATCGCCGTCGGCGGCATCCGCTCCACCGGACTCACCGCCTCCATGGCCATCGCCGCCCATGTCACGGAACTGCTCGGCGAATCGGGCCTCGCTCTCGGCGCACCGTCCGAACTGCCGCCCGTCACCATGCCCAACCTCGGCGAGGCCTTCCCGCGCCCGTACCAGGACGCCGACCGCATCGCGGCGGACCCCGCGTACGGCACGCTGGTCTGCCACTGCGAACGGGTCTCCGCGGGGGAGATCAGGGACGCCCTCGCCGGCACGGTGCCGCCGCACTCGCCGGACGGCCTGCGGCGCAGGACCAGAGCCGGGAACGGCAGATGCCAGGGCTTCTACTGCGGGCCGGCGGTCCGCGCACTGTTCGAGGAGGCCCGCCCATGACCCGCAACGAGCGCACCGTGGACGTGCTGATCGTCGGGGGCGGCCCGGCCGGTCTCGGCGCCGGGGCCGAACTCGCCGCGTCCGGGGCGGGCCGGGTCGAGATCCTGGAACGCGAACAGACCGCGGGCGGCATCCCCCGCCACTGCCACCACGGCGGATTCGGCGGGCGTGCCATCGGGGGAGGGGAGACCGGACCCGCGTACGCCCGCGGCTGCGTGGCCGCCGCCGTGCGCGCCGGGGCCACCCTGCGTACCGGCGTCACCGTCACCGGCTGGGCCGGAGAGCTGACCGTGGACACCACCGCGCCCACCGGCCTGGAACGGATCACCGCCCGCGCGGTCGTCCTCGCCACCGGCGCCCGCGAACGCCCCCGCAGCGCCCGCCTGGTCCCCGGCAGCCGCCCACCCGGCGTCTACACCACCGGGGAACTCCAGCAGGCCGTCCACCTCTACCGGCAGCCGGTCGGCAGCCGCGCGGTCGTCATCGGCAACGAACCCGTCAGCCGTGCCGCGGCGGACACCCTGCGCGCCGCCGGCCTGGACGTCGTCGCCATGGTCACCGACCGGCCTGCCTCCCGGCTCACCGCCCTGACCCGGCCCGGCGACCGCACCCCGGTCCTCGGCCGTACCACCGTCACCGCGCTGACCGGCCGGGAACGGCTCACCGGCGTCCGCGTACGCCATCACGACGGCCGGACCACGACCCTGCGCTGCGACACCGTCGTCTTCACCGGCGACTGGATCCCCGACCACGAACTGGCCCGCCGAGGCGGCGTCACCCTCGACCGCGGCACCCGCGGCCCCGCGTACGACGCCGCCCATCGCACGACCGGAACCGGGGTCTTCGCCGTCGGCAATCTGCTGCACGGCGTGGAGAGCGCGGGCGTCGCGCTCGCCGAGGGCCGGGCCGTCGCCGCGCCCGTACTGCGTCATCTGACAACAGGCGCCTGGCCCGCCGGGCGGCCGTCCATCGCGGTCGAATCCCCACTGCGGTGGATCGCACCGAACCTCATCGGCCCCGACGGCGACGTCCCGCTCGGCGGCCGCTTCACCCTGCGCACCGACCGGAGGCTCTCCTCGCCGCTGCTCCTCGTCCGCCAGGACGGCCGGGAACTCCACCGGCAGCGTCTGCTGCTGCCCGCCGTGCCGGACCGGGCGTTCCATCTGCGCGCCGAGTGGCTCGACCGGGTCGATCCGCACGGCGGGACCGTACGGATCGCGGTGCGCTGACCATACGTCAGGGAATGAGCAGCCAGTCCGAGCCGATCGCCGCGACCAGACCGAAGGCCAGCAGCCAACTGCCGAGCCGGGTACGGCCGTTACGGCTGAGCTCGATCACGATCCCGCACAGGATCAGCGCCAGCCCGTACACCCCGACCACCAGGACGGAGGACCGGCTGGCGATCCGCAGCGCGAGGACCACCGCCATCGCCGCCATGCCGACCGACGAGAGGACCACGCGCAGCCGTCTCGCCTGGCGCGGCGTCAGCTTCCGGTCCCCGGCGCCGTCGGCCGCCTCGGAGTCCGTCTCCGCGACGGCTTCGGGATCGGCCTCCGGGACGGGTATGGGGGTGTCCACGGCCTGGTCCTGGTCAGAAGTGCTCATGACGCGCGATCGTAATGGCTGCGGGCCGCCCTGTTCACCGCTCCGGGTGACGGGCGGCGAATGTGGCGCACGTCCGACGCGTGTCCGGCCACATCCGGCCCCTCGCACCGGCACGCCCCGGGCCCGGTCCGGGTCACGGGGCCGGGGGCCGCAGGCACGGCGCCTCGGCGGCCGCGTCGACGGTCCCGCCGTCCGCGGTCTGCCCCGCCGTCACCCGCCCGGCCAGCTCCTGGGCCCAGACGGTCAGGTCGTCGACCCCGATCCCGTACGGCCGCAGACCGGTGAACTCCGCGAGCGCCGCCGCGCCGCGCCGCAACAGCCGCGCCCCGCCCGTCGCATTGCCCCGGGCCGCGTGGGTCAGTCCCACGGCCAGCTGCGCGAGCCCGCGCCACAACTCCCGCTCCGCCGCCGGGCCCGACTTCCACGCGTCCTCGAACACCTCGTGCGCGTGGAACGGCATCCCCGCGTCCAGCAGTCGCTGCGCCTCCCGCACGGTCTCCTCGGGGGTGCGCACCACCCCCTCCGGCTGCCGCTCGACTCCCGGAGCCCCGTAGGGAAGGGGACGCCCCAGCCCGTCACGCGGGCGCGCGTTGCGCGCCCTGCCCTCGCCGTCGCGGTCCCTGCGCGTCTCGTCCACTCCACGATTGTGCCCCGCACCTGCGGCGAACTGTCCGAACCACTGTCCGTGGACCCCCGGACACGACTAGTGTCGAAAGTCATCCGTACCACCCTGGGGAGGGTAGGCATGAAGCAGTCCCGGCCGCTGTACGAGCGCGAACCGGAACTCGCTGCCGCCGCACAAGCCGTGGACGCCCTTTGCGGCGCCCAGGCCGTCGGCGGGCTGCTGATCTTCAGCGGCGAGGCAGGCATCGGCAAGACAGCACTGCTCGGCGAGATCCAGTCGATGGCCGCCGACCGCTGCACGGTCTGGTCCGCGCGGGGCGGCGAGACCGTCACATCCGTGCCGTTCCACGTCGTGCGCCAGCTGCTGCAGCCCGCGCTCGACCGGTTCCCGCCCGACGAGGTGAGAGCCCTGTTCGGGTCCTGGTACGAGATCGCCGCGCCGGCCCTCGGACTGGCCGAGCCCTCCGGTCCGCAGCCGGACCCGCAGGGTGTGCGCGACGGCCTGGACTTCGTCGTCGCCCGGCTCGCGTCACGGCTGAGTCACCGTCCGCTGCTGCTCATCATCGACGACGCGCACTGGGCGGACGGTGAATCCCTCGCCTGGCTCGCCTCGTTCACCGCCCGCCTCGGTGAACTCCCCGTCCTGGTCGTGCAGGCCCACCGCCCGGAGGAGCTGGCCGCCCGCCAGAAGGAGAGCGGACCGGGCAGCGCCCACCCGTCCCAGGTCCGGGTCGCGCTGCGCGCCCTCACCCCGGACGCCACCGCCGAGCTGGTCCGCGCGGCCCTCGGTGAACATGCCGACGACCCGTTCTGCCGCGAGGTGTGGGCCGTCACCGGCGGCAACCCCTACGAGGCGGTCGAGCTCGTCGCCAAGGTGCAGGACCGCGAACTGGCGCCGCTGGAGGAGTCGGCAGGGCTGCTGCGCGAACTCGGCGCGTCGGCACGCGGCAGCGGCCTCGTCGCCCGCCTGGAACGGCTCGGCACCAACGCCAACCGCTTCGCCTGGGCCGCCGCCGTCCTCGGCACGGACATCTCCCAGGACCTCGCGGCCACCCTGGCCGGAATGAGCCCTGCCGAGGCCGCCGACTGCACGGCACGGCTGCGCGAGGCCCGTATCGTCACCGGCTTCGACCCGCTGGAGTTCGTCCATCCGCTCATCGCGAGCGCGGTCTACCGGTCCATCCCGCCGGCCACCCGCACCGCGATGCACGGCCGGGCCGCCTGGGCGATCACCCGCGCCGGACTCGGCCCCGCCGCGGCCTCCCGGCACCTGCTCGAAGTGCACCCGGACGACGACCAGGAACTGGTCGAGCAGCTCCGCGAAGCGGCCAAACAGCACCTCGCCGTCGGCGCCCCGGAGGCCGCCCGCCGCTGCCTCGAACGCGCCCTGCAGGAACCACCTCGCCAGCGCGTGAAGGCCACCCTGCTGTACGAACTGGGCTGCGCCACCCTGCTCAGTTCCCCGGCCACCACCGTCCAGCACCTGCGCGCCGCCCTCGACATGCCGGGACTCGACGACGACCAGCGGGTCGACGCCACCTACCGGCTCGCGGCCGCGCATTCGCACAACAACCAGCTCAGGGAAGCGGCGGGCGCCCTCGCCGCGGAGGCCGCCCGCACCGCTCCCGGCCCCGGCCTGATGCGGCTCCAGGCCGCCCACTTCCTCTGGGAAGGCATGCTGGCCTCCGAGGACGACGGTCCAGGCCGCTCCGGCCGCCTCGCACGGAACGCCGACCATCTGCACGGACGCGACAACGCCGAGCGCGCCCTGCTCACCCTCCGCGCCTTCGACGCCATGCTGCGCGGCGAGAACTCCCAGCTCGTCGTCGACCTCTGCGAACGTGCCCTGGTCGACGGCCACCCCGCCCGGGGACTCGGCTGGACCGACGCGGAGTGGGGCTTCGAACTGCCGACCCTCGTCGGCATCACCTACGCCTTCACCGACCAGCTCGACCGGGCCGAGGAACTCTTCGGCGAGGCCGTCCGCGCCTTCGAGATCTCCGGCTGGAGCGGCGCGCACCTCGCGTTCGCGCACACCCTGCTCGGACTGGTCCACCGCCGTCGCGGCCGGCTCGCCGAGGCCGAGGGCTTCCTGCGCGAAGGGCTGCGCCTGGCCGACCGTGTCGGCAGCGGACTCCCGGTCCACTGGGACGCGGCCTGCCTGCTCATCGACACCCTGGTCGCCCGCGGACGCGTCACCGAGGCCCGCGAGATCGCCGACCGCTACGCCTTCGGCGCGCCCTACCCCAGCGCGATGGTGCTGCCCGACGGCCCGTGCGTACGAGGCCGTCTGCTGCTGGCCGAAGGCCGTACGAAGGAAGCCGTCGTCGAACTCGAAGCGGCCGGCCAGGCCCTCGAACCCCGCGGCAGGTTCAACGGCGTGTGGGCTCCCTGGGCCGGCGACCTCGCCCGGGCCCTGGCCGAGGAGGACCCGGCCCGCGCCGGGCAACTCGCTGCCTCGGCCCGGGTGCACGCCGAGCGCTTCGGCACGGACACCGCGATCGGCGAGGCCCTGCGCTGCGTCTCCCTCTTCGCCGCCCCCGAGGACGCCATCCACCTGCTGGCCGAGTCGGTCCGTCATCTGGAGGCGTCCCCGTCCGCGTACGAGCACGCGCTGGCCCTCGTCGACTACGGCATCGCGATCCGCTCCCCGCGCGAACTCGCCAGGGCCCACAAACTGGCCACCGCCTGCGGCGCGGAATCCCTGGCGAACCGCGCCCACCAGGCACGGGCGTCGATCCGGGCCTCGGAGTGAGGTAATGTTTGTCCCGCGAAGCCGCCCGGCAAGAACCGGGAGGAAGCGCATCGGGACGTGGCGCAGCTTGGTAGCGCACTTGACTGGGGGTCAAGGGGTCGCAGGTTCAAATCCTGTCGTCCCGACTGGAGACAGTCGCAGATAAGGGCCGGTTTCGGAGCAATCCGAAACCGGCCCTTGATCATTCCTGGGGACCAGTTGGAGGCCGGTGTGCCCGAGCTCGGCGGGTTACGGCGATCGGGCTCGGCGGCGAGCGTGGTGCGCGCTGCACGCCGAGGTGTACGGAGAGCGCCGCCCCGGCGGACAGGATGGGCTGGGCGATGAGGGGGCGGACCTTCGCGACGGTCGGAACCTTGCGGGCCCGCTTGCCCTTTGTGCCCTTGCCGGTCAGCCCGCCGGGCGCGGGTGCGGTCTGACGCCCCACGGTCCAGATCCTCTGGGTGGTGTCGATGTCTCCGACACGGCAGCCCGAGATCTCTCCGGTCCGTGCGGCGGTGCACGCGGCGAAGGTGACCACGTCTCCGCAGTCGCGGTACTGGTCGTGAGAGGCGGCCACGAGCGCGTCGGCCGGCGCGACGAGGGTTTCCCGGTCGGGCAGGGCCGGCGCCCGTGGGCCGAGGCGTTCGTTCTGGGGCCTGCTTGTGGACTTTCTGCCAGCCGGTCACCCGGGCGGCGTTGACCACGACGTCTTCGTCTCCCCGGCCTGCGGCCTCATCTGCTGCCGACGTCTCAAAAAGGCCCACTCGTGATCGTGTTACCAGCTCTCAGTAACGACTCCGGCCCCGTCGAAGTGGATGACTGAACCGTCCGAGCCGGTTCGTAGAAGTAGTCTTTGTTCAGGGAAGGTCACCAGAATTGACAGTGCGTGAGGTGCTGGCTTTCGAGTTACGGGAGCAGCTGGCCGGTCCCGGTCGGCCACCTCGATGTGGTCGATCCACGGAGCTGTGAGCACTTCCAGGAAGCGCACGCTTTCGTATCCGTCATCGATACTGAACCGGCCGGTGTAGATGAGCGATTCCGCATCCGAGATCCTTGCCATGGTATCGCCGCGCAGCGCGCCCCGGACGTCACTGGCGATTTCCGGGTCAATTCCGACGAGACCACCACTGAGGTGATCGGGCTCCTGCCAAGTCCCGTCAGAATTCCGTAGCGCATAGTAGATTTCCTCGGCCACCAATCCGTCACGTCGGCGATGAACGACCAGAACGAATCCGATGGCGCCACAAAGAGAAACATCCGTCATGAGGATACGGTCGGAGGAATTCTCAAATTCGTCTCCCCCCGATTCAACTGTCCGGGAAGATCGGGAAAGAGTAGCGTGAGCAATCTGTTTCATATTCACAAGGATTTTCACTCTCTTTGAGCGGGAGGGTGCCGTAGGTGCGTGGTGACACGCCCCGCCGGGGCGTGTCACCACGTTCGTCAGAACACTCGGGCGCCGAGCGAAAGGATCATTTTGCGATACAGGTATCCGTCATCGATGCCACAAAACTGTTCCAGCCGATGACTATCGCTTGTCCGCCGGTCCAGATCTTGGTGCCCGGTTTGACCTGGATGTTGTAGTGGGTGAACCACTGTGTGGCACGGACCTGGCTCCAACTGTTCTTGCTCTGGAGCTTGACCTGCTTGTTACTGCGTCCGGGCTTCACACCCCAGGTCTCGGCGCGGGTCATGTTCTTGGCGACATAGCGGTTGGTCCATCCCATGATCTGAACGTTGACCTGGTATGAACGGTACGGCCAGCCGTTGCTCTTCGCCTTTCCTCCGCCGCGAAATGTCGTGACGATACGCATCCCATAGCCGTTCCGGAAGCGCTTCTTGCCGCAGTTGGGAGTAGTGCCGCTCACGTCGGAGGCGCCGCACGGATCTTGGTTGGCGTAGTCGTAGGCATTGGCGGAGCCACCGGAGACCGGATCGGTCTGCAGGAAACGCCCCCGGGCAGGGTCGTACAGACGCACGCCCATCAGGGTCAATCCGGTCAGGGTTTCGGTCGATCGCTGCTCGGACCCCTGCCACCCGTAGCGAGCGGGCGTCTGGCCCGCTCGCGGGGCGCCGTACTCATCGTTGTCCATCACCACGGGGGCCTTGCTGATGTCCAGCGGCAGCTGGAGCGCGATGTCTCCGTGGATGTTGGTGAGTTGCAGGACGATGTCACCGGTCCTGCTCGTGGTGGCGGCGAGTCCGCTGGCGGCGTTCTCGACGTAACGGGTCAGCGCACCGGTGGTGGTGTCCTCCACGATCCATCTGGGGTTGTCGTTGTCGCTGTCGTAGTGGTTGACCTTGGCAGCCGTTTGCGTCCAGGAAGAACCGGAACCGCTTTCCACCTTCCACGAGCGGAATCGCAGCATGGCGTCGAGTGCCCATGTCTGCCGTTTGCCGCCGGTGGTCTGCTGGTGCACGAGGTCGTTGGCGTAATAGCCGAGCGACCCGTGTCCGGGGGCGGCGGTGATCCGGCCGAAGGCGTCGTAGGAGTAGCCGGGGTCGGTCAGGCGGTCGGCGCTGTCGTGAGCGTGTGTGGTGGTGGTGCCGCCCGTGGTGGCGCAGCTGACGCCGGGGGCGGCGGAGACTGTGGTCAGGGACTTGCGATTGCTGCGCTGGTCGAACCCGTACACACGCCGTGTGCAGACGCTGTCAGCGGTGTCCTCGACTGTGGTCAGCCGAGCCGCCCCGTCATATGCGAAGGCCTGGTCGGACCACCCGGTGTGACGTGTCTGTCTACCGGCCGCGGATTCGCTGACGCGGTCCGAGAGCACGACTGTGCCGTCGGATGCCTTGGTGTACGTCCGTGACGTGGCGTCGCCTGTCGGACTCTTCTCCTGGGTCATCACGAAGCCGCCGGGCAGGGTTTCGCTCGCCACCGCGCCGTCCGCGTCGTAGGCGGCTTCGAAGGAGCCGGCCACGGAGTCGGTACTCCTGGTGGCGAAGCCGCGGGGCTCGGCGGTGTGGTTGTAGGCGAAGGTGACCGTCGAGGGGACGGAATCGGAGGCCTTCAGTGGTCTGTCCAGCAGATCGAACTGAACTTCCGTCGTACCTCCGTCGACATCGGTGTAGGAGATCTGGCGACCGAGCTTGTCGTAGAGGCGGGTGATGTCCCCGCCGGTGGGCGAAGTTGTCCTGGCCTCCAGTCCGCTGGACGCGTCGTACGTGGTGGTGGCCGTCGGGACCGCCTGTCCCGTCCCGCCGGTCGTCGTGACCGCGACGGGCCGTCCGGCCGCGTCATAGCTTGTCGTCGATGTGCGCGTGATCCCGTTCGCGGTTTCCGAGATCTTGGACTTGTTGCCCCACCAGTCGTATTCGGTTGTGGTCTGGACTAGTTCGGCGGGCTGGGTGCCACCACCGGTGATGTTGCCACCGGGACCGGTCCAGCACGGCTGGTCGGCCCATTCGGGTCGGCCCTTGCACCGGCCTGTGCCTGTTGCGCTCCAGTATTCGGTGAGACGGGCGGACGCGTCGGTGTCGGTCGCGCCGGGCGGAATCACCGCAGTGATCCGACCTCGCGTGTCGTAGTGCGTGGTCGTTACCAGATTCAGGCCGGCCGGGTCTTTCACCGTGGCGATCGGCAACCCCGCTACCCAGTCGTACCGGGTGTCGGAACGTTGTTCCGCAGCCATGATCGTGTCGTGGCCGCGGACGCTCGCACCGGTGACGGAGCGTGTCGTCTGATCCTTGATCGACGCGGTTCCGTCGGTGGGACGTCCGTCGTCGTAACTGTTCACCGTCCAGGTGCGGGCCGGGACGGACGTGCCGCCGGCGACCAGGACCGTACTTCCGTCCTTCAGGTCCTTGGTGAGATCGACTCGGTGGAGCGGCCCCATTTGTTCCACTGCCTGGGTGCCGCTGGGATTGTAGGTGGAGCTCGTGGAAAGCAGGTACGCCCGCTCGGCGGACGGCAGCGACGCGATTCCCAAGTCTGCGAGCTGGGCACGGTCCTGGGCCGAAATCCCCATCGCCAATGTCCGGTTGCTCGCGGTCAGCTCACGGATGGTATTGCCGAAGCGATCGCTTTCGGCGACCGATATGTGACCACCTGGTGTGGCGCCGTTGACCGGACGTCCGGAAGCGCCGAGGTAGCTCACGGAGGCGCGTTCGTACTGCTTGCCGTTCAGGCCGCTACCGATGTGCGCGGCGGGAATGGAATCTGCCGGGAAGATCGCGGTGGCATCGGTGGGGACATCCTGCTGGCCCCACGCGGCCACTGCAGCCGAGCCCATCTGATAGGGAGCGTTCACCCCGGTCAGCGGCACCTCGTAGACGAGGCTGGTCACCGCGGTGCCCTCGACGGTGGCGGTCGTGCCGGGCTTGAGCGCCGGGCGCGACACCTTGAGCAACATACCGTCGCCAGCCACGGGAGAGCTGCCGACCTTGCCGTAGGTGAACGTCCAAGGCAGTTCTCCGGCTGGGGTGAGCCCGGTAATTCGGCCTGCGGCGTCGTAGGAGTAGGCAGTCTTGAGCGCGGGGCTTATCTGAGGGTTCCACGCCTCGCGGAGTCGTCCGTCCGTGTCATAGGCGTACGACTGCACAGCCTTGGACGTTGCCGCAGTCGCGCCGGGGCCGGTCGACCACAGGCGGATGCTTTTCACCTGCCCAATGAAATCGCCCAACGTCGTGGCGGTCGCGGTGGTCGAGTCCGCGTAGTCGTATTCGAGTACGCGGCAGCCCTTGGTGGAAGGCCCTTCACCGCAGGTTGCGGACGCGACCGCTGAGGTGGGAGCCACGACACGTACGGGACGAGCCAGCCTCTTGGAACCCACGGTGACGGTCTCGGAGACGATCGTGGTGGTGGAGTCAGCCTTGCCGTCCAGCCTGGTGGAGGTCACGTTCCACGTCGTGGAGGTGGCGTCGAGCTTCTTGAACGTGGTGACGGAACCGTCGGAGGTCACCAGGGTGAAGTCTCCCGTGACGCTCCCCTTGAGGCTGAGCGTCTGCGACCCTGCCTCACCGATCCATCCGGTTCGCGACGCGTTCGCCGTGAAGTTGATCTCGTCACCGTTGTTCGTCATCACGGCGACAGAGGTGTCCGAGATCCTGCGTACGTAGGTGTAGTCGGATTCCGTTAGTTCAGCGGTGATTCCGGACGTCCACTCCTTGCCGAAAACGGGTGCTTGCCCCTCTTCGGCGTTGCTGACGACCGGCGTGCGGGAAGAAGCCGAACGGTTCACCGAGAGGCCGAAGTAGGAAGCCTCGACCTCGGAGAGACCGAAGTCGCCGGTCAGGAGATTGAGCGTGCCGGGGCCGACACGGCTGCTGGACGAGCTGTTGGCGTCTGCGTCCACGACGACACCGAGCGGCTGGGTCGCACCGGTGGGGGAGCCGGGGCCGGTGAAGTCGGCCTTGAGCTGAATCGAACCGTCAGGCGCCACGGTCCTCGCCGCATCCCAGACCAGGGGCTTGTTCCTGCCATTCGTCATGGGCACCGGCCACGCGGTGAGCGCGGTATCGCCGGACGTCACGTCAGCGGTGGGAATCCGTGTCCACGCATCGGCTTCGGAGCGACGCCAGGAGAAGGACACCGCGTCGTACTTGGCGCCGTCCGCGTCGGCGACCAGCTCCATGCGCCGTGCAGTGCGCTCGCCCTCCGAGGGCTTGATGAATCCGCCAGGGCCGACGTGGAAACCGTATTCGATGGCTTCGGACTTGTTGTCCGCCTTGTCGACCGTGCGGACCTGGAGGGTGTGGGTACCGTTCTTGGCCGGAGTGACGGACAGGGCCTTGGCCCCTGAAGCGCCGTTCGTGGCGGCCTTGGTCCAGGTCACGCCATCCAGTGACCATTCGAGCCAGTTGTGGTCCGACGCCGGCGGGGTGACGGTGAAGGTTCCTGCCTGGCCGGCACCCTTGACCCAGTCGTTCGGCGGGTAGTCGGCGGACGTGATGCCGGTTGGAGCCGAGGGCGAGGTGGTGTCGACTGTGAACGTCTTCCAGGCGGACCAGCCCGTGTTGTAGTGCGTGCCGTCGTACGGCGACGTGCGGAACTTGTACGTCTTGCCGTGGGCCAGCACCCCGGTGGGGACCGTCACCGATGCCACTTGTCCGGAGGCTGCGAACTTCGAGACAAGGACATCGCCGACCTGGGTGTCGGTGGCGTTGTCAAAGATCTGAAAGGTGCCGTTGACTTTGTCGCCATTGGGGTCGATGAAGGTGTCACGCAGGGTCGGTGTGACCGTGTTGACCATGTAGGTGCCGCCGTAGGAGAAGTACGGAGGGCCGGCTTCCTGCTTGGTGCCGGTACGAGGCCGGTAGTTGTAGTTGACGACCAGCTTCGGCGGGTTGGACGCCGCGTTGGCCGAGTTGACGCGCTTCCACTGAGCGACGACGGACTCGCTGGTGGCGCGGATGCCCATGTGACTGCGGTTGGCCTTGGCGGAGGCCCACTCCTGCGTGAGCGTCGTCACGTCGGCGTTGATCCAGCCGTCGGGCTGCGAAGTGCAGTCGGCGTTGCCACGGGTCTCGGTGGAGGTCGCCTTCTTCGCAGTCATCGTCGGGCGGTTCGTCCACCGGCTCGATGTGGACGCTGCTCCGGACGACCAGACCTCCCACGGGTAGAGCTTGCAGTCCGTGTTGGCGGAGTGGAAGTTCCACAGACTCAGCTTGGCGTTGAGGATCAGCGCGTCCTGGATCGGCGTGGTGTTCCAGGAGATGAAGGACTCCGCGGTGCGCGGGGTACCGTTCGCGTTCTTCGTGCCCGGGTTCCCGAAGTCCAGCTCCTTGTCGGTGGACCAGTCGACGGTCTCGCCCTGCTGCACATACGTGTCGAACACGTTGCTCAGCGACGAGGTGGACGGGTCGACGGTCACCGGATAGGCGGTACTCGGGTCGGCAAGGAAATCGGCGTCCGGGGTGATGACCAGGTCGACTCCGCCCTTGGTCCTGACGACCTCCAGGCCGACCCTGGCACGATTTGTGTGTTCCCCGGATCTCTTGTCGACGGTGGCGTCCCACATCATCGGGGCCGGCATCACGGCACTCTTCTTGGACTTCTTGTCCGTGAAGAGGACGCTGCCATCAGCCTGTTCCCGGATCTTCAGACCCTTGGTGAGCAGCGGCAGTGTGTAGGAGAAGCCGGGCTCGGGCCTGGTTTTGACTTCGACGAACTGCTCGAAGCCGGTACGTGTGGCCTCCACGACCACGTTCGCGCCCGGAACGGCGTTTCCGTAGGTGGCACGGGTGCCGTCCAGCTCGGGGGTCGGCAGGCCGCCGCGCCATTGCAGGGTGATCGCCTCGTCACCGCTGCCGAGGGTGACCAGGTCCGTGGCGGGGGCGGACTGGGCAGCGCGGAGCGAGGCGGCCCTGGTACCGGACTTGCCCGCGAGCCTCAGCCCGCGCGGGTGGGCCTTGGACACGACCGAGCCGTCGGCCTCGGCTGTCAGCTTGACGTCGACGTCACGCCAGTCACCCGTAGTAGGGTCCTGGAAGCGGACCGGACCGGCCGAGAGTTCCGTTGTGAGCGATCCGTCCTTGTTCACCCAGGTCGTCGATGTTTCCGTTCGCTCCGACAACGCCTCAACACGCTTACCGGAAAGCCTTGCCGCCACACGCGCGGAAGAGATATCCGCCGCCTGTGTGGCCGTTGGCTGCACCTGAGCAGCAACTGCTCGAGAAGGCACCGCGGCCGCGGAACCCGCCCCCTCAAGAAGGCTGATGGACAGGGCAAGGGCAAGGCTGCCCGCTGCGCAGCGCAGGCCCCTCCCTGCCCGGATCCGTCCGCGCCCTTCTGGCGCGGGTATCTGACTGCTCATCATTCCTCGGTTCTCGACTACATGTTCACCACGAATGTGATGCATATGTGAACGTAGCGAGGAGGCGGTGATCCGAAACTTGGGCAACCAGGCGTAGGTCCGGCATACCCGGCGGTCAACCCAAGTGATCTTGATCCTTTCGTAATGAAAAGGTAAAGCCCTTACCCTGATGTGCACAGATCATGCATAGTTCCCCATTCCATTCAGGGGAACGAATCGCGCCACCGGCCCCACCCGAACGACTGCCGGGTCGCCTTGCGGCGAACCCTCGGGCCGACGACTGCGCACAGGTCGCCCTGCCGGTCACCGGATACGCCTACGCGGACTTAGGCCAATACCGGCAGGCCAAGGGCAATCCGGTCGTTCTTGTCGGTGTGCCGAGAGCGGGTCAGCTGAAGCCATCTGGTGAGCGACCGTCGGACCGGGTCGGGGTGCTGACACAGGCTTTCTCCCGGTCGCTTGTGGACGGGGTGTTGGAGGAGATGGGCCGGGTGGAGCAGAGCGGTGTGGCGCTTGTGCGGCAGTTGTCTGCGCGGATGTGACGTCCAGTCGCCGCACCGGACACTCGGGGTGCCTTCTGCCGCGACTGGCGGCACTACGTTCGACCTGCCTGACGCGAAGGCGGACGTGGAGGCGTTCGGCCGTCCGCCTCGCTTCGGTCGGGGTGAACAGAGCTTCGGCCGCCCGCAGTTGTGCACGGTCGGCCTGGCGGAATGCGGCACCCATGTCGTCTTCGACGCCGCAACCGGGGCCCTGTGCACCGGAGAGCAGACTCCGGCCGGGGCAGTCCTGGTGTCTCTGCGACCAGGGATGCCACTGCCGGCCGACCGCGGCTTCTACGGTGTGGACCTGTGGTGCAAAGTCGTAGCAACTGGGGCGGACCTGCTGTGGCGAGTCCGTAAAGACCTCGTGCTGTGGGTAGTTGAGCAGCTGTCGGACGTTGCCGGCGCAGTGTTGTGGATCTCGCCGCGGTGCCGGTCTGGATCCCCGGGCCGACCGTGATCCGCGCACAACCGCATCATCCGGATCTGTGTGCGGCGGGGCGTACTCGTCCTGGCCGACGGCGCCTACCAGGACGTCGGCCCCGGGTCACCACCGGCCTCCGGCGCGACTGGCCGTCACGGCCGACGGCGGGCAGTCGCAGGGCGAGGTACTGATCTGCCAGGACGAACTGGACGACAGGGACATCGAGCTCGCCTACGGCATCGGGCCCCGGTACCGGCGCCGGGGACTGGCGTCCGAAGCGGTCACGGTGGACACCGAATACGCCGTTCAGCGCCTCGGTGCGCGACGGGTGGTGCTCCGGATCGAGGCCGGCAACGCCGCGAGCGCCGCCGTGGCGCGATCGACCGGATTCCGGCCCACCACGGACGAGCCCGTCGCTCGGGAGGCGAAGGGGCGGCGGGTGCTGCTGCGGACCTGGTGCCACGGGAACGGTGGACCCGCATCCTGACCGCGCGGGCCGCCACGGGGCCATTACGCTGGAACGCAGCAGTGCACGAATGGTTCAGGGCGCACAGAACCGCGCGGAGAGGTGCGGTGGCCTCCGGGAGGCATGATGAGCCAGCAGCCGGTCCTTCTTCCCTACGCCGATCCGGCCTTCGTGGCGGACCCCTTCCCGGTCTACCGGCAACTGCGCGAGGACGGCCCGGTGCGGCGCGCCGTCATCGCCGGCGGCCTGGACGCATGGCTGGTCACACGGTACGAGGACGGCCTCGCCGCGCTGTCCGACCCCCGGCTGAGCAGCGATGTCCGCGACGCGTCCGATCCCCGGCTCATCGAGCGGCTGCCCGCCACGGACCGCGAGTCCGCACTGCGCAACATGCTCCGCACCGATCCCCCCGACCACACCCGGCTGCGCCGGCTGGTGTCCAAGGCGTTCACCGCGCACCGGGTGGCCGGGCTGCGGCCCCGCGTCCAGGAGATCGCCGACCGGCTGCTCGACGGGATCGGGCCGGACGGCCGCGCCGACCTCGTCGAAAGCTACGCACTGCCGCTCCCGGTCACCGTGATCGGCGAACTGCTCGGCGTGCCCGTCAGCGACCGGCACGATTTCCAGCGGTGGACCGACGACCTGGTCCTGCAAGGGGCCGGGCCGCCGGACCGGGCCCGGACCGACGAGGCATGGCGGAACATGCGCGGATACCTGACCGGGCTCGTCGCAGCCAGGCGGAACCGCCCCGGAGACGATCTGCTCAGCACGCTGGTGACCGCCCGGGACGAGGAACGGAGCCTGGACGAGGACGAGTTGATCGCCATGGTCTTCCTCCTGCTGGTGGCCGGGTACGTCACCACGGTCAACCTGATCGGCAGCGGCATCGCGGCGCTGCTCGCTCACCCCGACCAGCTCCGGATGCTGCGGGACGACCCGGCGCTGCTGCCGGGAGCGATCGAGGAGTTCCTGCGTTACGACGGACCGGTCAACCCCGGCATCGCCCGGTTCGCGCGCGAGGACGTCACCATCGCGGGCGTGGACATCCCGCGCGGCGCGACCGTGCTCGTCGCGTCCGCCATCGCCGACCGCGACCCGGACCACTTCCCCGACCCCGACCGCCTGGACATCTCCCGGCAGGACAATGCCCACCTCGCGTTCGGGCACGGCATCCACTACTGCCTCGGGGCGCCGCTGGCCCGGCTGGAGGGGCAGATCGCCATCGGCACCGCGCTGCGCCGCCTCCGTCACCTCGCCCTGGCCGTGCCGGCCGGGGAGCTGCGGTGGCGGCCGGGAGCGCTGCGCGGCCCCGAGCGGCTGCCCGTCACCTTCACCGCCGACGCCCCGGCCCGGGACCGGTCCCGCGTCGGCGGGCGGCTCAGCCGAGGAGCTTGGCCAGGAACGCGTCGAGATTGACCCTGGTCCGCTCCACCTGCTCCTCCAGCGTCAGGGACTCCTTGAAACGGCTGCCCGGCGCCGCGGTCCTCCTGCCCCGGACGTACAGCGAGCAGGCGAGGTCGGTACAGATGTACAGACCGACCGAATTGCCCTCGCGCCCCGCGGCGCCGGTCTTCCGGGCGGTCATGAGCGAGACGCCGTTCCCCGGGTGCGTGGTGAGACACAGCGAGCACATGCTCCGGTGGAGGAAGCCGCGCTGCCGGGAGGGGAAGCGGAGCGTCACGCCGATCAGTCCGTCGCCGCGTTCGGTGACGATATAGCTGCGTCCGGGGGCTGAGAGATCCCGCCACCCCAGGAAGTCCAGATCGTCCCAGGGCTGCTCGTCGAGGTCACGGGGCAGCGGCAGACGTTTCGCCTCCCCCTTGGAGCAGTTGATGAACGATGCGCGGATGTCCTGCTCGGTCACGGCCTTCATGCGGGGGACGCTAACTCTGCCTATGATCACTAGGCAAATGATTAATAGGGCAAGGTTGAGCGCCGCCCGCAGGGCCCGCGGGGTCCGCGATGGTCAGCCGGTGCGCGGGAGGGTGCTCGATCGGGAGATCGGGACGCCAGGCCGCGAGCACCTGTGCGGAGGGGCCGAACAACGGCTCCGGGAGGGCATCGAGCCCGGTCCACTGCCAGCTGCTGATCAGATGGGGCTCGGTCACCTGTGGGCTCCCCGACCGCAGGGTCACCGCCGCGCCCATCGAGACCCGGTTGATCCCCCCGATCACGTCGTGGAGCATGGCGAAGACGCGTACGTCCTTCGCGTCGGCCTCCAGCCCCGTCTCCTCCCGGAGCTCGCGGACGGCCGCGTCGGCGATGGACTCGTGGTTCGGGTCGACCTTGCCGCCCGGCAGCTCCCAGGTCCCGCCGTGGTGCCTGCCGAGGAGGACCCGTCCTTGTCCGTCCTGCACGACCACACCCACGCCGAGCGCCGCCTGCGCCTGTGGCGGGCGGGTGTTGCGGGAAGAGGTGTCCGCGGGCGTGGTTTTCATGGTGCTCCCTGTGCTGCTCGCAGGTGGGGGCGTGCCGCGGGCGCGGGGCCCGGCACTCCGGTCGTACGGGGCAGCCTACGGACCACCGCGCCGCCGCCCTGCGCGCGGACCGGCCGGACGTCAGAGGGCCAGCCGCAGAGAGGTGGCCGAGATGCCGAGCCGTACCGTCTGACCCCACGTCAGTTCCAGTGCGTCCGTCTCCATCCCGTCACCGAAGACCACCACCCGGTCGGACTCGACGGTGAGCCTCAGCCCCTGCCCGCGCCCCAGCTCGCCGGCGACCAGCGAGGTGCCGGTGGCGGGGGAGGGCCAGGCCTCGCGGACGAACCAGAGGAGGTGGGGGTCGGTGGGTGCCGGGAGGCGGAGGTCGCTGCGGCGCTCCTGCCACAGCGAGCGGAGCCAGCCGGTGGCGCCGGTGCCGGTGCCGACGAGGACCCCGGAGGAGGCCTGAGGCTCGGCGGCGGCGTCGGGCGCGTCCGGGCCGAGCCGGTAGCGGGCGGTCTGATGGCCGGGCGGGCCGAGGTAGATCTCGTTGAGGGCGAGGAGTCGCTGGGTGTCGTCGGCCACCGCCTCGACCATGGTGAGCTCGTCCGCCGCGCCAGCGGGGGACGCGGCCGCCCTCAGCAGGGCGGCCGCGTCGCGGGGCCGGTGGCGGACGAGCACGCCCGGATTGCGTCCGGGCTCGGTGTCGATGCCCACGACGGGCTGGCCGGAGAGGTACTTGGCCGCGTTCGCGACCAGCCCGTCCTGTCCGACGACGACCACCACGTCCTCCGGCCCGAACAGGAAACGGTCGAGATCCGCGCGCTCCACCCGTGACTGCCGCCACTGGAGCGGAACGGCGGCCGCGACATCGGCGAGGGCCTGCTGGGTCCGCCGGTGGCGCCGGGCCACCTCGTCGATGGCCCGGCCGCGGCTGGAGAGGAAGAAGGCGGCCTGCCCGTGCGTGCCGTGCCGTGTCAGCAACTCCTCGTACTCGGTGGTGCGGTGGACCAGGACCGCGCGCGGGGCGAGGCTCATGCCCGGGTCTCCGGGCCGGTGTTGCCGAGCTTGCTGAGCAGGCCGGTGAGGACGTCGGGGGAGAGGGTGAGGCTGTCGATGCGCGGCAGGTTCTCGGCGAGCCTGGTCGCCGCGAGGGCGTGCAGGGTCGCGGCGTCCACCTCCCCGTGCACCCGCAGCCAGGCCGCCTGGGACTCGGCCCGCGCGGCGCCGACCTCGCGGGCGGCCTCGGCCTCGGCCCGGGCCAGCCGCACCTTGCGTGCCGCCTCGGCCTCGGCGCGCACCCCGTCGGCCGCCGCGTGCTCCTCGGCCTCGCGGCGGGTGTTGGTACCGCGCTGCTCGACCAACTGCTCCTCCCTGCGGGCCAGTTCGATCTGGCTGGCGAGCTCGTTCTCGGCGATGGCCCGTTCCCGCTCCACCGCCACGGCACGGCGCTCGTAAGTGGCCCGGTCGGCCTCCTGCTGGATCTGCTCGCGGGCGGGGGTGCGCAGCGCGCGCTCCACCTCGGCCTCGGGGCGGATGGCCACCACCCGTACCGCGACCACGTCGATGCCGGTGGCGGGCAGCCGCGGTTCGGCGGCGAGTCCCGCGGCGACCCGGTCGCGTACCGAGGCGACCCCGTCGACCAGCGCCTCGGCCAGTGTCGTCCTGGCCAGTACGTCGAGGGTGTGCTGCTGGGCGGTCTCGGTCAGCAGGGTGGCGATCTGCTCCAGCGGGGCGCCGCGCCAGACCCCGGTGTCCGGGTCGACCGAGAAGTCCAGCCGGGCGGCGGCCTCGGCCGGGTCGCTGATCCGGTACGTCACGGTGGCCTGGACGGTGACGTCCTGGAAGTCGGACGTGCGGGCGTGGAACGCCATCGCCAGCTCCCGGTCGTTCACCGGGACTTCCGAGAGTGCGGCACTCAGCGAGCGGTACCAGAAGCTCAGCCCCGGCCCGTCGTGGACCAGCCGGCCGCGCTTGTGGTGGCGGATGTGCGCGGTGGGTGCGGAGCGCAGGTGGCGCCAGCCGAAGCGCCTGGTGATGTCGGCCATGTCGGGCCCCCCTTTATTCTCGTCACGAGGACGATAACGGGGTCGATGGTTATCGTCAAGAGGACGAGAAAGAGTGCTTGCCGACCTCGCCCGTCGTCTCCCGCGCCGTTGCGAGAAATCTGGCCGGCACCTCGCCCCCGCCGTGCACCGCCAGATCGGCGCCATTGACGTAGGAGGCCAGGTCGCCCGCCAGGTACAGGCAGGCGCGCGCCACATCGTCCGGTGCCGCCATCCGTCGCATCGGGATGACCCCGGCCAGCGCGGCGCCGCCGTCCTCGCCGTAGACGGATGCCGCGCCTTCCGTGCGGACGAGCCCGGTCGTGATGTGGTTGACGCGCACCTTCGGTGCCCATTCCAGGGCCAGTGCCCGGGTCAGTGCGAGCAGTCCGGCCTTCGCGGCCGTGTACGCGGCCGTGCCCGGCTGCGGGGTGTGCGCGGAGACGCTGCCTATGTTGACGATCGATCCTCCGGTGTCCTGTTCCCGCATGATCCGGTTGGCGGCCTGTGACACATGGAACGGGGCCAGGAGGTTGAGGGCGACGATCTTCTCCACGAAGCGCGGTGACACGGTGGCCGCGTCGGCGTCGGGGGAGCCGCCCGCGTTGTTGACGAGCACGTCCAGTCGTCCGAAGCGATCCGCCGCCGCGTCGACCAGCGCCGCGGCGGCCTCCGGGTCGCGGACGTCGGCCGGCCGGAAGTGCGCCCGGCGGGTGCCGCTCTGTGGCAGCTCGGACGGTTCGCCACGGCCGCAGACCATTACGTCCGCCCCGGCGGCGAGGAACGCCTCGGCGATCGCGGCGCCGATGCCCTTCGTGCCGCCGGTGACGATCACGGCCCGCCCCGTGAAGTCGATGGGATTGCCGATGTCCATGCGTCCGCCCCGCCGTCTTCCGTCCTGCACGGTCGGGTAAATCTACCAACTGTTTGTTTGGTGGAACAGGTGCGAGAACCGCGGGCGGCCGGTGACTCCCGCGGAGACACTGGCCGCCCGGATGGTGCGCCG
>NZ_JBSFBQ010000030.1:0-98975 GCF_053593015.1 Streptomyces sp. NPDC002403 | reverse complement strand
GGGGACCCTGTGGGAGAGTAGGACGCCGCCGAACTCCTTTTACGGGAAAGCCCCGTGCCCTTGTGGCACGGGGCTTTTCTGCGTTTACGGGCATTGACCGGGCGGCGCCCGATGACGTCGTTTCGTCGGGCCGGCCTTGCGCGAGCAGGTCCGCATTGTGGTGGGAGGGACAGGGCAGGCCCCGTGAGGGCCCGTCAGAGTCTTCTGCGGCCAGTGGTTTTGAGCATCCCTGAGTTCGGGGTATGCTTTACCTCGTTGCCACAGCGCAGCAGGCCCCAATAGCTCAGTCGGTAGAGCGTCTCCATGGTAAGGAGAAGGTCTGCGGTTCGATTCCGCATTGGGGCTCAGAAGACAAGGAAAGGCCCCCGCCAGTCGGCGGGGGCCTTTCCTGTTGGTGCAGCCCTACTGGAGGTTGGGAGGCTCGGGCACGCGCATGGCGAGGATGGCCATGTCGTCCGAGGCCGGCTCGGCGGCGAAACGCTCCACCGCCCGCAGGATGCGAGCCGCCACCGCACCCGCCGTGAGGCCCGTGCAGGTCGACAGGACGTCCGCCAGACCGTCGTCGCCCAGCATGCGGGTGCCCTCCCGGCGTTCCGTGACGCCGTCGGTGACGCACAGCAGGACATCGCCCGGGGCCAGGGTCACCGTCTGCTCGTACAGTTCGAGTTCCTCGATGACCCCCAGCAGCGGCTGGGGCTCGGCCGCCGCCTCGACCGAACCGTCCTGACGCAGGCGCAGCGGCAGCGGGTGTCCCGCGCAGACCACCTTCAGCAGGGCGCTGCCATCCTCCTGGGGCCACAGCTCGCCGTACAGGAGGGTCAGGAAGCGGCTGCGGGCGCCCTCGTCCAGGATGGCGGCGTTGAGTCGCTCCAGCACTGCGGGGCCGCCGAAGCCCTCGCGGGCGAGGAGGCGCAGGGCGTGGCGGGCGAGGCCCGTGACGGCCGCGGCCTCCGGCCCTGTACCGCACACGTCGCCGATGGCGAAGCCGTAGGCGCCGTCGCGGATCGGGAAGACGTCGTAGAAGTCACCGCCGACCTCGTTGCCCTCGCCGGCCGCGCGGTAGATGACCTCGATCTCGACATTGGGGACGTCGGGCAGCCCCGGCGGCAGCAGACTGCGCTGCAGGGACTGGCTGATCGCCGTGCGCTCCGAGTAGAGGCGGGCGTTGTCGAGGGCCAGGGCGGCGCGGCGGGAGAGGTCCTCGGCCAACTCCAGGATCTCCTGGCGGAAATGGTCGTCGGAGGGCTTCCCCAGCGTCAGCATGCCGATGACACGGTTACGGGCCACGAGCGGCAGGACCACCGTCTCGCCGCCCACCGCGGCCGCGGTGGCGAGCGTCGTACGGATGCCGGAACCCAGTCTGCCCGGTTCGACGAACCGGCCGGTCTCACCGAGGCCGAGCGTGCGCATCGAACTCCGCAGGGCGGCCTGGTGGGCGGCCTCGGACGGGGCGGTCCAGACGCGGGCGCCGGGGGTCGGCACGGGGTCGGGCGGTGCGATCTTGGAGAGCAGAGCCTTGAGCCCGTCGATGCGCTCCTCGTCCTCGTGCAGCACGTAGGAGAGGTACGGATCGGACGACTGGTCGGCGATCGTGTACACGGCGCACCAGGTGGCCAGGGTGGGGACCGTCATCTGGGCCATCAGCGCCAGGGTCTGGTCCCGGTCGAGGGTTCCGGCCAGCAGGTCGGAGGCCTCGACGAGGAAGGAGAGGGAACCGCGACGAAGGCGCTCCAGCTCGCCCAGACGGGCCGACTCGACCGCCAGCGCGATCCGGTCCGCGGCGAACTGCAGGCGCAGGGCCTCCTCGTTCGAGTAGCGGCCGGCCGCTTCGGCGGCGACGCCCAGGGAGCCTGTCAGCCGCCCTTCGACCTTGAGCGGGACGGTGACGACAGAACGCATCCCGGTCCCGCCGAGCAGCGGGACGGCGCCCGGCACGTTGTCGAGGTCTTCGTGGACGGCGGGCATCCGGGCGGATCCGTACCGTCCGGTTCCGGCCTCCACCGGGACGCGTGCGAAACGCTGGCGGGCGGAGGGCAGGCCCGTGGTGGCCCGTACCTCCAGCTCCGTCTCGTCGTCCGTGGCCAGCAGCAGGAAGGCCGCATCGGCATCGAGCATGTCGCGGGCCCGTTCGACCGTGCGCTGGAGCAGGCCGTCGAGGTCGTCCGGGGCGGGGGAGCCGATGAAGATCTCGAACGGGTCCGTCTTGCCGTTCTCGGAGTTCGTGTCGGACACCGGCGTGCGGGCCGGCGACTGGAGCACGGCGCGTTCGTAGTCGCGGACGAGCAGGCAGACGGTCGAGGGCTCGCCATGGGTGTCACGGACCCGCAGGTGCGAGGCGTAGACCGGGATGATCCGGCCGTCGTCGCCCCGGATCCCGTAACTGCCCTCCCAGCGCGAGAGCTGGAGGGCGTCGACGATGCCCGTGTTGGTGCCGGGGGTCTGGGGCCAGGCGGTGAAGTCGGTGAGCTGTTTCCCGGTGACCTGATCCGCGGTATGGCCGAAAAGGAATGCGGCGTCCTCGTTCCAGGCCGCGATGGAGCCGGCGCTGTCGATCTGGACGACCGCCACCCGGACGCGTTCGTCGGCGACGGGGAGCAGTCCCACGGGGAGCAGCGGGCCCGCCGAGCGGATGCCCACCGGGCGTTCGGGCAGGTCGAGCTGGAACCAGACATGCTTGCGGGTGGGCGAGTACTCGACGCCCCACCGGGTGGCGAGTGCCGCGCAGAGCAGCAGCCCTCGGCCGTTCTCGCGGTCCGGGCTGCCGAAGTCCGGGCCCGCGCTCTGGAGCGGGACCTCGCGTTCCGGGTAGTGGTCCGAGACCTCGATCCGGACGCCGTCCTCCGTGCGCAGACACAGCACGTCCGCCGCGGTGCCCGCGTGGATCACGGCATTGGTCACCAGCTCGCTGGTGAGGACGACCGCGTCGTCGACCACGTCGGTGTAGCCCCACCCCTGCAGGGTGTCACGGACGAAGGCGCGGGCGGTCGCGACCGAGCGCCCGACCGGGTCGAAGGTGGCGGCCGCGCGCGCGGTGATCACAGCACTCCCCATTGGTGTCTCGTCGCTTCCCCGAGTCCTGTGCCCGTTTCTCGCCGCTTCGATTCGCCTGCCAGGCTAGACGCTCGGTCTCGGTGCCGGATACACGAGGGGCGACTTCGGGCAGGAGCGAGCAGGAACGGACCTGTGAACGGACAAGTGTGGGCTTCTCAGCCGGGTGATGCGGGACAACCCTTGGAGCTTGCACCCCGGCTGCGTCGGGCCTGGTACGTTTCAACGATTTGACGTCCCCATGGTCACCCGTCGACGGTGGTCCGTGGCGGTGAGCCAAAGAAGAACTGGGCAAGCTCCAGGACAAGGCCCGAGCGATACGGTCAACCCCTGCGGGAGGGACACGGTGGAGTCTGGCGTGGCGGCGCGGGGCAAAAGCACGCGCACAAAAGGCGGACAGTCCGTGAAGAAACAGCGCAATGGAACCATCGACGTCGACGCGGCGGCGCTCAACAGACTGCTGGCGGGCCTCGTGGCGATGCGCGACGGGAATTTCCGCAGGCGTCTGACCGTCTCGGGCGACGATGTGATGGCGGAGATCGCGGCGGTCTTCAACGAGGTCGCCGACCGCAATCTGCATCTCACCGGTGAGCTGGCCCGGGTGCGGCGGGTGGTCGGACGTGAGGGGAAGCTCACCGAGCGGCTGGAGACGGGCGCCTGCGAGGGCTCCTGGGCCGCCGCGATCGACGCCTCCAACGAGCTCGTCGACGATCTGGCACGCCCGGTCTCGGAGGTCGGGCGGGTGCTTTCGGCGGTGGCCGACGGTGATCTCGAACAGCGGATGGAACTGCGCTCGCACACGTCCGACGAGACGGTACGGCCGTTGCGCGGCGAGTTCCTGAAGGTCGCCCGTACGGTCAACAGCCTCGTCGACCAGTTGTCGGCGTTCACCGAGCAGGTGACGCGGGTCGCGGTCGAGGTGGGTACCGAGGGCAAGCTGGGCGGACAGGCCCAGGTGCGCGGGATGTCCGGGTCGTGGAAGGACCTCACGGACTCCGTGAACACCATGGCGTACCGGCTGACCGCGCAGGTGCGCGACATCGCCCTGGTGACGACGGCGGTCGCCAAGGGCGATCTGTCGCGGAAGGTCACCGTCCATGTGGCCGGCGAGATGCTCCAGCTGAAGAACACCGTCAACACGATGGTCGACCAGCTGTCGTCGTTCTCCTCCGAGGTGACCCGGGTCGCCCGTGAGGTGGGCACGGAGGGTGAGCTCGGCGGGCAGGCGACCGTGCCGGGTGTGGCCGGGGTGTGGAAGGACCTCACGGACTCCGTCAACACGATGGCCGGGAACCTCACCTCCCAGGTGCGCGGTATCGCGGAGGTGACCACGGCCGTCGCCAACGGCGACCTGTCCCAGAAGGTCACGGTGAGCGCCCGTGGCGAGGTGGCGCAACTGGCCGAGACCATCAACCAGATGACCGACACGCTGCGGCTCTTCGCGGACGAAGTGACCCGGGTGGCCAGCGAGGTCGGTGGCGAGGGTCTGCTCGGCGGTCAGGCGAAGGTGCCGGGTGCGGCGGGGACCTGGAAGGACCTCACCGACTCGGTGAACACGGTCTTCCGGAACCTGACGACCCAGGTGCGGGACATCGCGCAGGTGACCACGGCGGTGGCCAACGGTGACCTGTCCCAGAAGGTCACGGTGGATGTGGCCGGCGAGATGCTGGAGCTGAAGAACACCGTCAACACGATGGTGGACCAGCTCCAGGCGTTCGGTTCGGAGGTGACCCGGGTCGCCCGGGAGGTCGGCGTCGAGGGCCGGCTCGGTGGTCAGGCCGAGGTGCCGGGTGCGGCGGGGACCTGGAAGGACCTCACCGACTCGGTGAACGCGGCGTTCCGCAACCTCACCGGGCAGGTGCGCGACATCGCGCAGGTGACGACCGCGGTGGCCAACGGTGACCTGACGCAGAAGGTCACCGTCGATGTCGCGGGCGAGATGCTGGAGTTGAAGAACACCGTCAACACGATGGTGTCGCAGCTCTCCAGCTTCGCCGACCAGGTGACGGGGATGGCGCGTGACGTGGGTACGGAGGGCCGCCTCGGGGGCCAGGCCCGGGTGGACGGCGTCTCGGGCACCTGGAAGGAGCTCACCGACTCCGTCAACTTCATGGCAGGGAACCTGACTTCGCAGGTGCGCCAGATCGCTCAGGTGACCACTGCGGTGGCGCGGGGTGACCTGTCGCAGAAGATCGATGTGGACGCGCGGGGCGAGATCCTGGAGCTGAAGAACACCATCAACACGATGGTCGACCAGCTCTCCGCCTTCGCCGAGCAGGTGACCCGGGTCGCCCGCGAGGTCGGTACCGACGGGCGGCTGGGCGGTCAGGCGCAGGTGCCCGGCGTGGCCGGGGTGTGGCGTGATCTGACCGATTCGGTGAACGGCATGGCGGGCAACCTCACCGCTCAGGTCCGAAACATCGCGCAGGTCGCCACTGCGGTGGCGCGGGGTGACCTGTCGCAGAAGATCGATGTGGACGCGCGGGGCGAGATCCTGGAGCTGAAGAACACCATCAACACGATGGTCGACCAGCTCTCGAACTTCGCCGAGCAGGTGACCAGGGTCGCCCGCGAGGTCGGTACGGAGGGCATCCTCGGCGGCCAGGCCGAGGTGCAGGGAGTGTCCGGTACGTGGAAGGACCTCACCCAGTCCGTCAACGGCATGGCGAACAACCTGACCATGCAGGTCCGCAACATCGCCGAGGTCACCACCGCGGTCGCCAACGGTGATCTCTCCAAGAAGATCACCGTCGACGCCCGGGGCGAGATCCTCGAACTGGTCACGACCGTCAACACCATGGTGGACCAGCTGCTGAACTTCGCCGACGAGGTGACCAGGGTCGCCCGTGAGGTGGGCACCGAGGGCATCCTCGGCGGCCAGGCCCGGGTGCCGGGTGCGACGGGCATCTGGAAGGACCTCAGCGACAACGTCAACCTGATGGCCAACAACCTGACCAGCCAGGTGCGGAACATCTCCCGGGTCTCTTCGGCGGTCGCCAACGGCGATCTGCGCAAGAAGGTCACCGTCGAGGCGCGCGGCGAGGTCGCCGAGCTGGCGGACACCGTCAACACGATGGTGACGACCCTGTCCTCGTTCGCCGACGAGGTGACGCGAGTCGCCCGCGAGGTGGGCACGGAGGGCGAACTGGGCGGCCAGGCCAGGGTGCCCGGGGTCTCCGGTACGTGGAAGGACCTCACCGAGTCGGTGAACTCGATGGCGTCCAACCTGACGGGTCAGGTGCGTCAGATCGCCGCGGTCACCACCGCCATCGCCAAGGGCGACCTCACCAAGAAGATCGACATCGACGCGCGCGGTGAGATCCTGGAGCTGAAGAACACCATCAACACGATGGTCGACCAGCTGTCCTCCTTCGCCGAGCAGGTGACCCGGGTGGCCCGCGAGGTGGGCACGGAGGGGCAGCTGGGCGGCCAGGCCCGGGTCCGGGACGTCGACGGCACCTGGCGCGACCTCACCGAGTCGGTGAACGAGATGGCCGGAAACCTCACCCGTCAGGTGCGGGCCATCGCGGCCGTCGCCACCGCGGTGACCCGTGGCGATCTCAACCTGAAGATCGATGTGGACGCGGCCGGCGAGATCCAGGCCCTCCAGGACAACATCAACACCATGATCGCCAATCTCCGCGACACCACGGCGACCAACAAGGAACAGGACTGGCTCAAGGGCAACCTCGCCCGGATCTCCGGCCTGATGCAGGGGCGCCGCGACCTGGACGACGTGGCCTCGCTGATCATGAGCGAGCTGACACCGGTCGTGTCCGCTCAGCACGGTGCGTTCTTCCTGGCCATGCCGACGGGGGACACCGGGGCGGTGGGCCCGGACAGCGATGTCGAGGGCTCGTACGAACTCTGCATGAGGGGCAGTTACGGATACTCGGCGGGCTCGATGCCGACGTCCTTCCGGCCGGGCGAGACGCTCATCGGCACGGCTGCCGAGGAGAAGCGGACCATTCAGGTGGACAACGTTCCGCCGGGATATCTGAAGATCTCCTCCGGTCTCGGTGAGGCGCCGCCCGCACATGTGATCGTGCTGCCGGTGCTTTTCGAGGGGAAGGTGCTCGGCGTGATCGAGCTGGCGTCCTTCCAGCCGTTCACCCATATTCAGCGGGACTTCCTCAACCAGCTCGCGGAAATGATCGCGACGAGCGTCAACACCATCAGCGTCAATACGAAGACCGAGAAGCTCCTCGAACAGTCGCAGGAGCTGGCCGAGCAATTGCGCGACCGTTCTCAGGAGTTGGAGAACCGGCAGAAGGCGCTCCAGGCCTCCAACGCCGAACTGGAGGAGAAGGCCGAACTGCTCGCCCAGCAGAACCGTGACATCGAGGTCAAGAACACCGAGATCGAGGAGGCCCGTCAGGTCCTGGAGGAGCGCGCCGAGCAGCTCGCGGTCTCGATGCGCTACAAGTCCGAGTTCCTGGCGAACATGTCGCACGAGTTGCGTACGCCGCTCAACTCGCTGCTCATTCTGGCCAAGTTGCTCGCGGACAACGCCGAGGGCAATCTCTCGCCCAAGCAGGTGGAGTTCGCCGAGACGATCCACGGGGCCGGTTCCGATCTGCTCCAGCTGATCAACGACATTCTCGATCTGACGAAGGTCGAGGCGGGCAAGATGGATGTCAGCCCGACCCGGATCGCACTGGTTCAGCTGGTGGACTACGTGGAGGCGACCTTCCGGCCGCTCACGGCGGAGAAGGGGCTCGACTTCTCCGTGCGGGTCTCGCCGGAACTGCCGGCGACCCTGCACACGGACGAGCAGCGGCTGTTGCAGGTGCTGCGCAACCTGCTCTCCAACGCGGTGAAGTTCACCGACAGCGGGGCCGTCGAGCTGGTCATCCGGCACGCCAACGAGGATGTGCCGAACGCCATCCGTGAGCAGCTCCTGGAGGCCGGCTCACTGCGTGACGCGGACGCCGACCTGATCGCGTTCTCGGTCACCGACACCGGGATCGGGATCGCCTCCAGCAAGATGCGGGTGATCTTCGAGGCGTTCAAGCAGGCGGACGGTACGACCAGCCGCAAGTACGGCGGTACGGGGCTCGGGCTGTCCATCAGCAGGGAGATCGCCCGGTTGCTGGGCGGCGAGATCCATGCGGCCAGCGAGCCCGGCCGGGGCTCGACGTTCACGCTGTACCTGCCGTTGCACCCGAGCGAGTTGCCGCCGCAGGGATACCCGCAGATCGGCCCCGGGCCCATCGAGGCGCATGGCGTGGCGATCGAGGAGGGGCTGTTGCCGGAGGCCGGTCCGGGTGCCGGCGCTGCGGCCGCGGCACCGGGTCCGGCCGGCGCGGCCGGTCTGATGCGACGCCGTCGCAAGAGCCTGGAGCGTGCGGAGCGGCGGCCCGCACTGCCGCCCCGGAGCACCGCGCCGGCGGCCCCGCAGGAGCCGTGGACGCTTGCCGGGCAGGAGGAGCCCGAGGTCCGCAGGGCGTTCCGGTTCCGTGGCGAGAAGGTGCTCATCGTCGACGACGACATCCGCAACGTCTTCGCGCTCACCAGCGTGCTGGAGCAGCACGGTCTTTCGGTGCTCTACGCGGAGAACGGGCGCGTGGGCATCGAAGTCCTGGAACAGCACGACGATGTGACGGTCGTACTGATGGACATCATGATGCCGGAGATGGACGGCTATGCCACGACGGCGGCGATCCGCCGTATGCCGCAGTTCGCCGGGCTGCCGATCGTCGCGTTGACGGCGAAGGCGATGAAGGGTGACCGGGAGAAGGCGCTCGAATCCGGAGCTTCCGACTATGTCACCAAGCCCGTCGATCCTGATCATCTTCTTTCCGTAATGGAGCAGTGGATGCGCGGAGAGTGATCATTAGTGGAGTTAATTGCGATGAGTTGCTGATCGACTGTGCTCGCAGGGGTGTGAGAGGGCGCTGTACGGGGAACCTTCTGGTCCCCCACCGCGTTTCTGCTGTGTGCACAGTGACATCGCGGTGACAGGGTGTGGCGACGGGCGGGGTGCGGCTACCATGACCGGCACAAGGACGGACGGCGTAAGGGAGTCGTCCCCTGGGGCGGCGCCCGGTGCAATTCCGGGGCGAGGAGGACGGGCCATGGTGCAGAAGGCCAAGATCCTCCTGGTCGATGACCGGCCGGAGAATCTGCTGGCGCTGGAGGCCATCCTCTCTGCGCTCGATCAGACACTGGTACGGGCATCGTCAGGGGAGGAAGCGCTCAAAGCGCTGCTCACGGACGACTTCGCGGTCATTCTGCTGGACGTCCAGATGCCGGGCATGGACGGTTTCGAAACCGCCGCGCACATCAAGCGGCGGGAACGGACCCGGGACATCCCGATCATCTTTCTCACCGCGATCAATCACGGTCCGCATCACACCTTCCGGGGTTATGCGGCGGGCGCGGTGGACTACATCTCGAAGCCGTTCGACCCGTGGGTGCTGCGGGCCAAGGTCTCGGTCTTCGTCGAGCTGTACATGAAGAACTGCAAGCTGCGTGAGCAGGCGGCGCTGCTGCGGCTCCAGCTGGAGGGCGACGGGGCCGGTGCGGACCACGAGAAGGAGCCCGCCGGGCTGCTGGCCGAGCTCTCGGCGCGGCTCGCGGCCGTCGAGGAGCAGGCGGAGGCGCTCTCCAAGCAGCTCGACGACGAGTCGGCGGACGCCGCGGCGGTGGCCACCGCCGCCCATCTGGAGCGCAAGCTGACCGGGCTGCGCCGGGCGCTGGACGCCTTGGAGCCCGGCACCGGAAGCGGCGCGGCCACCCTTCCCTCGTAACGCCGCGGGCGATCCGTCGCGCTGTTCCGCCGCGGCCGGCTGCCGGGGGAGTGCCGGCCGTGTCGGCGGTGGTCCGGTGGTGCGACTTCCGGCCGGGGTGGGGCGGTTGTCCGGAGTCCCGGCCCAACTGCCCCTTGCGCGGCGCCGTTCGACGGTCCGTGAGCGAGAGCTCCGGCGATGAGGCCACGTCAGTTCGCCGCCCCTGTACAGCGACACGGACGGGTGAAGCGGGCCGCGCTCGTGTTAACAGCCGTGGACACCGGTAACCTCGGCACCATGGCCTCACGTACGTCCGGCAAGGGTTCCCAGGGCACGGCGGGCACCGCGAAGCGCGTCGGCCGTACCGCGGGACCGGCCAAGAAAGCCGCGCCCGCGAAGAAGACGGCTGCCAAGAAGGCCGTGCCCGCCAAGAAGGCCCCCGCCAAGAAGGCGGCGGCGAAGAAGGCGGCGCCGCCCAGACCCGCCCCGTCGCCCACCAACGGTGTCTACCGCCTGGCGCGCGCCGTCTGGCTCGGTACGGCCCACGCCGTCGGAGCCATGTTCCGCGGCATAGGGCGCGGCGCGAAGGGGCTCGACCCCGCACACCGCAAGGACGGCGTCGCGCTGCTGCTGCTCGGGCTCGCGCTGGTCGTCGCCGCGGGCACCTGGTCGAATCTGCGCGGCCCCGTCGGCGACCTGGTGGAGATGCTGGTCACCGGGGCCTTCGGCCGGCTCGATCTGCTCGTACCGATACTGCTCGGCGCCATCGCCGTACGGCTGATCCGCTACCCGGAGAGGCCCGAGGCCAACGGCCGTATCGTCATCGGGCTCTCCGCCCTCGTCATCGGGGTGCTCGGGCAGGTCCACATCGCGTGCGGATCGCCCGGCCGGGAGGACGGCACCACGGCGATGCAGAACGCGGGCGGGCTCATCGGCTGGGCGGCCTCCAAGCCGCTGATCTACACGATGGGCGAGGTCCTCGCCGTACCGCTGCTGCTGCTGCTCACCGTCTTCGGGCTGCTGGTCGTCACCGCCACCCCGGTGAACGCCATCCCGCAACGGCTCCGGCTGCTCGGCACCAAACTGGGCCTCCTCCACCCTGAGTACGACCCCGAGGCGGACGAGGAGAACGACGACGAGCGCTACGAGGAGCAGTGGCGCGAGCAGCTTCCCGCCCGCTCCCGCCGCTCCCCGGCGCGCCGCTCCGAAGTGCCCGACGAGTACGACCCCGAGCAGGCCGAGGCCGAGGCGCTCTCCAAGCGCCGCAGGCCGCGCAGGCCCTCCGTGCAGCCCGCGATGAACCGCACCCTGGACGCGGTGGACGTGGCGGCCGCCGCGGCCGCCGCCCTGGACGGGGCCGTGCTCAACGGCATGCCGCCCTCGCCGATCGTCGCCGACCTCACCCAGGGCGTCTCCGCCGAACGCGAACGCCCGGGCACACCGGTGCCCGGCGCCAGGGAGGGCGAGCCCTCCTCCGGAGGAGTGAAGCAGCCGCCGCCCGCAAGCGGCGTACCCGATCTCACCAAGGCCGTCCCCGACTCGCAGTCCCAGCCGCTGCCGGCCCGCGCCGAACAGCTCCAGCTCTCCGGCGACATCACCTACTCGCTGCCCTCGCTCGACCTGCTGGAGCGCGGTGGCCCCGGCAAGACCCGCAGCGCCGCCAACGACGCCATCGTCGCCGCGCTGACGAACGTCTTCACCGAATTCAAGGTCGACGCCGCCGTCACCGGTTTCACCCGCGGACCGACGGTCACGCGGTACGAGGTGGAGCTCGGCCCCGCGGTGAAGGTCGAGCGGATCACCGCGCTCGCCAAGAACATCGCCTACGCCGTCGCCAGTCCCGACGTCCGGATCATCTCCCCGATCCCGGGCAAATCCGCGGTCGGCATCGAGATCCCCAACACCGACCGGGAGATGGTCAACCTCGGCGACGTGCTGCGCCTCGCGGACGCCGCGGAGGACGACCACCCGATGCTGGTCGCGCTCGGCAAGGACGTCGAGGGCGGCTATGTGATGGCCAACCTGGCGAAGATGCCGCACGTGCTGGTGGCCGGTGCGACCGGTTCCGGAAAGTCGTCGTGCATCAACTGCCTGATCACCTCGGTCATGGTGCGGGCGACCCCGGACGACGTCAGGATGGTGCTGGTCGACCCCAAGCGCGTCGAGCTCACCGCGTACGAGGGCATCCCGCACCTGATCACGCCGATCATCACCAACCCGAAGCGCGCCGCCGAGGCGCTCCAGTGGGTCGTGCGGGAGATGGACCTGCGCTACGACGACCTCGCCGCGTTCGGGTACCGGCACATCGACGACTTCAACCAGGCCGTCCGCAACGGCAAGGTCAAGCCGCCGGAGGGCAGTGAACGCGAGCTCTCGCCCTATCCGTACCTGCTGGTGATCGTCGACGAGCTCGCCGACCTGATGATGGTCGCTCCGCGCGACGTGGAGGACGCCATCGTCCGGATCACCCAACTGGCCCGCGCCGCCGGTATTCACCTGGTGCTCGCGACCCAGCGGCCCTCGGTCGACGTCGTCACCGGTCTGATCAAGGCGAACGTGCCCTCCCGGCTCGCCTTCGCGACCTCGTCGCTGGCCGACAGCCGGGTCATCCTCGACCAGCCCGGCGCCGAGAAGCTCATCGGAAAGGGTGACGGTCTGTTCCTGCCGATGGGGGCGAACAAGCCCACCCGTATGCAGGGTGCCTTCGTCACCGAGGACGAGGTCGCGGCCGTCGTCCAGCACTGCAAGGACCAGATGGCGCCCGTCTTCCGCGAGGACGTGGTGGTCGGCGCGGCCAAGAAGAAGGAGATCGACGAGGACATCGGCGACGACCTGGATCTGCTCTGCCAGGCCGCCGAACTGGTCGTCTCCACCCAGTTCGGGTCCACCTCGATGCTCCAGCGCAAGCTCCGCGTCGGCTTCGCGAAGGCCGGCCGGCTGATGGACCTGATGGAGTCCAGGAACATCGTCGGGCCCAGCGAAGGATCCAAGGCCCGCGACGTCATGGTGAAACCCGACGAGCTGGACGGGGTGTTGGCACTGATCCGCGGGGAAACCGCTCCGTAGGAGAAGTAGGTGAAGTACGGGCAACCGTTTCGCCGGGTCGTACGTCAACTTGGAGGGAGGGGCGGCAGAATTGTCCCTCCCGGGACGGTCCGGCGAATCGGACGGTGTTCGAGTCCGATGGAGGACAAAGTCCTCCCTCCCGGTTGCCCCACCCTTTCGTAACCCCCCTAGACTGAACACCCAGCAGGTGGCTCACGCTCGAAAGGCGCCCCCGTGTCCATCGGCAACTCCCCCGAAGACGACCGGCCTTCGATCGGTCGAGTGCTCCAGCAGGCTCGCATCGGCGCAGGTCTCACGGTCGAAGAGATCAGTTCGTCCACCCGGGTGCGCATCCCCATCGTGCACGCGATCGAAGAGGACGACTTCTCCCGCTGCGGCGGCGACGTGTACGCCCGCGGCCATATCCGTACGCTGGCGCGTGCTGTCGGGATCGATCCGGAACCGCTGGTCTCGCAGTACGACGCGGAACACGGCGGCCGTCCCGCACCCACGCCCGCGGCGCCGCTGTTCGAGGCGGAGAGAATCCGCTCCGAACCCCGCCGTCCCAACTGGACGGCGGCCATGGTCGCGGCGATCGTCGCCGTCGTCGGTTTCGTCGGCTTCACGTTCTTCAAGGGCGGTGACGACACCCCCCCGGCCACCCAGCTCGCGGAGGGGGCGGCACCCAACACGAAGACTCCCAAGCCGAAGACAGGCAAGACCGTCGACCCCAAGCCGGCGCCCTCCGACAGCGCCATCGCCGCGGCCCCCAGGGACAAGGTGACGGTGCGGCTCAACGCCAGCCAGGGCAAGAGCTGGATCTCCGCCAAGGACCACAACGGGCGGCTGCTCTTCGACGGTCTGCTGCTCCAGGGCCAGACCAAGACCTTCCAGGACCAGGAGCGGGTCGACCTCGTCCTCGGTGACGCCGGCTCGATCGAGCTCTTCGTGAATGGCAAGAAGGTCGAGGACAAGTTCCAGCCCGGCCAGGTCGAGCGGCTCTCGTACACCAAGGGCGACCCGGCGGTCGGCTGACCCGTACACGCACCGTTTCCTCCGCAGGCATCGACGATACGGCGAGTGCCCGGCAATCCTGCCGGGCACTCGCCGTATTTGTTACTCGGTGTAACGGTGGAACCCTGCGCGGCAGGGCGAGTGCCGGGACAAAGTAGTCTTGAGCCCATGCCCGAACGCCGTACCGTCGCCCTTGTCACTCTTGGCTGCGCCCGTAACGAGGTGGACTCGGAGGAGCTCGCAGGCCGCTTGGCAGCGGACGGCTGGGAGCTCGTCCAGGACGCCTCCGACGCGGATGTGGCCGTCGTCAACACCTGTGGATTCGTCGAGGCCGCCAAGAAGGACTCCGTCGACGCCCTGCTCGAAGCAAATGATCTGAAGGACCACGGCAGGACGCAGGCCGTGGTCGCCGTCGGCTGCATGGCCGAGCGCTACGGCAAGGACCTCGCCGAGGCCCTGCCCGAGGCGGACGGCGTCCTCGGATTCGACGACTACGCCGACATCTCCGACCGCCTCCAGACCATCCTCAGCGGCGGCGTCCACGCCTCGCACACCCCGCGTGACCGCCGCAAGCTGCTGCCGATCAGCCCGGCCGAGCGGCAGGACGCGGCCGTGGCCCTGCCGGGGCACGCCCAGGAGGCCGAACCGGCCCCCGCGCCCGAGGATCTCCCCGAGGGTGTCGCGCCGGTCTCCGGACCGCGGGCGCCGCTGCGCCGCCGGCTGGGCACCAGCCCCGTCGCCTCGGTGAAGCTCGCCTCCGGCTGCGACCGCCGGTGCTCCTTCTGCGCCATCCCGTCCTTCCGCGGATCCTTCATCTCGCGGCGCCCCTCGGACGTGCTCCAGGAGACCCGCTGGCTGGCCGAGCAGGGCGTCAAGGAGGTCATGCTGGTCTCCGAGAACAACACCTCGTACGGCAAGGACCTCGGCGACATCCGGCTGCTGGAGACGCTGCTGCCGGAGCTCGCCGATGTCGAGGGCATCGAGCGGATCCGGGTCAGCTACCTCCAGCCGGCCGAGATGCGCCCCGGTCTGATCGACGTGCTGACCTCGACGCCCAAGGTCGCGCCCTACTTCGACCTGTCCTTCCAGCACTCGGCCCCCGGCGTGCTGCGGGCGATGCGTCGCTTCGGTGACACCGACCGGTTCCTGGAACTGCTGGACACCATCCGCGGCAAGGCGCCGCAGGCCGGTGCCCGCTCCAACTTCATCGTGGGCTTCCCCGGCGAGACCGAGGCCGACCTGGCGGAGCTGGAACGCTTCCTCACCGGTGCCCGGCTCGACGCCATCGGCGTCTTCGGCTACTCAGACGAGGAGGGCACCGAGGCGGTCGGCTACGAGAACAAGCTGGACGCCGATGTCATCGCCGAGCGGCTCGCGCACATCTCGCAGCTGGCCGAGGAGCTGACCTCGCAGCGTGCCGAGGAGCGCCTGGGCGAGACGCTCCAGGTCCTCGTCGAGTCCGTGGACGACGAGGACGGCGCGGTGGGGCGCGCGGCGCACCAGGCTCCCGAAACGGACGGCCAGGTGCTCTTCACCGCACGCGAGGGCCTGGTGCCCGGCCTTATGGTCGAGGCAAAGGTCGTGGGCACCGAGGGAGTGGACCTGGTGGCCGAGTGTTCCGGACTCATGGAGGCGGCCAGATGACGGGAGTCCCGGCATCCGCGGCAGGTGACTCCGGCGCGAAGCCGGTCCGCGGCGGCAAGCTGGGCACTGCGGCCGTCAATCAGGCCAGCCTGTGGAACATCGCCAATCTGCTCACCATGCTGCGGCTGGTGCTGGTGCCCGGCTTCGTGCTGCTGCTGCTGCACAACGGCGGGTACGACCCTGCCTGGCGGTCGTTCGCCTGGGCGGCGTTCGCCATCGCCATGATCACCGACCTGTTCGACGGCCATCTGGCCCGCACCTACAACCTGGTCACCGACTTCGGGAAGATCGCCGACCCGATCGCGGACAAGGCGATCATGGGCGCGGCGCTGATCTGTCTCTCGTATCTCGGCGATCTGCCCTGGTGGGTCACGGGCGTGATCCTCTTCCGCGAGCTCGGCATCACACTGATGCGCTTCTGGGTGATACGGCACGCGGTGATTCCGGCCAGTCGTGGCGGGAAGATGAAGACCCTGGCGCAGGGGACGGCCGTCGGGATGTACGTCCTGGCGCTGACCGGTCCACTGGCCACCCTGCGCTTCTGGGTGATGGCGGTGGCCGTCGTGCTGACGGTCGTCACCGGGCTCGACTATGTGCGCCAGGCCGTCGTGCTGCGGCGCAAGGGGCTCGCGGCCGAGCGGGCCGCCGCGGAAACCGCCGGGGCCGCGGGAAGCCGTGACTCGGCGGAGGCCGAGCGGTGACTGCCGCGGCCGGGGTGCTGGAGCTGCTCGTGGAGCGGGGGGAGACCCTTGCCGTCGCCGAGTCGCTGACCGGCGGTCTGGTCGCGGCGGAGCTGACTTCCGTGCCGGGTGCCTCGAAGTCCTTCCGGGGCTCCGTGACGGCGTACGCGACGCCCCTGAAGCGGGATGTCCTGGGGGTGGACGGCGTTCTGCTGGCGGAGCGCGGTGCGGTCGACCCGGAGGTGGCGCGGCAGATGGCAGCCGGTGTGCGCCGCGTTCTCGGTGCGGACTGGGGTATGGCCACCACCGGGGTCGCGGGCCCCGAGCCGCAGGACGGCAAGGCCGTGGGCACGGTCTATGTCGCGGTGGCCGGGCCGGACGGGGTGGAGAATATGGCCGAGCTGAGATTGAACGGCGAGCGGGCGGACATCCGTAGAGAGAGCGTACGGAGCGTGCTCGAGCTGCTCTCCGCCGAACTCGGCAGGAATGCAAGGGCACAGGATACGGAACAGAACGGGGGGAATTGATGTTTGCAGCCCTGAGTGAACACGACATCGCTCCCCGCACGGCCGCGGCGCGAGGCGGTACGGTGGGGCGTGAAGGATGCGGCTACGCGGTCCGAGGAGGGAGCCACCGATGATTCTGCTCCGTCGCCTGCTTGGTGACGTGCTGCGTCGGCAGCGCCAGCGCCAAGGCCGTACTCTGCGCGAAGTCTCCTCGTCCGCCCGAGTCTCGCTCGGCTATCTCTCCGAGGTGGAGCGGGGGCAGAAGGAGGCATCCTCCGAGCTGCTCTCCGCCATTTGCGACGCGCTTGACGTACGGATGTCCGAGCTCATGCGTGAAGTGAGCGATGAGCTGTCGCTGGCCGAACTGGCCGAGTCGGCAGCAGCCAGCGATCCGGTGCCTGTGCCGGTGCGGCCAATGCTCAATTCCGTCTCCGTGACGTCGGTGGCAGGTGTGCCGACGGGACGGGTGACCATCAAGGCGCCCGCGGAAGCGGTGGATGTCGTCGCCGCCTGACCCGCGTGGTCCGGTGTGAAGCACAAAGCCCCGGTCGGCCCCGTGTGGGGCGGCCGGGGCTTTCGCGTGCTCCGGGGAGGGGCGGGTGCGGATGGGCAATGAACTGTCCTCGAATGACCGTTTTGTTTCATTTGTGTCATCGTGGGTGGTGCTGGGCGGGGGAGCCGTTCCCCTGCTCGCCCCTACCCGAAGGAGTCGTAGTGGTTGACGAAGGCGCCAAGGACAAGATCAAGGGCAAGGCCAAGGAAGCCATGGGCAAGATGACCGGCGACCGGCGCAAGGAAGCCGAAGGCAAGATGGACCAGGCCAAGGGCCAGGCCAAGGGCGCCATGAGCGACGCCGAGAAGCGCGCGAAGGGCACGAAGGACTCGCTGCGCCGCGACGAGCGCTGACAGCTTCCGGCCGAGCCCCCACGCGAAGCCGTGGGGGCTCGGTGATGCCGTGGCGCTGCTCGTTCTGGATGCGGCCCGGGTGTTGCCGGGTGAGACTGCCAGGAGCGCGTAACGGTCTTTGGCTGTGCACAGAGCGCCGGTGGTGCGCCGATGCGCCCTCCCGCCGGGCGAGCGCGCCGCACTAGGGTCCTTCGTTTGGATCAGGCCGGAGGAGGCAGCCATGGTACGGCGATGGGTGCCGGCGCTCGTTCTCGGCGGGGTGTGGTGGTGGGCCGTGCTGCGGCTCGCGCTGGAACCGGCCCGTGCCGGGCTTGTCGAGGGTGCGGTGGTGGCGGGCGGATGGGGACTGAGCCTGCTGCCCGTGCATGCGGCCGCGACCGCCGGGCCGGCGGGAGCGGGGCGCTGGTTCGGTGTCGGGATGCGGTGGGCGGAGCGGGGCGGACGGGCTACCAGGGCATGGCTACGCCGCCGTTGGGGCGGAGGATCTGGCCGGTCATGAAGGCCGACGCGTCGGAAGCGAGATGCAGCACGGTGTGGGCCACGTCCTCGGGTTCACCCACCCGCCCGAGCGGGGAGATCCGCGCCATCGTCGCCTCCACCCGGTGCTGCCGGTCCGCGTCGTGGCGGGCGGTCATGGGGGTGCGGATCCAGCCCGGGGCGACGGCGTTGACACGGATCGCGTGCGGCCCCAGTTCGGTCGCCAGTGTCTTCGTCAGCTGGACGACCGCCGCCTTGGCCGTGCTGTAGCAGAGCAGCCCCGGGCCCGCGGAGTCGACCGCCCCCGAGGCCATGGTGATCAGTGAGCCGGGAGCGCCGCGCGCGATCATGCTGCGGGCCACCTCCTGGCAGGCGTACAGCACGCCCTTGAAGTTGACCGCGAGGACGCGGTCGAGATCCTCGTCCGTGGTCTCCAGGACGGTGCTCGTGTGCATGATCCCGGCGACGGCGGCCAGGATGTCGAGGTCGCCCGCTGCGGCAACCGCGGCCCCGACCTGGGCGCGGTCGGTGACGTCGAGGACGTGGACGCGGGCCGTACCGCCTGCCCGGGTGATCAGTTCTCGGGTCTCCAGCAGGCCCTTCTCGTCCAGGTCCGCGCAGTGCGTGGTGGCACCCGCGGCCGCGAGCAGGATGGCGCAGGCTCGGCCGATACCGCCCGCGGCGCCGGTGACGAACGCGGAGCGGTCCGTGAGGTCGTACGCGGTGAGGGGCATGACCGGACGGTACGACTGGATCTGACGGATCGTCAACTATCTTGTGGGGCCCGATTGGCAGCGCGGGCACCAGTAGGTGGGACGGGCGTCCTGGTCCGCGGCGCGGATGGGGGTGCCGCAGCGCAGACAGGGGCGGTCGGTCCTGCCGTAGACCCAGAGCCGTTCCTTCGGGCCGTGCCCGCGCGCGATGCGCGTGGCGGTGGTCGTGCGCACCGGGCGGTCGCGATTGGCTTCGAGGAGCTGTTTGGCCGTGGTGACCAGAAGGGCGGCGGTGGTGGCGGGAAGATCGCCGACGGCGAGCCAGGGGGTGGCGCGGGCCAGGAAGCAGAGCTCGGACTTGTAGATGTTGCCGATTCCGGCCAGGTTGCGCTGGTCCAGCAGGGCTTCGCCGAGGGGGCGGCCGGGGTCGGCGAGCAGATTGCGCAGAGCGGTCTCGGGGTCCCAGTCCGGGCCCAGCAGATCGGGGCCGAGATGGCCGACCGCCTTTGCCTCGTCCCCGGTGCGGAGGAGTTCGAGGACGGGCAGCCGGTACCCGACGGCGGTGTGCTCCGTGTTGCCGAGGACGGCGCGGATCTGGTGGGTGGGGCCACCGCGCCAGCGCTCGCCCACGGCGTAGACGCGCCAGGCGCCGTCCATCCGGAGATGGCTGTGCAGGGTGAGACCGCCCTCGACGCGGGTGAGGAGGTGCTTGCCGCGCGGGACGACGTCCAGCACCGTCCGGCCGGTCAGGTCGGCGGTGGCGAACCGGGGCACGCGCAGGTCGGAGCGGGTGAGGACCCGGCCGGCGAGTGCGGTGCGCAGACGTCCGGCCGTCTGGTGGACGGTGTCTCCTTCGGGCATGTCTCCATGATGCGGGCGGGACGGTGTGTGCGGGGTGCGGTGGTACGCGGAGCGGGGCGCGCCCGTGGGTCAGGCGCGCAGGCGGAGCCCTCTCGGGGTGGCGAGGAAGCCGGCCGCCTCCAGCGTGCGGCCGAGGGGGGAGGTCAGGGACGGGGCGCCGTTGGTGCGCTCGACCGTGACCGTGCCGAGCGCTCCCGCGCGGGCGGCCGCCGCCAGCGCCCCCGCCGCCGCGAGGAGGGCAGGGTCCTCGGGGTCGGTGGGCCAGGCGAGCAGCGTCTTGCCGCCGCGCTCCATGTACATCGCCAGCTCGCCGTCGACCAGCACGACCAGGGCGCCCGCCTTGCGGCCGGGCTTGTGCCCGGCGCCGTCCGGCGGCTCGGGCCAGGGCAGGGCCGCTCCGTAGGCGTTGGCCGGGTCCGCCGCGGCGAGGACCAGGGCACGGGTCGAGGCACCCGGCTCCGCGCGGTCGCGGGCGGTGGACGTGGCGCGCAGCCGGTCCACCGCCCCGTCCATCGCGAACTGTGCCGCCCCCAGCCCCTCGACGACATAGCCGCGCCGGGCCTGCCCGTTGTCCTCGAAGGCGGACAGGATGCGGTACGTCGCGGAGAAGCCGCCCTCTACGCCCTCGGCCTGGACCGCGCCGCGGGTCACCACCCCGTGGCGGTCCAGGAGCGTGCGGGCCAGGGCGTGCGCACGGTGTGTGGGGTCGGGTTCGGTGGCGGGCAGCAGGGACCATCGGCCCGAGACGGTGGGCGGGCCGGTGCGGGACGCGGGCCGGGCGGCGGCGGTGAGCGAGCCGTAACGCCCGCGCGGGACACTGCGTCTGGCGCGGTGGGCGGTCGATCCCGCCGTGCGGCCGGAGCCGAGGAGCGAACGCAGCGGGGCGAGGGTGTCATTGGTGAGCCGGCCCGACCAGGCCAGCTCCCAGATGGCATCGGCCAGTTGCGGATCGGTGCAGTCCGGGTGGGTGGTGGCCCGGACCTGATCGGCGATCTGCCGGAAGAACAGGCCGTATCCGCCGCTCAGCGCGGTCAGGACGGATTCGTGCAACGCGCTGAGTTCCAGCGGGTGCGGGGGCGGGAGGAGCAGGGGCGCGCTGTCGGCGAGGTAGAGGGACAGCCAGCCGTCCTTGCCCGGGAGGGCGCCCGCGCCGGCCCAGACGACCTCGCCGGTGGTGGTCAGCTCGTCGAGCAGCGCGGGGGTGTAGCCGGTGACCCGGCCAGGCAGGATCAGCTTCTCCAGCGCCGACGCCGGGACGGGCGCGCCCTGCAACTGCTCGATGGCGCGGGCCAGTCCGTCGATTCCGCGCAGGCTGTTGCTGCCCAGGTGCTGCCACTGCGGAAGGAAACCGGCGAGCGCGGCGGGCGGGACCGGCTCAAGCTCGTGGCGGAGCGCGGCGAGCGAACGGCGGCGCAGGCGGCGCAACACGGTGGCGTCGCACCACTCCTGGCCGATGCCGGCGGGATGGAACTCGCCCTGGACGATCCGGCCGGACGCGGCGAGCCGTTGCAGCGCCCCGTCCGTGACGGCGGTGCCGAGACCGAAGCGGGCGGCGGCCCCGGTGGAGGTGAACGGGCCGTGCGTACGGGCGTATCGGCCGAGGAGGTCGCCCAGGGGGTCCTTCACCGGTTCGGTGAACGCCTCGGGGACGCCGACCGGCAGGGCGGTGCCCAGAGCGTCCCGCAGGCGGCCCGCGTCCTCGATCGCGGCCCACTGGCCGGCCCCGCCGATGCGGACGCGGATGGCCCGGCGGGCCGCGGACAGCTCGGGAGCCCACGACGGGTCGGCGCCCCGCTCCGCCAACTCCTCGTCGGTGAGCGGGCCGAGGACCCGGAGCAGGTCGGCGACGCCTTCTACGTCCTTGATCCGGCGGTCCTCGGTCAGCCACTGGAGCTCCTGCTCCAGCCCGGTCAGGACGTCCGCGTCGAGCAGCTCGCGCAGCTCCGCCTGGCCGAGGAGCTCCGCCAGCAGATGGGAGTCGAGGGAGAGGGCGGCGGCCCGCCGTTCGGCCAGGGGCGAGTCGCCCTCGTACAGGAACTGGGCGACGTAGCCGAACAGGAGCGAGCGGGCGAAGGGTGAGGGCTCCGGGGTGGTCACCTCGACCAGCCGGACGCGGCGTGCTTCGAGGTCGCCCATGAGTTCCGTGAGCCCGGGGACGTCGAAGACGTCCTGGAGGCATTCGCGGACCGCCTCCAGGACGATCGGGAAGGAGCCGAACTCCGAAGCGACCTGGAGCAGTTGCGCGGCGCGCTGACGCTGCTGCCACAGCGGGGTGCGTTTGCCGGGGCTGCGGCGCGGCAGCAGCAGGGCGCGGGCGGCGCACTCCCTGAACCGCGAGGCGAACAGCGCCGAACCGCCGACCTGGTCGGTGACGATCTGACCGATCTCACCCTGGTCGAACGTCACGTCCGCCGCGCCGACGGGCGGTTGTTCGCTGTCGTACGAGAGGCCCGGCAGTGGCGCCGGATCCTGGGCCGGCCCTTCGGAGAGATCCTGCGCGGGATCGAAGTCCAGAAGGTCCAGGCCCATCAGATCGGCGTCGGGCAGCCGCAGCACGATGCCGTCGTCGGCATGCATCACCTGGGCGTCCATGCCGTACCGCTCGGCGAGGCGGGCGCTCAGCGCCAGCGCCCACGGCGCGTGCACCTGCGCGCCGAACGGGGAGTGGACCACGACCCGCCAGTCGCCCAGCTCGTCGCGGAAACGCTCGACGAGGATGGTCCGGTCGTCCGGCACGTGGCCGCAGGCGCGGCGTTGTTCGTCGATGTACGACAGGGTGTTGTCGGCGGCCCAGGTGTCGAGACCGGCGGCGAGCAGCCGCGCGCGGGCGTCCTCCTGCGACAGCCCGCCGATCTCGCGGAGGAACGCCCCGAGCGCACGCCCCAGCTCCAGCGGGCGGCCCAGCTGGTCGCCCTTCCAGAAGGGCAGCCGGCCGGGAACACCGGGGGCGGGCGAGACCAGGACCCGGTCGCGGGTGATGTCCTCGATCCGCCAGGACGTGGTGCCGAGCGTGAAGACGTCGCCGACCCGGGACTCGTACACCATCTCCTCGTCGAGTTCACCGACCCGGCCGCCGCCCTTCTTGGGGTCGGCGCCCGCGAGGAAGACCCCGAAGAGCCCCCGGTCGGGGATCGTCCCCCCGGAGGTGACGGCGAGCCGCTGCGCGCCCGGGCGGCCGGTGACCGTGCCGGCGACCCGGTCCCAGACCACGCGCGGGCGCAGCTCGGCGAAGGCGTCGGAGGGGTAGCGGCCGGCGAGCATGTCCAGCACGGCGGTGAACGCGGACTCGGGCAGTGAGGCGAAGGGCGCGGCGCGGCGGACCACCGCCAGCAGGTCGTCCACCTGCCAGCTGTCCAGGGCGACCATGGCGACCAGCTGCTGGGCCAGCACGTCCAGCGGGTTGGACGGGACCCGGAGCGCCTCGATGGAGCCCTCGCGCATCCGCTCGGTGACCACGGCCGCCTGCACCAGATCGCCCCGGTACTTCGGGAAGACCACTCCGGTGGAGACCGCGCCGACCTGATGCCCGGCCCGGCCGACCCGTTGCAGGCCGGAGGCGACCGAGGGCGGCGACTCCACCTGGATCACGAGGTCGACCGCCCCCATGTCGATGCCCAGCTCCAGACTGGAGGTGGCGACGACGGCCGGCAGCCGGCCCGCCTTGAGGTCCTCCTCTACCTGGGCGCGCTGTTCCTTGGAGACCGAGCCGTGGTGGGCGCGGGCGAGGAGCGCGGGGGCGCCCTTCGCCGTACCGGACTCGGCCATGATCTCGGCGGGGGAGTGGGACTCGGCGATCGTCTCGCCGGTGAGCCGCTCGTACGCGATCTCGTTGAGGCGGTTGCACAGCCGCTCGGCGAGGCGGCGGGAGTTGGCGAAGACGATGGTGGAGCGATGCTGCTGGACCAGGTCGACGATCCGCTCCTCGACATGGGGCCAGATCGACGGCTTGTCCGCCTGGCCTGCCTGGTCGGGGTCGGTGGCCGGGGAGCCGCCGAGCTCACCCAGGTCCTCGACCGGCACGACCACCGACAGGTCGAACCGCTTGGTGGACGGCGGCTGGACGATCTCCGCCTTGCGCCGGGGTGAGAGGAAGCGCGCCACCTCGTCGACCGGACGGACCGTCGCCGACAGGCCGATCCGCCGGGCGGGACGCGGCAGCAGCTCGTCGAGACGCTCCAGCGTCACGGCGAGATGGGCGCCCCGCTTCGTGCCGGCCACGGCGTGCACCTCGTCGAGGATCACCGTCTCGACGCCGGACAGCGCCTCCCGGGCGGACGAGGTCAGCATCAGGAACAGCGATTCGGGCGTGGTGATCAGGATGTCCGGCGGCCTGGTCGCCATCGAGCGGCGCTCGGCGGGCGGGGTGTCGCCGGAGCGGATTCCCACCCGGACCTCGGGCTCCGGCAGCCCGAGGCGCACCGACTCCTGGCGGATACCGGTCAGCGGGGAGCGGAGGTTGCGCTCGACATCGACCGCGAGCGCCTTGAGGGGCGACACGTACAGCACCCGGCAGCGCTTCTTGGGCTCGGCGGGCGGGGGGACGGACGCCAGGGTGTCGAGCGCGGCGAGAAACGCGGCGAGGGTCTTGCCGGAGCCGGTCGGCGCGACCACCAGCACGTCCGAACCCTCGCCGATCGCGCGCCAGGCGCCCTCCTGCGCGGCGGTGGGCGCGCTGAAGGCACCCGCGAACCAGCTTCGGGTGGCGGGTGAGAACGAATCGAGCGCTGAGCCGGCCATGTCCCCCATCGTGCACCCCGCCACTGACAACGGCCCCGACCGTCCTCGGCGGCCCCGCCCCGGAGCTGCGAGAATTCGTTCATGGCGGTGAGACCGGAGTCGGGGACGGGGGAGTGGGCGAGGTACTGGCAGTACGCGGAACTGCCCGACCTCGATCTGCTGCGTGCCCGTTACGTGCGTCACGCCTTCCCGCGCCACAGCCACGAGGGCTATGTCTTCGGCACCATCAGCCATGGAGTGGAGGACGTCGGGCTGCCGGGCGGCACCGTCCACGCCGGCCCCGGCACCGTGGTCATGATCAACCCGGAGGTTCCGCACACCGCCCGCGCGGGTGTGCCCGAGGGCTGGGTGTACGCCACGCTGTACCCGTCCTCACAGGTCATCAACGACATCGCGGCCGATACGACGAGCCTGCGCGGCACGGTCGGATTCAGTGAGGCCAGCGTCGTGGACCCGCACGCGGCCCGGCTGATCGGCGAGGTCCACCGGGCGGCCGAGGAGGGCAACGCACTCGCCGCCGACACGGTGCTGCGGGTCATGGTCACGCGGCTGCTCAGCCGGTACGGCAGTGCGCTGCCCGTCCGCGCGCCCCGCTCCGCCGGTGCGCGCGACGCGGCGCGGGCACGCGCCGTGCTGGAGGGCAGGATGGCGGCGCCGCCCACCCTGGAGGCGCTGGCCGCGGAGCTCGGCACCAGCCCGTTCGCGCTGCTGAGGGCCTTCAAGAAGCAGTACGGGATGCCGCCGCACGCCTGGCTCACCGATGCCCGGGTGCGGGCGGCGCGTCGGATGCTCGACGCGGGGACGGCGCCCGCGCAGGCGGCCGCCGAGGTCGGTTTCACCGACCAGCCGCACCTCAACCGTCACTTCACCCGGATCGTGGGAGTGCCACCCGGCGCGTACCAGCGCGAACGTGCAAGAACGTACAAGACCGGTCCCGATCTGCCCACGTAGCGTTCCGGTCGTGGCAGAACAGATAACACTCCCAGAGGACGTCGGCGAATCGGCCGACGCACCCCACGGCACCGCGCCCGGCCCGGGCGCGCGGCGGGGCGCGACGGAGACAAGGCCGGACGCGACCGTGACGAAGCCGGACGCCGCCGTCGTACGCGATGCGCTCGGGGTCGGCATAGCCGTCGGCCTCTCCGGCTTCGCCTTCGGCGTGACCTCGGCCGGTTCCGGACTGAGCCTGCTGCAGACCTGTGCGCTCAGCCTCGCCGTCTTCACCGGTGCCTCGCAGTTCGCCCTCGTCGGGGCCCTTGCCGCGGGTGGCAACCCGTACACCGCGGCTGCCGGGGCCTTCTTCCTCGGCGTACGCAACTCGTTCTACGGCCTGCGGCTCTCGCAGCTGCTCGCGCTGCCGCGGGCGCTCCGCCCCTTCGCCGCCCAGTGGGTCATCGACGAGACGACCGCGGTGACCCTGCCGCAGCCGACCCGGCGGGCGGCACGCATCGGCTTCACCGTCACCGGGCTGACCCTCTACGTGCTGTGGAACCTGACCACGCTGCTCGGCGCCCTCGGCGCCAAGGCGCTCGGCGACACCGACACCTGGGGACTGGACGCCGCGTCACCCGCCGTCTTCCTCGCCCTGCTCGCCCCGATGCTGAAGAGCACCACCGAACGCGTCACCGCCGCGATCGCCGTACTGCTCGCGCTCGGCCTGCTGCCCGTGCTGCCGGCGGGCGTCCCGGTCCTGCTGTCCGCGCTCGCCGCGCCCGCCGTCCTCTTCCTGAGCGGACGCCGCAAGGGCACGGACGGGGCAACGGCCACCACGGAGGAGAACCGATGAACGTCTGGATCGCCATCGCGCTGACCGCCGCCGGCTGCTACCTCGCCAAGCTGCTCGGACTGCTGGTGCCCGCCGGGGTGCTGGAGCGCCCGCTCGTCCAGCGCCTCGCCGCGCTCCTGCCCGTGGCGCTCCTGGCCGCCCTCACCGCGCAGCAGACCTTCGGCGACGGGCAGCACCTGACACTGGACGCCAGGGGCGCGGGGCTCGCCGCGGCGGCGCTCGCGCTGGTCCTGCGCGCACCCTTCCTCGTGGTCGTGGGCTCCGCCGTGGCCGTCACCGCAGGAGTACGTGCCCTCGGCTAATGCCTTCGTTCGGATCAGGCCGGACCCTGCGGGCCCGGCATGATCCGGACGAGAGGCCCGGTGCCTGTTCCGTCTCAGTGCACGGCCGGCGGGGGCTCCGTCACGCCCAGCCGTGCCGTGTCCCGCTCCGGACGCAGGAAGCACACGGCGAGCACCCCGGCGTTCCCGACGCCGGAGGCCGCCCCCGAGGCGTCGCGGACGGCCGTGGAGATCCTCCGGGCCGACCGGCCTCGACCCGTCCGGCACCACGCGGCGCCGCGCTCGCCATGGCGGCCCTGCTGCGCGACACCGCCGCCGGGCCCGGCGGCGCGTTCGCAGCCGGCTGACCGGCACCCGCACCGGCTACGGGGCTCAGTCGAGGCCGCGTCCGTGGGCGCGCAGTGTCAGAAGGGCCTTGAGCGTCACGATGGGCCGCCCCTCCAGCGCCGTCCCCGGTGCCCACTGCCGCCAGTTCACCGGCCAGCCGCCGTCCGCCTGCTGCTCGGCCGCGAGATGGTCGAGCGAGCGGGACAGCTCCTCGTCGGTGAACCAGTGACGGGCGAGCGACCCGGGCGTACGGGCGTAGTCGTACGGAAAATGCTGCTCGCCCGGCGCGTATCCGGCCGCCACGGGGTACTCGGCGCGCCGCTCCGGATCCAGTACCGCGAGTCGCTGGTCCCGCACCAGCCGCCCGAGCCGGTCGGCCGACGCCTGAGCCCGCGCCCGGTCCGGAGCACCGTCCAGAAAGGCGATCGCAGCCTCGATCTCGTAAGGATGCGACTGCTCCAGGGCGTCCACCGCCGCCCAGCAGAAGTCGGTGGCCCGGAAGAGCCAGGCGTGCCACACCGCGTTGCGGTGCAGGAGCCCGACGACGGGGCCGGTGGTCAGCAGCTCCGCGGGAGGATCGTCGACGATCGGGATGAACGGCGCGGCGGGGTAGTCGCGCTGCGTCGGCAGAAGAGCGGGCAGCGCGCCCTCCTTGGTCGACACCTCGGTGAGGAAGCGGCAGATCCGCTCCACCCGCAGCCCGTCGCAGCGCCCGATGGAGTCCAGCACACTGAGCGCGTGCGCGGTGTGCAGCGGCTGACTGACGGGGCCGCGCAGGTCGGGTTCGAGCGCGTTCCCGTAGCCGCCGTCCTCGTTCAGATAGGCGGCGAGCGCGGTTTCCACGGCGTCCGCACTTCCTTCCAGGAAGTGATGGGCGAACCGCCGCTGTTCCAGGACACGGGCCGTGAGCCAGATGAACTGCTCGGCGCGATTGAGGGGACTTGTTCCGGTTCCAGCCATGGACCGACCGTAGGGCGGTAAGCGCTCTCGACAAGACGTAGCGGCCCGGCTGCACTCTCAGGAGCGCGATACTGAGGTCATGCGGTTGACGATTTTCTGGGAACGGATGGCGGACCACTTCGGCGCGGGGTACGCCGACTCCTTCGCGCGCGATCATGTGATGGCCGAACTCGGCGGGCGGACCGTGCACCAGGCACTGGCCGCGGGCTGGGAGACCAAGGACGTCTGGCGCGGAGTCTGCACGGCGGTCGGCATCCCCGCGGACAAGCGCTGAACCACGCCCGCCCACGGCCGGACCTGCACCGATTTCCGGCCCCGTCGGCTGACGGACCCGTGCTGTTGTCCGGGGTGGGCGGTTGGCTGTCACCGCCGTAGGCGAGACTGGAACCGTGGCACCGACAGACGAGACAGCGCAGACCCAGCCGCCTTCCACACCACCCGTCCCGCCGGCCGCGCCGCCCGCCGCGTCCGCCGACGCGGGGCCGGTACGCATGCCCGCGTGGCTGCCGCGTGCCATGGTGCTCGCCCTGGCGCTCTACGCCTGCTACCGGCTCGGCAGCTGGGCGTTCGACCAGCTCATCGGGTTGCTGATCAATGTTCTGATCGCGTTCTTCCTGGCGCTCGCCATCGAGCCGGCGGTGAGCCGGATGTCGGCACGCGGCATGCGCCGCGGCCTCGCCACCTTCCTGGTCTTCCTCGTGGTGCTGATCGCCGGGGTGGGCTTCGTCGTGCTGCTCGGCTCGATGCTCGCGGGCCAGATCGTCGACATGGTCGAGGAGTTCCCGAAGTATCTGGACTCGGTGATCAACTGGGTCAACCAGACCTTCCGCACCGACCTCTCCCGGGTCGAGGTCCAGGACAGCCTGCTCCACTCCGACTGGCTGCAGAAGTACGTCCAGAACAGCGCGACCGGTGTGCTCGACATCTCCACCACCGTGCTCGGCGGGCTGTTCCGACTGCTGACGATCTTCCTGTTCTCCTTCTACTTCGCGGCCGACGGTCCCAGGCTGCGGCGCGCCCTGTGCTCCGTGCTGCCGCCCGCCAGGCAGGCAGAGGTCCTGCGGGCCTGGGAGATCGCGGTCGACAAGACCGGCGGTTACCTCTACTCGCGCGGTCTGATGGCCCTGATCTCCGGGATCGCGCACTACATCCTGCTCGTGATCCTCGGCGTTCCGTACGCGCCCGCGCTGGCCGTCTGGGTCGGGCTGGTCTCCCAGTTCGTCCCCACGATCGGCACGTACCTGGCAGGCGCCCTGCCGATGCTGATCGCGTTCACCGTCGACCCCTGGTACGCGGTGTGGGTGCTCGGCTTCGTCGTGATCTACCAGCAGTTCGAGAACTACGCCCTGCAGCCCAAGCTCACTTCCAGGACCGTCGACATCCATCCGGCGGTCGCCTTCGGATCGGTCATCGCGGGCACGGCCCTGATGGGCGCCGTGGGCGCGCTGATCGCGATCCCGGCCGTCGCCACGCTCCAGGCTTTCCTCGGCGCGTACGTGAAGCGGTACGACGTGACGGACGACCCGCGGATGCACGGCCGGAGCCGACGGCGCGGCGAGCCGGTGCTCACACGGCTGCGCAGCGCCTGGCGGACCTCCGGCGACGGAGCGGGCGGCGTCGGGGAGCGGGAGGAGCCGGGGCGCGCCTGACCGCGCCGTCGGCAGGGCTGCCCGGGGCTGCTCGGGGCCCGTGTCGCCCCGGCGACCAGAGCCGCCATTGTCGGCCGGGGCCGCCATGGTCCTGTGACAACGAGGATCGATCTCTGCCGTCGAAGAACGCAGGGAAGCTCGACCGGTACGGAGGGCCGGTGCCGCAGGAGAACCCCGGCGAGACCCGGTAGCCTTCGGGCCCGGCTCTGCATACGTTCGGCAGCATGGCTGACGACTGTTTCGCGCATCCACGACTCGCCGCCCTCTACGATCCGCTCGACCCCGACCGCAGCGACCTCGATGCCTACCTGCGGATGGCAGAAGAGTTCGAGGCACAACGAGTACTGGACATCGGTTGCGGCACAGGAGTGTTCGCGCTTCTCCTGGCCGGCCGTGGGACCGAGGTCGTCGGCGTGGATCCCGCCCGGGCGTCCGTCGACATCGCTCGGGCCAAGCCGGGCAGTGGGCGAGTGCGCTGGATCTGCGGCGACGCGACAGACCTCCCACCGCTGCAGGTCGACCTCGCGACGATGACAGGGAACGTCGCCCAGGCCATCGCTGATCCGCGGACATGGCACAAGACACTGCGGGGAGCCCGCGAAGCGCTGCGGCCGGGCGGGCGTCTGGTCTTCGAGACGCGCGATCCGGCCGGATGCGCCTGGGAGGAGTGGACCCGCGAGAACTCCTACCGCCTGACCGAGATCCCGGGGCCCGGCCCCGTCGAGAGCTGGGTTCAGCTGATCGAGGTGAGCCGGCCTCTGGTGACTTTCCGCTGGACCTGCAGGTTCGCGCTGGACGGACAGGTGCTGACGTCCGATTCGACGCTGCGCTTCCGTGAGCGGGAGGAAGTCGAGCGGGACCTGGACGCGCACGGATACGTGGTGGACGACGTTCGGGATGCGCCGGACCGCCCGGGGAGGGAATTCGTCTTCCTGGCGCGACGTCCGTGATCTTCGGTGGTCCATGCCGCTCGAGGTTCGACGGCTCAGCGCGGCCGTTCTCGGGGTGCGGGAGGGCCCGGCGTGGTGCGCTTGACACCAAAATCGAACATCCATTCTCATGGGATTCCGGCCGGGTTTTCCCGGGCCCGACCGTGGAGTTGTCCACAGGCCGGGAGGACGTCGAGGCCCATTGTCAGTGGCAGGGGTTAGCGTCTTTGACGTGAAGCGATCGACTCAAGCAAATCGGGTGGAACCCATGGCAGGAACCGACCGCGAGAAGGCGCTGGACGCCGCACTCGCACAGATTGAACGGCAATTCGGCAAGGGCGCGGTGATGCGCCTCGGTGAGCGGCCGAACGAGCCCATCGAAGTGATCCCCACCGGGTCGACCGCCCTCGACGTGGCCCTCGGAGTCGGCGGCCTGCCGCGCGGCCGTGTGGTGGAGGTGTACGGACCGGAGTCCTCCGGTAAGACGACGCTGACGCTCCACGCCGTGGCGAACGCGCAGAGGCTCGGCGGCTCGGTCGCCTTCATCGACGCGGAGCACGCCCTCGACCCCGAGTACGCGAAGAAGCTCGGCGTCGACATCGACAGCCTCATCCTGTCCCAGCCGGACAACGGCGAGCAGGCCCTTGAGATCGTGGACATGCTGGTCCGCTCCGGTGCCCTCGACCTGATCGTCATCGACTCCGTCGCGGCGCTCGTGCCGCGTGCGGAGATCGAGGGCGAGATGGGCGACTCGCACGTGGGTCTGCAGGCCCGTCTGATGAGCCAGGCGCTCCGCAAGATCACCAGCGCGCTCAACCAGTCCAAGACCACCGCGATCTTCATCAACCAGCTCCGCGAGAAGATCGGTGTGATGTTCGGCTCGCCGGAGACCACGACCGGTGGCCGGGCGCTCAAGTTCTACGCCTCGGTGCGCCTCGACATCCGCCGGATCGAGACGCTGAAGGACGGCACCGACGCCGTCGGCAACCGCACGCGCGTCAAGGTCGTCAAGAACAAGGTCGCGCCGCCCTTCAAGCAGGCCGAGTTCGACATCCTCTACGGCCAGGGCATCAGCCGCGAGGGCGGCCTGATCGACATGGGCGTGGAGCACGGCTTCGTCCGCAAGGCGGGCGCCTGGTACACGTACGAGGGCGACCAGCTCGGCCAGGGCAAGGAGAACGCCCGCAACTTCCTCAAGGACAATCCCGATCTCGCCAACGAGATCGAGAAGAAGATCCTGGAGAAGCTGGGCATCGGCGTCCGGCCCGAGGACAGTGCTGCCGAGTCCGGGGCGGACGCGGCAGCGGGTGGCGCGGCTCCGGCCGACAGCGCGAAGCCGGCGGCCGCTCCGGCCGGCAAGGCCAAGCCGGCCAAGACCGCGGCGGCCAAGAGCTAGGCCGTGACGCGTCGTACGGAGTGGCCGGTCAGCGCCACTGACCATCACACCGGTCCCGGCCATGAATTCGCCGCCGGGCACATGGCCGAGTCCGAGGATGCGTACGAGCCGGAGACCGGTCGCGGCCAGGGCTCGGGCGCCGGATTCGGCGAGGGGGCGGGCCGCCGTGCCCGCTCCCGTACCAGGAGCAGCGGTTCCTCCTTCTCGTCGAGGGCCGAGAAGGGGGAACCGCGAGACCCGGTCGAGCAGGCGCGCAATATCTGCCTGCGGCTGCTCACCGGGACCCCGCGGACCAGGAAGCAACTCGCGGACGCCCTGCGCAAACGGGAGATCCCGGACGAGGCGGCCGAGGAAGTGCTCTCGCGCTTCGAGGACGTCGGATTGATCGACGATGCGGCGTTCGCGGACGCCTGGGTGGAGTCCCGCCATCACGGACGCGGACTGGCCCGCCGCGCTCTTGTCCGTGAGCTGCGCACCAAGGGCGTGGACTCCGCGGTGATCGACGAGGCCGTCGGGCAGCTGGACTCCGAGCAGGAGGAGACGACCGCCCGCGAGCTGGTCACACGCAAGCTGCGCTCCACTCGCGGCCTGGACCGGGACAAGCGGCTGCGCCGCCTCGCGGGCATGCTCGCGCGCAAGGGGTACGGGGAGGGCATGGCCCTGCGCGTCGTGCGACAGGCGCTGGAGGAAGAGGGCGAGGACACGGAAGGACTGGACGAGCCCTTCTGATCGGGGTCGTACCGGTGGGGGCATGCGGGGGATCCCGGGGAGCGCCGGTCGCCGGGGAGGACAGCCACAGGGTCGCGAAGTGCGCAGGGGCCGGGGGGAGGGCCGTGTGGCGGGGCAGCGCCTCGGGTACGTCCGCCGGGGGGCGGGCGGGCCGCGGGGGAGGCGGTGATCACTGCCCGGCGCGGGCGGCGCGGATGATGGTGGCGTCGATCAGGGCGAGCGCATCCGCGGCGGTGCGGCCGGGGCAGCGGTTCCAGGGCCCGATCAGCCCGGTCCAGCCCCGGGAGCGGAGCTCGGCGAGGAGCCAGGCGCCGGCCCGGTCCACGGTGGCGAGGGAGCCGTAGCCCAGCCGGTGTGCGGTGAGGAGGGCGCCGCAGATGCACCGTGCGCCGCGGGCGTTGCGAAGCCGGTACGGGGTGTTCTGCCAGCCCCATTCGGTCAGGATCCGCCGCGCGTGGGCGAGATGTGTGGAGGGCCGCACCTCGGGCTGGCCGATGCGGCGCCAGGAGTGGAGCCGGTCCGGGAGGACCGCGCCCAGACGCCCGGGAAGCGGCCGTTCGCGCGGCGCGGCCGCGGGCAGGGCGCGGACGGAGTCGGCGATGAGCTGGTCGACCGGCACGGACAGCAGATCGCGCCAGTCGGCAGGCCGACGCTCGGGCAGTGGCTCCGCGACGCCGGGGGAGGACGGCACTACCGGGGAGAGGGAGGACTGCCGTACGGGGTCGGGGGCCGTTGCCTCCCAGCCGGTGATGATCCGCTGCCACGCCTCGGTGTCATGGAGACGAGCGGCCTGGGCATCCAGCTGATCGGGGGTGAGGGTGGGGGTCGGCATGGGGGAGAGGCCTCCGTCACATCGGTCCTTGGCGTTGAGGTGAATGTCCGCCGGCCACGGGGATAGCTCCACCGGAGCGTGGCGTTCGGGTGTGTCGGGGCGGATTCGGGGGAACGGCCGGCGGCATACGGGGGGCAGCCCCCCGACCGAACACACAGGCACGCTCCAGTGCGCGGGCACCCATGCACAGAGCACTGTGTGACGCATGACGGAGCAAGCCGCACACCCGGCCCCGCCCGGGGCTCCGCCGCCGCCCCCGACCGCGATGCCGAAGCGCGACCACAGAAGAGAGACGGACGCACGATGATGCTGCGCTATGCCTTACAGACGATCCGGGACCGCAAGGGCGGGTTCCTCGGCGCCTTCCTGGCTCTCCTGTGCGCCGCCGCCCTGATCACCGCCTGCGGCACGCTGCTGGAGACCGGCCTGCGCGGAAGGATCGCCACCGAGCGCTATGCCTCCGCGCCGCTCGTGGTCTCGGCCGACCAGAACGTCCACCGCACCACGGTCAAGCACAAGGGCAAGGGAAAGACCAAGGTCAAGCACAAGGCGAAGCCGGTCGCCGAGCGTGCCTGGCTCCCCGCCACCGTCGCCGGCCGGGTCGCTGACCTGGAAGGCGTGGGCGAGGTCGTACCCGAACTGACCTTCCTGGCCCGGCCCGTGGACCGGCCCGTCTCCCGTCCCTCGTACGGCCACTCCTGGGCCTCCGCCCCGCTCACTCCCTTCCGTCTCGTCTCGGGCCGGGCCCCCACTGCCGGTGCCGACGTGGTGATCGACCGGGCCCTCGCCGAAGAGAACGGCCTGAAGCCCGGGGACCGGCTCGTCGTGCAGTCGACCAGCGCTCCCCGCCCGTACCGCATCAGCGGCATCGCGGCCCCCGCCGGGCGGAGCGACCTCCGGCAGCAGACCTCGCTCTTCTTCTCCTCCGCCGAGGCGGAGCGCCTCGCCGCCCGCCCCGGCCGGATCGCCGCTCTCGGCGTGACACCCGCGCCCGGCACCGACCTCACGCAGCTGAAGCACCGGGTCGAGCAGGCGCTCAAGGGCACCTCCGCCCGGGTCGCCACCGGCGAGGCCCGGGGCCCCGTCGAGTTCCTGGACGCCGCGGGCGCCCGGATCAAGCTGGTCTCCATGGGAGGCGCCATGGGCGGCACGTCCCTCCTGGTCGCGATCCTCGTCGTGGTCGGCACCTTCGCCCTCTCCATCCAGCAGCGCCACCGCGAACTGGCCCTGCTCCGCGCCATCGCCGCCACCCCGCGCCAGATCCGCCGTCTCCTCGGCCGTGAGGCCCTGGCCGTCGGAGCCGTGGCCGGTGTTCTCGGCGCGCTCGCCGGACTGCCCCTCGCCGGCTGGCTGCACGGTCGATTCATCGACATGGGTGCGATTCCGGTCACTCTGGAACGCACCGCGGGCATCTTCCCGGCCTGCGCGGCGCTCGCCGTCACCCTGGCCGGTGCCTGGGCGGCGGCCAGGATCTCCGGCCGCCGTATCGCCCGCATCAGGCCCGCCGAGGCCATGGCCGAGTCCGCCGTGGAGCGCGGCCCGGCCCGGGGCCGGACCGTGGCGGGTCTGGTGCTGCTCGCGGGCGGAGCCGCTCTCGTCGGCGTGCTGAGCGTGCTGCGCACCGAGGCCGCCGCGACGCCGGTCACGTTCCTCGCCGTCGTCGTATCGGCCACGGCCGTGTCACTGCTGGGGCCGTACCTGGTGAGGTTCGCGTCCGTGCTGCTCGCGGGGGTGCTGCGACCGGCGGGTCCGGGGGGACCTCTGGCCACCGCGAACATCCGCGGGAACTCCGCCCGGATGGCTTCCGTCGTCACCCCCCTCACCCTGCTCATCGGGATGACCTGCACGGTCCTCTTCGTCCAGCCGACCCTCGGGGACGCCGCCCGCGCCCAGGCCCGCGACGGCGTCCGTGCCAGCTGGGTCCTGGCCGCGCAGGGACCGGGCGTCCCGTCCGAGGCCGCCGGGGCGGTCCGCGGGGCTCCGGGTGTCACGGCGGCCACGGAGGTCGTGCGGACCACCGTGCGCGTCGGCCTCGACAAGTACCAGGCCCAGGGCGTCACCCAGGCCGGTCTCGCCCGCACCTGGGACCCGGACGTCACGAGCGGATCGCTCACCGCCTTCTCCCGCGGCCGCGACACCGCCGCGATCAGTGAACTCGCCGCCGACCGGCTCGGCCTGCGCCCCGGCAGTGTGCTGAAGCTCCACCTCGGCGACGGCACCCCCGCGACTCTCACCGTCGCCGCCGTCTACCGTCGCGGGCTGGGCTTCGGCGACCTGACGCTGCCCCACGACCTGCTGGCCCGCCACATGGACAACCCGCTCGCCGCCACCGTCCTGGTCGCCGGGTCCGGCAGCCGTGACGTACTCACCGCCGCGGTCGAGCAGTTCCCCGGCGTCTCCGTCATGTCACCCGAGACCGCCGACCGGCTCCAGGCGGACCGGCAGCAGGAGAACGCGGCGGTCAATTACCTCGCCATGGGCCTGATCCTGGCCTTCACCGCCATCGCGGTCGTCAACACCCTCGCCATGTCCGTGTCCGAGCGCTTCCGGGAGTTCGCCATGCTCAGGCTGGCCGGTGCGACCCGGCGGCAGGTCATGAGGATGCTCCGCGTCGAGGCCCTGTCGGTGCTGCTGATCGCCGCGGCCCTCGGCAGCGGAATCGCGCTGTCCGTGCTGACCGCCTTCAGTATCGGCATGACCGGCAGCGCGGCACCCACCGTTGTGCCACTGGTGTACGCGACGGTGGTGGGCGCCGCCGGGCTGCTCGCACTGGCCGCCACCGCGCTGCCCGGCAGGCTCGCGCTCAGGATCCGGCCGGTGGACGCGGCCACGTCCAGGCAGTGACCTCCTTTGACGGAAACCGGTTTTGGGGCCCTTCGACAGGACCCCGGAACCGGGCCGTCCCCGGCACACCGGGCCCGTCCGCTCACACCTCGACCGGCAGCCCCGCGGCACGCCATGCCTGGAACCCGCCGATCAGGTCCGTCGCCCGGTCCAGCCCCAACTGCCGCAGGGACGCGACCGCAAGGCTCGACGCGTAACCCTCGTTGCAGACCACCACGATCCGCAGATCGTGGCTCACGGCCTGCGGGACCCGGTGGCTTCCCCACGGGTCGAGCCGCCACTCCAGCTCGTTGCGCTCGACGACCAGCGCCCCCGGAATCAGCCCGTCCCGCTCCCGCAGCTCCGCGTAACGGATGTCCACGAGCAGCGCACCGTCTGCGGCGGCGGCCGCCGCCTCCCGCGGGCCGACCCTGACGTACCCCGCCCGGACCCGCTCCAGCAGCTCGTCGATCCCGACCGGCTCCGTACCGCCCGGGCCGACGGCACTCACTGCCAGTCCTCCGGCCGCTCGACCTGTTCGAGGCGGAGCAGGTCGCCGGTGCGGCTGTAGCGCCGGATCCGCGGCAGGGGCGGATAGTACGCGTGGACGGAGACGGCGTGCTCCGTGGCGGACTCGTTCAGTACCTCGTGGACATGGTGGCGGCCGAACGCCCGGCCCTGGCCGGTGGCCAACTCCCGGGACCGGTCGATTCCTTCGGTGAGTTCGAGGGTCTTCCAGCCGTCGGTGGGCAGCCGGGCGGCCAGCGACAGCTCCTTGAGTGCGCCGGCCGCGGTGGTGAAGGCTCCGATCGAGTCGGCGTGGTCGTGCCAGCCGGTGCCGGTCCCCGGAGGCCAGCCGATCAGCCAGGCCTCGCTGCCGCCGGGGCCTTGGAGCTGGATCCAGGTGCGGCCGTCGGGATCGAGGGGGAGCGAGGCGACGATCTCGGCGTCGGCGGCGACACGGCGGACGAAATCGAGCAGTTCCGCAGCCGTGGGACCGGCACCACCGGCGGAGGGGGATGTGTTCGCGGAGGCGGGCCCGGACTCGGGCGCAGGCGTGGGTACGGGGAGTGAGGCAGGGGTGGACACGGAGACCGTCCTGAGGGTTCGCGCGGATGCCCGCCCGTGCGACAGCGCGCACGGCGGGGCAGGGGAAGGCGATTCAGCAGGACGGCCGACACACGCAGCCCGCATAGCGGACGAGGTCCATATGGACCCTCCGCCACAGGCGCACATCGGTGTCGGTCACGGTTCGGAGTACACCATGTGCGTCCGCAGCGGTCAATTGATGCCCGCAGTCCGGTCGGAACGTACGGCGGTGTGCACCGCTCCGCCCCGTACCGCGTCCGCCGCCGCGAAGAGCTCCCGGGGCCGTACCCCGCCGAACGACGTCACGAGGTGCCCGTCCGGTCTGACGAGCAGCACGGTGTGGGCCGACGCCCCCGGGTAGCTCTCGGTCACCAGCAGCTCCCCCTTCACCGGCAGCGCGTCGACGGCCGCGGCGAGGCGGGGCATGACACCGGCGGTCATCCAGTGACGCCGGTCCCACACCCCTGTTCCGGGCGCCACCAGGACCACCAGCAGATTCCCCTGCCCCAGCCGCTCCCGGAGCCGCGCGGTCGTGCCGTCGGGCGCCGTCACCCGCACATCGGTCACCGGCGCACCGGGGGGCGTACCCACAGATGTGTGCGCCTCGGCGCGTGGGGGCGCAAGGGGCGAATGCGAGTACGAAGGGGGCGCACCGAGGGGGCCACAGCCCAGATGTCCGTCGGTGAGCAGCGAATCGTGCCCCCGTGCGCTCCCCGGGACCAGGGTCCGCAGCCCCTTGCCGCCACGCAGTATCGGCAGCGACTGGTCCGCGGCGCGAAGCCGCGAGGCGACCGCGGCCCGGCGCTCGGCCTGGTAGCTGTCGAGCAGCACGTCGGAGGCGCCGTGGTGCCAGTCCTGGGCCAGCTTCCAGGCCAGGTTCTCGGCGTCCCGCAGCCCCTCGTCGAGGCCCTGGGTGCCCAGCGCGCCCAGCAGATGCGCGGCGTCCCCGGCCAGGAAGGCCCGGTCGACCCGCCAGCGCAGGGCGAGCCGGTGGTGCAGCGTGTACACGCCCGTGTCCAGCAGCTCGTACGGCGGTGTCTCGCCGCACCAGCCCGCCAGGGTGTCCCGGACCCGGGTGATCAGGGCGTCCGGGGTGACCAGTTCGCCGCGCGGTGGCAGCAGCCAGTCCAGCCGCCAGACGCCGTCCGGCAGCGGACGCGCCGTCACCTCGGCGCCGCCGGTGCGCCACGGCGGCAGCCGGTGCAGCACGGCCTGCCCGGGCCAGGGAAGCTCGGTCCGCAGCGCCGCGACGGCATGCCGCTCCACCGCCGTACGGCCGGGGAACCGGATGTCGAGCAGCTTGCGCACGGTGGACCTGGCACCGTCGCAGCCCACCAGATAACTCCCCCTCCACCAGGTCGCGTTCGGCTCCCTGGTGTGCACGGTGACGCCGGTGGAGTCCTGCTCCAGCGTATCGATCCGGCTGTACGGGGCCACCCGCACCAGCTCCTGCGCGGCCACCGCGTCCCGCAGGCCGCGCGCCAGGACGTGCTGCGGCAGATGGACGGGGGCCGACGACGGATCGCCCTCGGGCGAGTCCTCGCCGAGCGGCAGCTCACGCACCAGTTGCCTGCGCCGCATCGACCGCCACCCGGACCACCGCATCCCCTCGTGCCGGAGCGCCTTGCACCCCAGCCGCTCCACCATCGCCGCAGTGTCCTCGCGCAGCACCACGGTGCGGGCCGGGCGTGTCTCGTCCTTGCCCGGGTCCTCGTCGAGCAGGACGGAGGGAACGCCTTGCGCGGCCAGGGCGAGCGACAGCGCCAGACCGACGGGCCCGGCGCCGACGACGATCACCGGGTCCACGGGGCGGCTCCTCGAATCCGTGCGAACGAGGCCGAGGACGCGAACGGTGCCGGGGACGCGGACGGAACGGGCACGCGGCGCGGAACGGGGGTAGGCGGCGGAGGAGGTGTGGCGGCGGGGGCGGGGGGCGCGATCACAGAACGTATGCAACCTACTGCCGGTGCTTGCGTCAAGCGACACCGGAAGGCGGCGAGGGGCGGTGGCTCATCTGCCACCGCCCCTCGGGAACTCCGTGCGACGAGCCGTCAGGCGCGTCCGTCGTCGACGACGAGCGACGGCGTACCGATGGTCTCCGGTGCGCCCCCGGGCGTGGTGCCCTTCGCCTTCTTGTTGCGCCGGAGCCACCGCTCCAGCCGGCTCGCGAAGGAGGTGAGCGCGAAGTTCAGCGCGACGAAGATCACGGCCACGATGGTGAAGCACGCGATGGTGTTGGCGCCGTAGTTCGCGCTCATCGGGCGGACCGAGGCCAGCAGCTCGGGGAAGGTCATCATGGCGCCGCCGAGCGCGGTGTCCTTCACGATGACGACGAGCTGGCTGACGATCGCCGGCAGCATGGCCGTCACCGCCTGCGGCAGCAGCACGGACAGCATGATCTGGCTCTTGCGCATGCCGAGCGCCTTGGCCGCCTCCGCCTGGCCCTTCGGCAGGGTCTCGATCCCGGCCCGAACGATCTCGGCGAGGACCGAGAAGTTGTACAGCACCAGTCCGGTCACCACGGCGTACAGCGGACGCACATCGGTGTCGATGGTGGTGTACTCCGCGTACACCGCGTTGGCGGTGATCATCAGGATCAGCACCGGGACGGCACGGAAGAGCTCCACGACGAAACCGGCCGGCATCCGCACCCAGCGGTGGTCCGAGAGCCTGCCGATACCGAACAGGGCGCCCAGCGGCAGCGCGATGATCAGGGCGAAGAACGCTGCCTTGAGCGTGTTCTGGAAGCCCGGCCAGATGTACGTCTCCCACGGCTGGGAACTGGTGAAGAAGGGCTTCCACTTGATCCAGTCGAGCTGGTGCTTCTCGGCCAGGCCGTCGTACACCCACCACACCACGGCCGCGGCGCACAGCACGAACAGCACCGTGTAGAGGATGTTGCGCTGCTTGGCGCGGGGGCCCTGGGCGTCGTAGAGGACGGAACTCATCGCTTCACCGCCACCTTCTTGCTCACCCAGCCGAGGATCAGGCCGGTCGGGAGGGTCAGGACGACGAAGCCGAACGCGAAGACCAGCGCGATCAGGATCAGCTGGGCCTCGGCCTCGATCATGCCCTTCATCAGGTAGGAGGCCTCGACGACGCCGATCGCGGAGGCGACCGTCGTGTTCTTCGTCAGCGCGATCAGCACGTTGGACAACGGGTTGACCACCGCACGGAACGCCTGAGGAAGGATGATCAGCCGCAGTACCTGCGTGAAGCTCAGCCCGAGTGCCCGCGCCGCCTCGGCCTGGCCGACCGGCACCGTGTTGATGCCGGAGCGCAGCGCCTCGCAGACGAAGGCGGCCGTGTAGGCGACCAGGGCGAGAACGGCCAGCCTGAAGTTGATGTCGTCGATGACATCGGCGCCGAGCGAGATGTTCAGCGTCTGGTTCAGACCCAGCGACGAGAAGACGATGATCACGGTCAGAGGAATGTTCCGGACCACGTTCACGTACGCCGTGGCGAAGCCGCGCATCAGGGGGACCGGGCTGACCTTCATGCCGGCCAGCAGCGTTCCCCATATGAGGGAGCCGAGGGCGGAGTAGACGGTGAGCTGCACCGTCACCCAGAAGGCCCCCAGCAGGTCGTAACCTTCAAGAAAGTCGAACACGATCTCCCGCGCTTCCGCGTGTAGGAGGGCACGGCGCGCCGCCGTTCACGGACGGCGCGCCCGGTCAGCCCTGCTTCACTTGACGATGTTGCCGATCTTCGGGGCGGGCTCGTTCTTGTAGTTCGCCGGGCCGAAGTTGTCCTTCACGGCCTTGTCCCAGGAACCGTCCGAGACCATCTTGGTGAGCGCGGCGTCGACCTTCTTCTTGAGGTCGGCGTCGCCCTTCTTCAGGCCGATGCCGTAGTTCTCGTTGGTCATCTTGAAACCGGCCAGCTTGAACTTGCCCTGGAAGCTCGCCTGCGAGGCGTAGCCCGCCAGGATGCTGTCATCGGTGGTCAGCGCGTCGATGGCCTTGTTCTCCAGGCCGGTCAGGCACTCCGAGTAGCCGCCGTACGTCTGGAGCTGCGCCTTCGGCGCGAGCTTGTCCTTGACGTTCTTGGCCGAGGTCGAGCCGGCGACCGAACACAGCTTCTTGTTGTTCAGGTCGGCCGGGGACTTGATCGAGTTGTCGTCGGCGCGGACGAGGATGTCCTGGTGGGCCAGCAGGTAAGGACCGGCGAAGTCGACCTTCTGCAGGCGCTCGTCGTTGATCGAGTAGGAGGCGGCGATGAACTTGACGTCACCGCGCTCGATCGCGGTCTCGCGGTCGGCGCTCTTGGTCTCCTTGAAGACGATGTCCTTGGCGTCGTAGCCGAGTTCCTTGGCCACGTACGTGGCGACATCGACGTCGAAGCCGGTGTACTTGCCGTCCGGGGTCTTCAGGCCGATGCCCGGCTGGTCGATCTTGATGCCGATCGTGATCTTCTTGCCGTCGCCCGAGCCGCCGTCCTCCTTGTCGGAACCACAGGCGGTGGCGGTGATGGCGAGGGCGAGCACGGCGGCCGAGGCGGCGGTGACCTTACGAAGCTGCATGGTGGTTTTCCCTAGAGTTGACGCGATGTGAGTGATCAGCCGGTCCGGGGCCCGGCGGTGCAGGATCAATCAGTGGTGAAGGATCTTCGACAGGAAGTCCTTGGCCCGGTCACTGCGCGGGTTGCTGAAGAACTGGTCGGGCGTGGCCTCTTCGACGATCTTTCCGTCGGCCATGAAGACGACCCGGTTCGCGGCCGAGCGCGCGAAGCCCATCTCATGGGTGACGACGACCATCGTCATGCCGTCCCGGGCGAGCTGCTGCATGACCTCCAGCACCTCGTTGATCATCTCCGGGTCGAGTGCCGATGTCGGCTCGTCGAAGAGGATCACCTTCGGGTCCATCGCCAACGCCCGTGCGATGGCCACGCGTTGCTGCTGACCGCCGGAGAGCTGGGCGGGGTACTTGTCGGCCTGCGTCGCCACACCCACCCGGTCGAGCAGCGAACGGGCCTTGTCCTCGGCGGACTTCTTGTCCGTCCTGCGGACCTTGATCTGGCCCAGCATCACGTTCTCGAGCACCGTCTTGTGCGCGAAGAGATTGAACGACTGGAAGACCATGCCGACGTCGGCGCGCAGCCTGGCCAGCTCCCTGCCCTCTTCGGGCAGCGGCTTGCCGTCGATCGAGATGGCGCCCGAGTCGATCGTCTCCAAGCGGTTGATCGTGCGGCACAGCGTGGACTTCCCGGACCCGGAGGGCCCGATGACGACCACGACCTCGCCACGGGCGATGGTCAGGTCGATGTCCTGGAGCACATGCAGCGCGCCGAAGTGCTTGTTGACGTTGCTCAGTACGACAAGGTCGTTCGCCGCGGGCGCGGCGTCCTCGGCGCCCTTGGTCACTGAAACTCCGCTCATCGGCTTCTTGCTCCGTCCTCCTCGGTTGGGAAGGACCCTAGTGACGGGGTGCTACCAGCGTCATTACATCTGAGCGGAAATTGAGGATAACGATCCGGCGGCAACCGGACACTCCGTGTGAAGGGGGTGCGGGGTGTGACGCCTGCGGCGTACCGGGTGGATAACAGATGGCCGGATGCGGCGGGCGGGCCTTGACTGACCTGCCTCTCATCGGAGTGGATGCCCTGGTACGCCATGACGTGAAACGCCTCGGTACGGGGAAGTGACGGGGAGCGTACGAGAGACCGCACCGAAACTTCTGCCGACGCGTACCGGCACCGCACGATCGAAACCATCGGGGAACCGGAGAGGGAGGCCATGAGACTGCTGCTCGTCGAGGACGACAACCACGTCGCGGCCGCCCTCTCCGCCATCCTGGCCCGGCACGGCTTCCGGGTCGTGCACGCGCGCAGCGGCGAGGAGGCACTGCAGGCGCTGCTGCCCGCGGACACGGAGCCCTTCGGTGTCGTGCTCCTCGACCTCGGCCTGCCCGACCAGGACGGCTACGAGGTGTGCGGGAAGATCCGCAAGCGCACCTCCACCCCGGTGATCATGGTGACCGCGCGCGCCGACGTCCGGTCGCGCATCCACGGCCTCAACCTCGGCGCCGACGACTACGTGGTCAAGCCGTACGACACCGGCGAACTCCTCGCCCGTATCCACGCCGTCAGCCGGCGCAAGACGACCGGCGAGGACACCGTGCCCACGCCCGTCGCCGCACTGCGCCTCGGGCACGTCCACATCGAGCTGCCGACCCGCCGGGTCAGCGTCGACGGGGCGGAAGTCCAGCTCACCCGCAAGGAGTTCGATCTGCTCGCGCTGCTCGCCCAGCGCCCCGGAGTGGTGTTCCGCCGGGAGCAGATCATCAGCGAGGTGTGGCGTACCAGCTGGGAGGGCACGGGCCGCACGCTCGAAGTCCACGTCGCCTCCCTGCGCTCCAAGCTGCGGCTGCCCGCACTGATCGAGACGGTGCGCGGGGTCGGCTACCGGCTCGTCGCCCCGTCCGCGTAGAGGCGTACGTCCCAGGTGCGCACCCGGCTGCTTCCCCTGCTCATCATTCTCATGGCGGGCGTGCTGCTCGCCCTCGGCTTCCCGCTGGCCGTCAGCGTGGCGGCGGCCCAGCAGCAACGCGTCGTCATCGACCGCATCGACGACACGGCGCGCTTCGCCGCACTCGCGCAGTTCATCACCGAGCGGGCGGCAGGTTACGACGAGCGCCGGCGCACCCTGCGCAGCGAACTCGACACCTACGCGTCGGTGTACGGCATCCGCGCCGGTGTCTTCTACCGCGACGACAGCGCCATGGCGAAGGCGCCCGCCGCCTGGCAGCTCCCGATCGAGGGGGAGGGGCGCGAGGCGTTCAAGGAGGCCCTGCTCGGCCGGCGCAGCCATGATCCGCCGCAGGTCTGGCCGTGGCAGGACGGCAGGGTCGTCGTCGCCTCACCCGTCGTACGGGACGGCGACGTGGTCGCCGTCGTCGTGCTCGACTCGCCCACCGGGGAGATGCGCGCGCGCACGCTGCGCGGCTGGCTGCTGATCGCGGCCGGCGAAGCGGTCGCGATGCTGGTCGCGGTCGGCGCCGCGATCCGCCTCACCGGCTGGGTGCTGCTGCCCGTACGGACCCTGGACGCCGCCACCCACGACATCGCCAGCGGGCGGATGAGGTCCCGGGTCGCGGCTTCCGGCGGGCCGCCGGAACTGCGGCGCCTGGCCCGGTCGTTCAACGAGATGGCCGACAACGTCGAGGACGTGCTGGAGCAGCAGCGTGCCTTCGTCGCCGACGCCTCGCACCAGCTGCGCAACCCCCTTGCCGCCCTGCTGCTGCGGATCGAGCTCCTCGCGCTGGAACTCCCCGAGGACAACGAGGAGATCGCCTCCGTGCGCACGGAGGGCAAGCGTCTCGCGCAGGTCCTCGACGACCTGCTCGACCTGGCGCTGGCCGAACACGCCGCGGCCGATCTCCGGCTCACGGACATCGGCGCGCTCACCGCGGAGCGCGTCGCGTCCTGGCGGCCGCTCGCCGAGGAGAAGGGGGTACGGCTCAGGACGGACGGCCCGTCCGCCGTGACCGCCTGGGCGGACCCCATCGCACTGTCGAGCGCCCTGGACGCGATCATCGACAACGCCCTGAAGTTCACCCCGGCCGAGGAGGAGGTCGTCGTCACGGTCGCCTCCGGCCCCGACGACGTCACGGTCGTCGTCGCCGACCGCGGACCGGGTCTCACGGCGGCGGAGATGGAACGCATCGGCGACCGCTTCTGGCGCAGCACCCAGCATCAGAACATCCGGGGTTCCGGCCTCGGGCTCTCCATCTCGCAGGCGCTCCTGGCAGCCGGCGGCGGCTCCCTGGGCTACGCGGCCCACGAGCCGCACGGGCTGCGGGTGACGGTCTCGGTACCGCGCAACGGCCCGCAGGGCTGAGCGCGACGCGACCGGGGAGAACGGTCAGGGCTTGACCGAGCGGTAGTAGCGGCTGGCCCCCTCGTGCAGCGGCAGCGGATCGGTGTAGATCGCCGTACGCAGATCCACCAGCTGGGCGGCGTGCACCTCGCGCCCGATCCGGTCCCGGCTGTCGATCACGGTCCGGGTGAACGCCTCCGTCAGCGCCGGGTCCGAACGGTCCGTGGTCACCAGCACATTGGCGACCGCGACCGTCGGCACCGCCTGGTCCTGGTGCGCGTTGCGGTAGGCGTCGGCGGGCATCATCGCCGAACGGTAGTAGCGGGCGGACCCGCCCGCCGCCTGGAGCTCCTTGACCAGCGAAGCCTCCAGCGGCACCAGCCGTATCGCGAACCGGTCCGACAACTCCTGCACGGCGGACGTGGGCAGCCCGCCGGACCAGAAGAAGGCGTCGAGCCGGTCGTCCTCCAGCTGCTTCGGCATGGTGTCGATACCGGCGGAGACCGGTTCCACGTCCTCGGTGGGATCGAGACCCGCGGCCGTCATCAGCCGGTCGGCGACCAGCCGTACGCCCGAACCGCGCTGCCCCACCCCGACACGCTTTCCGCGCAGATCCGAGACCTTCCGTATCTCCGAGTCGCGGGGCACGACCAGTTGGATGTAGTCGTCGTACAGCCGCACACAGCCCCGCAGCCGGTCGGCGCCGGGCTTGCCGCCGCGCAGATAGGTGGCGAGGGCGTCGGTGGTGGCGATGGTGAAGTCGGCCTTCCCGGTCGCCACCCGTTCGATGTTCTGCTGCGATCCCTCACTGGTCTGCAGCCGTATCGACACCTTGGGCAGATCCCTGGCCAGGTCCCCCTTGAGACGCTCGCCGTAGCGCTGGTAGACCCCGCTGCGCACACCGGTGCTGAAGGTCAGCGTTCCGGTCGGTGCCGGCTGCCCGAGCGGCAGCAGCCACCACAGCAGCAGCCCGAGCACGACGGCGACGGCGGCGCACGCCTGAAGAACGCGTCGCCTGCCGATACGGGAGAGTGCCTGGAGCATGGCGGCGATCCTGCCAGCCGACTGCGGCGATGACCAGGGCAGGACGCCCGCTCACCACGGACCGGCCGGTGATCACCGCGGCCGCCCGCCGGGGCCCCTCCCGGGACCACCTACCCTGGAGGGCATGACCAGCAGCAGCGACCGGAGCCCCGCAGTGAGCGTCGAGGGACCCAAGACCTACGAAGTCCGCACCTACGGGTGCCAGATGAACGTCCATGACTCCGAGCGGTTGTCGGGGCTGCTGGAGGGCGCGGGCTACGTCCGTGCGGACGAGGGTTCCGACGGCGACGCGGACGTCGTCGTCTTCAACACCTGCGCGGTGCGGGAGAACGCCGACAACAAGCTCTACGGCAACCTCGGCCGGCTCGCTCCGATGAAGACCAGGCGGCCGGGCATGCAGATCGCCGTGGGCGGCTGCCTGGCGCAGAAGGACCGCGACACCATCGTCGAGCGGGCCCCCTGGGTCGACGTCGTCTTCGGCACGCACAACATCGGCAAGCTGCCCGTGCTGCTGGAGCGTGCCCGTATCCAGGAAGAGGCGCAGATCGAGATCGCCGAATCCCTGGAGGCCTTCCCCTCCACGCTCCCCACCCGACGCGAGTCCGCCTACGCCGCGTGGGTCTCGATCTCCGTCGGCTGCAACAACACCTGCACGTTCTGCATCGTCCCGGCCCTGCGCGGCAAGGAGAAGGACCGCCGCACCGGCGACATCCTCGCCGAGATCGAGGCCCTGGTCGCCGAGGGAGTCTCGGAGATCACCCTGCTCGGCCAGAACGTGAACGCCTACGGCTCCGACATCGGCGACCGCGAGGCCTTCTCCAAGCTGCTGCGCGCCTGCGGGAGGATCGAAGGGCTGGAGCGGGTCCGCTTCACCTCGCCGCACCCCCGTGACTTCACGGACGACGTGATCGCGGCGATGGCCGAGACGCCCAATGTGATGCCGCAGCTCCACATGCCGATGCAGTCGGGCTCCGACACGATCCTCAGGGCGATGCGGCGCTCGTACCGGCAGGAGCGTTTCCTCGGCATCATCGAGAAGGTGCGCGCCGCGATGCCGGACGCCGCCATCTCCACCGACATCATCGTGGGCTTCCCCGGCGAGACCGAGGAGGACTTCGAGCAGACCATGCACGCGGTCCGCGAGGCGCGCTTCGCCAACGCCTTCACCTTCCAGTACTCCAAGCGTCCCGGGACCCCCGCCGCCGAGATGGAGGGGCAGATCCCCAAGGAGGTCGTCCAGGAGCGGTACATGCGTCTGTCCGCCCTCCAGGAGGAGATCTCCTGGGAGGAGAACAAGAAGCAGGTCGGCCGGACGCTGGAGATCATGGTCGCGGAGGGCGAGGGCCGCAAGGACGGCGCCACCCACCGCCTCTCCGGCCGCGCCCCCGACAACCGCCTGGTCCACTTCACCAAGCCGGACCAGGACGTGCGACCGGGCGACGTGGTGACGGTCGAGATCACCTACGCGGCCCCGCACCACCTCCTCGCAGAGGGAGCACCGGTGGCCGTGCGGCGGACCCGGGCCGGGGACGCCTGGGAGAGGCGCACCGCTGCCGAGGCCGCCAAGCCGGCCGGAGTGATGCTGGGGCTGCCGGGCATCGGAGTCCCGGCGCCGCTGCCGGCCGCGGCGGCGCCCGGCTGCGCCATCGACTGACAACGGGAGCCCGACGGCGGCCGGCCCGCGTGCCGGGGGCACGCAGTACGCTGCCCACCATGCTTGCCGCCGCCGCTGTCTGCCCCTGCCCGCCCCTGCTGGTACCCGAGGTCGCCGCCGGTGCCGCGCCCGAGCTCGATGCCGCGCGGGACGCCTGCGCCGAGGCCCTCGGTGTGCTCGCGGCCGCGCGTCCCGATCTGCTGATCGTGGTCGGGCCCGCGGACCTGACGGGGCGCGGCCCGCACCCCGAGGGGGCCACCGGCACCTTCAAGGGCTTCGGCGTCGACCTGGGCGTCCGGCTCGGGCGCGACCGGGGACCGGTGGCGGACGACACGCTCCCGCCGTCCCTCTCCGTCGGCGCGTGGCTGCTGGCCCGCGCGGGATGGGACGGTGCGCCGGTCGAGGGGCTGGGCGTGGGGGAGCCGCTGGAGACCGACCGCTGTACGAGCGCAGGACGGGACCTGGCCGCCCGGGCGGACCGGGTCGCGCTGCTCGTGATGGGCGACGGCAGCGCCTGCCGCACGCTCAAGGCCCCGGGCTATCTGGACCATCGGGCCGAAGCCTTCGACGCGGCGGCCGCCCGGGCGCTGGGCGCCGCGGACACCGGCGCGCTGACCGCGCTGGACGCGTCACTCGCGCACGAGCTGAAGGCGGCCGGCCGGGCGCCCTGGCAGGTCCTCGCGGGCGCGGCGCAGGGGGCGGGGCTGGCCGGGCGGCTGCTGTACGAGAACGCTCCGTACGGCGTGGGCTACCTGGTCGCCGCCTGGTCCTGAGCCCCCGCCGCCCGGGACATACGGCCGGCGGCCGTACAGCGTCGCCGCTCCACGGCCGTCCGCCGGACTTGATCAGTTCATGGTCAGGAAGCGGGCGGCGTACCACCCTCGTCCTTGTGGGTCAGGCGCTCGACCGCGTCCTTGGCCTTCCTCGTACCGGACTCGATCTTGTCGCTGTACTTGCCCTTGGTCTTTTGGTCGACCGTCCGTGCGGCCTTGTCGAGTCCCTGGTCGATCTTGTCCCCGTGCTGATGCGCGAGTTCGCCGACCTTTTCCCTGGCGGGGCTCAGCTTGGCCTTCAAATTGTCCAGGAAGCCCATCGGGCACCTTCCCTGCTGGGGGACTACGGATCGGGCGTTTCTCCAAACCATGAAAAAACACCCATATGCAATTTGGATTCTACTGTCGTGGGAGAAGATCCGCGCCGTTCGGCGTGCCTGCGGCGTCACCGGGCAAACTCATTCGTTCGGGAGGAGGCGCGGAGGTTTGCGAGACTGTGGCGGTGAGAAGTTCAGCTCCCGCACCGCGGGTCATCACCGTCGTCGGTCCCACTGCAGCCGGAAAGTCCGATCTGGGGGTATTCCTTGCTCAGCAGCTCGACGGCGAAGTGGTCAACGCCGACTCCATGCAGCTCTACCGCGGGATGGACATCGGCACCGCGAAGCTGACGCTCGCCGAACGCGAATCCGTCCCGCACCACCTGCTGGACATCTGGGACGTCACCGAGACCGCCAGCGTCGCCGAGTACCAGCGGCTGGCCCGCGCCGAGATCGACCGGCTGCTCGCCGCCGGCCGCACCCCCGTCCTGGTCGGCGGCTCCGGGCTCTATGTGAAGGGCACCATCGACGCCCTGGAGTTTCCCGGCACGGACCCTGACGTACGGGCCAGGCTGGAGGCGGAACTGGCCGAGCGCGGCTCCGGAGCGCTGCACGCGCGGCTCGCCGCCGCCGACCCCGGGGCGGGCCGGGCCATCCTGCCGAGCAACGGCCGCCGTATCGTCCGGGCCCTCGAGGTCATCGAGATCACCGGCAAGCCCTTCACCGCCAATCTCCCCGGTAACGATGCGGTGTACGACACCGTCCAGATCGGCGTCGACGTGGCCCGCCCCGAACTCGACGAACGCATCGCTCTGAGGGTCGACCGGATGTGGGCGGCCGGACTCGTGGACGAGGTCCGCGCCCTGGAGGCACAGGGGCTGCGCGAAGGACGGACCGCGTCCCGGGCGCTCGGCTACCAGCAGGTGCTGGCCGCGCTGGCCCGGGAATGCACCGAGGAGGAGGCGCGTGTCGAGACCGTGCGCGCCACCAAGCGCTTCGCGCGCCGGCAGGACTCGTGGTTCCGCCGCGACCCGCGGGTCCACTGGCTGAGCGGCGCCGCGGCGGACCGGGGGGAACTCCCGCGCCGGGCGCTGGCGTTGATCGAACGAGCGGTTACAGCCTGATCACGTGATGGCATCGGGAAGCCCTGCCCGTCATTTCGGTGACCCGGAGCGTGCCATCATCGAGCATCGATCGACCAGTGGAGTCCGAGTTGGGAGGGCGCGTGGCGATGGAGGCCGGCCCTCGCGACACTGAACAAGACGCACCGGACGAGCTGCACGGGACAGGAAGTCTGAGCCCCGACGGGCCGGACGAACTCGAAGCGACCCCCGAGGTCGAGGTCGAGCTGCGTCCCGCGCGCCGGCTGCGGATCTGGCAGCTGGCACCGATCGTCATGCTCGCCGCGGTGGGATCGCTGATGTTCGCCTTCCCCCTGGCCTTCGAGTTCGGCGACGGCGGCGCGGTCGTGGCCATGCTGGGCCTGCTGATCAGCTGCTGCGCGGCGGGCTGGGGCATGATGGCCGCCCGCCGCGTGGGATACACCTGGCCCGGGCTGCCGCAGCGGGGCTCGGGCGAGCGGTCCGACTGGCGGGTGATCGCCCTGTACGTCGTCGTCGTGGGCGCGCTGGTGGCGCTGGCCATCTGGCGCGTGGCACGGCTCCGCTGACCCCCTGCCCTCGCGCCGGGGTCCGCGGGACCGCCTGGCGCCGCCGGTTGCCGGCGCCGTTTCGTACAGTTGCCCTGTGAGCACCTCGCAGATCGCCTTCCTCAAGGGTCACGGCACCGAGAACGACTTCGTGATCGTTCCCGACCCGGACAACACCATCGACCTGCCCGCGTCCGCCGTGGCCCGGCTCTGCGACCGCCGCGCCGGTATCGGCGGTGACGGACTGCTGCACGCCGTACGGTCCGCCGCGCACCCCGAGGCGCGGGCCATGGCGGGTGAGGCCGAGTGGTTCATGGACTACCGCAACGCGGACGGCTCGATCGCCGAGATGTGCGGCAACGGCGTACGGGTCTTCGCCGGGTACCTCCAGCGCGCCGGGCACGTCGAGGAGGGCGACCTCGCCGTCGCGACCCGGGGCGGCGTGAAGAAGGTGCACATCGCCAAGGACGGCGAGATCACGGTCTCCATGGGGCGCGCGCTCCTGCCCGGGAAGGGCGTCACGGTCAGCCTCGGCGGCCGCAGCTGGGACGCCCGCAACGTGAACATGGGCAACCCCCACGCGGTGGCCTTCGTCGAGGACCTGGCGCATGCCGGCGATCTGCTTGCGGTGCCGCCCTACAGCCCTGCGGCCGTCTACCCCGAGGGCGTCAACATCGAGTTCGTCGTGGACCGCGGACCGCGCCATGTCGCCATGCGGGTCCACGAACGCGGCTCGGGTGAGACCCGCTCCTGCGGCACGGGCGCCTGCGCCGTGGCTGTCGCAGCGGCCCGCAGGGACGGCGCGGACCCCTCGGAGACCGGCACCCCCGTCACCTACACGGTGGATCTGCCCGGCGGCACCCTCGTGATCACCGAGCGGCCGGACGGCGAGATCGAGATGACCGGACCGGCCGTGATCGTGGCCGAGGGCCTGATCGACACCGACTGGCTCGAAGCGGACAACGCCTAGGTTCTTCCGCTCGGATCAGGCCGGATCCGGACCCGCGAGCCCGGCCCGGTCCAAACGAGAGGCCCCGGAGCTTCGCTCGAATGGGTGATCCGTTTCACGCTGGGCGAGAGCGGGACTCCGCCACGTGGTGGGCTCGGTAGCATCAAGCACCGGCCCGGAGGCGCGACCGCACCTTCCCACCGCCGGTCGATGCCGCCGGAGGTGCCCCATGAGTGCAGAGGCCACCAGCCCAGATGCCCCCATCCGCAGACGGGGCCGCCCCCGGATCGATCTGCGCCGGCTCGGCCGCGTCGCGCTGCTCGGCCCCGTCTCCCGCGACCGGCTGCCCGACGCCATCGGCCATGTCGCCGAGGCCCACCGGGCCCACCACCCGGACGCGGACCTCTCGATCCTGCGCCGGGCCTACGTGCTCGCGGAGTCCTCGCACCGCGGACAGATGCGCAAGAGCGGCGAGCCGTACATCACGCACCCGCTCGCGGTCACGCTGATCCTCGCCCAGCTCGGCGCCGAGACGACGACACTCACCGCGTCGCTGCTCCACGACACCGTCGAGGACACCGATGTGACCCTCGATCAGGTACGGGACCAGTTCGGCGACGAGGTCTGCTATCTCGTCGACGGCGTCACCAAGCTCGAAAAGGTCGACTACGGAGCGGCCGCCGAGCCGGAGACCTTCCGCAAGATGCTGGTCGCCACCGGGAACGACGTCCGGGTCATGTCGATCAAGCTCGCCGACCGGCTGCACAACATGCGCACCCTCGGCGTGATGCGGCCCGAGAAACAGGCCAGGATCGCCAGGGTCACCCGTGACGTGCTGATCCCGCTGGCCGAACGGCTCGGCGTGCAGGCACTCAAGACCGAGCTGGAGGACCTGGTCTTCGCGATCCTCCACCCCGAGGAGTACGAACGGACCCGCACGCTGATCGCCGCCGCGTCGGCACGGCCGGACGGCTCCGGCGCCGCCCGCCAGGACCCGCTCGCCGCCATCGCGGAGAACGTCACGACGGTGCTGCGGGAGGCCGGCATCCCCGCCGAAGTCCTCATCAGGCCACGCCACTTCGTCTCCGTGCACCGGGTCGGCGTCAAACGCGGCGAGCTGCGCGGCACCGACTTCGGCCGGCTGCTGGTGCTCGTCGGCGAGGACGCCGACTGCTATGCCGTGCTCGGGGAGCTGCACACCTGCTTCACCCCGGTGATCTCCGAGTTCAAGGACTTCATCGCCGCACCCAAGTTCAACCTGTACCAGTCGCTGCACACCGCCGTCGTGGGCGAGGACGGGGCGGTCGCCGAAGTCCTCATCCGTACCCACCGGATGCACAAGGTCGCCGAGGCCGGGGTCATCGCCCTCGGCAGTCCGTACGCGGCGGACAGCGGTACCGGCCCCCAGACGGCCGAACCCGCGGACGGCGAGCGCGCCGACCCCACCCGGCCCGGCTGGCTCTCCCGTCTCCTCGAATGGCAGCAGTCCGCCCCGGACCCCGACACCTTCTGGACCACGCTCCGCGCCGACCTGGCCCAGGACCGGGAGATCACGGTCTTCCGGACCGACGGCGGCACGCTCGGACTGCCCGCCGGAGCCAGCTGCATCGACGCCGCCTACGCGCAGTACGGGGACCGGGCGCACAACTGCATCGGCGCCCGGGTCAACGGCCGGCTGGCCACCCTCGGCACCGTACTCAGCGACGGCGACACCGTGCAGCTGCTGCTCGCCGAGGACGCCGCCTCGGGCCCCTCGCCCGACTGGCTCGACCACGCCAGGACCCCCGCCGCCCGCATCGCCATCAGCGGCTGGCTGGACACCCACCCCGAGGACAGCCCGGGCCCGCACGGCGGCCGGACCGGGACCGGGCAGTCGGCGCAGGGGCACTCCAGGCCCGGACCGCAGCAGCAGGAGCCGAGCGGCGCCGGGGCCGCCATGGCCCAGGACGGTAGTGCGACCGCCGTGGTGGACCGCCCGGACGCCACCGTACGGCTCGCGGGCTGCTGCACCCCCGCACCACCCGATGCCGTCACCGGGTTCGTGGTGCGCGGCGGCGCCGTCACCGTCCACCGGCTGGAATGTCCCGCCGTCGCCCGGATGCGGTCGGTCGGCAGGTCGCCCGTCGCTGTGAGCTGGGAAGACTCCACCGAGTGCCGGGTCACGCTGGTCGCCGAGTCCTTCGGGCGCCCCCGGCTGCTCGCCGACCTCACCGAGGCGATCGCGACGGCGGACGCGGCGATCATCGCCGCCACCGTCGAACCGCCCAGCGAACAGCGTGTCCGGCACACCTACACCCTGCAGCTCCCCGACGCGGCCGGACTGCCCGCCCTGATGCGCGCGATGCGTGACGTGCCCGGGGTGTACGACGTGAGCCGCACCCGGCACCCCGCCGCCACCGTCTGACGCCGGCGGGCAGCTGCCGTCCGCCGTACGCTCTCATTCGGGTGGCGCGGCGCGCGCCGCGCCTGCTCGGCGGGAAGTCGCTGGTAGCGGTAGTTCATGCCGTTCATCTCCCGCCGTCTGCGGGCCGCTCTGCTGGTCACCGCATCAGCCACCCTCGTCGCAGCCACCCTCCCCTCACCCGTGCCGCTCGGCATCGGGGATCCGCTCTTCCCCCATCTCGGCAACCCCGGGTACGACGTCCGCGCCTACGACATCGGACTGACCTACCACGGCGACAACAGCAAGCCGCTGGACGCCGTCACCAGGATCGACGCGCGCACCACCGAGCCGCTCGACCGGATCAACCTCGACTTCACCCGGGGCACTGTCCGCAGCGTCGAAGTCAACGGTCTGCGCGCCGACTTCGCCGTCACGGACGAGGACCTGGTCATCGAGCCACTGGGCCGGCTCCCCGCCGGGGTGCCGCTGCGCATCACCGTCCATCACACCAGCGACCCCAACGGCGACCAGGACAGCGGCGGCTGGCTGCGCACCGCCGACGGTCTGGCGATGGCCAATCAGGCCGACGCCGCGCACCGGGTCTTCCCCAGCAACGACCACCCCGCCGACAAGGCGTACTTCACCTTCCGGGTCACGGCGCCCAAGGACCTCACCGTGGTGGCCAACGGACTGTCCGCCGGCACGGCCCGGCACGGCGCCGACACCACCTGGACCTACCGGACCGAACACCCCATGGCCACCGAACTGGCCCAGGTCTCCATCGGGCGCTCCACCGTCCTGCACCGGACCGGCCCGCACGGGCTGCCGGTACGCGACGTGGTGCCCACCGCCGACCGCGAGCGCCTCGAACCCCGGCTCAGCAGGACCCCCGCCCAGCTGGAATGGATGGAACGACAGGTCGGCCGCTACCCCTTCGAGACGTACGGACTGCTCGTCGCCGCCAACGACACCGGCTTCGAGCTGGAGACCCAGACGCTCTCGCTCTTCGAACGGTCCCTGTTCACCGGAACCGGCTATCCCGAGTGGTACCTCGACTCGATCATGGTGCACGAGCTCGCCCACCAGTGGTTCGGCGACAGCGTCTCGCCGCAGAGCTGGTCCGACCTGTGGCTCAACGAAGGACATGCCACCTGGTACGAGGCCCGCTACGCCGAGGAGCACGCCGGCAAGCAGCTGGAGCGCCGGATGCGCGAGGCATACACCAAATCCGATGGCTGGCGCGCGGCCGGCGGCCCGCCGGCCCGCCCCGACGCCCCGGAACCCGGACAGAAGATCAGCCTGTTCCGGCCGGTGGTGTACGACGGCAGCGCGCTGATCCTCTACGCGCTGCGCCAGGAGATCGGCGCCAGCGCGTTCGACCGGCTGGAGCGGAGCTGGGTGCGCAAGCACCGGGACTCCAATGCCACCACCGAGGACTTTGTCCGGCTGGCCTCCCGGACCGCGGGCCGCGACCTGAGCTCGTTCCTCGACGGCTGGCTCTACGGGGAGAAGACCCCGCCCATGCCGGGGCACCCGGACTGGCACAGCGCGGCGCCTGCGGCACAGCGATAAACCGGGGTGACTGGCGAGGTACGGCCGTGCCACTATCGACGGGTCGCCGCGGCGGCCGGACCGGGGATTCACGACAGCGGGAATCATCGGAAGGGGTCACGCGTTGTGACTGACGTAACGGACTTCCATCGACGTAAGGATCCAATGACCTCCTCTTCTTCCCTTCCCCAGGACGCGCAGGACGCGCAGAGTGCTACGGAGAATGTCACCGAAAGCCTCACCGAGAGCCTTCGGGCCGACGCCCTGATGGAAGAGGACGTCGCCTGGAGCCACGAGATCGACGGAGAGCGGGACGGCGAGCAGTTCGACCGCTCCGAGCGTGCCGCCCTGCGGCGTGTGGCCGGACTCTCCACCGAGCTCGAAGATGTCACCGAGGTCGAGTACCGACAGCTGCGCCTGGAGCGTGTGGTGCTGGTCGGTGTCTGGACGTCGGGGACCGTGCGTGACGCGGAGAACTCCCTCGCGGAGCTGGCCGCACTGGCGGAGACGGCGGGCGCGCAGGTGCTCGACGCCGTCTTCCAGCGCCGCGACAAGCCCGACCCGGCCACCTACATCGGTTCGGGCAAGGCACTGGAGCTGCGCGACATCGTCCTCGAATCCGGGGCCGACACCGTCGTCTGCGACGGTGAGCTCAGCCCCGGCCAGCTGATTCACCTGGAAGACGTCGTCAAGGTCAAGGTGGTCGACCGGACCGCCCTGATCCTCGACATCTTCGCCCAGCACGCCAAGTCCCGAGAGGGCAAGGCACAGGTCTCGCTGGCACAGATGCAGTACATGCTGCCGCGACTGCGCGGCTGGGGTCAGTCGCTCTCCCGTCAGATGGGCGGCGGCGGTTCCAGCGGCGGTGGCGGCATGGCCACCCGCGGCCCCGGTGAGACCAAGATCGAGACGGACCGGCGCCGGATCCGCGAGAAGATGGCGAAGATGCGCCGGGAGATCGCGGAGATGAAGACGGGCCGCGAGATCAAGCGCCAGGAGCGCAAGCGCAACAAGGTGCCGTCGGTCGCCATCGCCGGCTACACCAACGCGGGCAAGTCCTCGCTGCTCAACCGGCTCACCGGTGCGGGCGTCCTGGTGGAGAACGCCCTGTTCGCCACCCTGGACCCGACCGTACGCCGGGCCGAGACGCCGGGCGGCCGGCTCTACACCCTGGCCGACACCGTCGGGTTCGTACGGCATCTGCCGCACCACCTCGTCGAGGCGTTCCGCTCCACCATGGAGGAGGTCGGCGAGTCCGACCTGATCCTGCACGTGGTGGACGGCTCCCACCCGGCGCCGGAGGAGCAGCTGGCCGCGGTGCGCGAGGTGATCCGCGAAGTCGGTGCGGTGGACGTGCCCGAGATCGTGGTGATCAACAAGGCCGACGCGGCCGATCCGCTGGTGCTCCAGCGACTGCTGCGCATCGAGAAGCACGCGATCGCCGTCTCGGCGCGCACCGGTGCCGGTATCGACGAGCTGCTCGCGCTCATCGACACCGAGCTGCCGCGGCCGTCGGTCGAGATCGACGCGCTCGTGCCGTACATCCAGGGCGGACTCGTCTCCCGGGTGCATGCCGAGGGCGAGGTGATCTCCGAGGAGCACACGTCGGAGGGCACCCGGCTCAAGGCGCGGGTGCACGAGGAGCTGGCTGCCGAGCTCTCCTCGTTCGTCCCCGTGGTGCACTGACCGCGGCACGACACGGCTCAGCAAGGCCCGAAGGCCCGTCCCCGACCGGGGGCGGGCCTTCGGGCCTTCATCGGGGTGCCGGCCGACGTCAGTGGCCGGCGAACTTCTCGCTCATTGTGGTGAAGACGTCCTTCGCGCCAGGACCCAGGTGGGGACCGGCGAGCCAGCCCGAGGTCACCGGCCCGATCGAGGTGTTGGAGACCAGTACGGACTTGCCGTCACTGCCCTTCCTGAACCAGCCACCGCCGGACGACCCACCCGTCATGGTGCAGCCGATGCGGTACATCGCCGGAGTGCTCGGGCTGATGGAGAGCCGCCCGGGGCGGTCGACGCACTTGTGCATGATCAGGCCGTCGTACGGGGGAGCGGCGGGGTATCCCCAGGCGCCCATGGCGCCGATCTGCGAGACCTCGGGAGCGTCGAAGTCGACCGCCAGGGCGTTGCCCACGGTCTCCTCCAGCGACTTGGTGCCCTTCTCCGGCTTCACATGCAGCACCGCGTAGTCGTAGGGAGCGCCCTCGCCCCCGGTGGGGCCGCCGTCGGCCAGCCATTCCCCGGACGTCGTCGCCCAGTCCGCCCAGTACGCGCCGTACGGGGCGACCTCCTGGGGCTGCGCGTTCTCCAGGGCGGCGGCGGACTTGCCCTTGTCGTTGTACGCGGGCACGAAGACGATGTTGCGGTACCAGCCGCCCTTCGAACCGGCGTGCACACAGTGTCCGGCGGTCCACACCAGGTTGGACCGGCCCGGGTTCCGCGGGTCCTTGACGACCGTGCCCGAGCAGACCATCGAGCCCTCGGGGGAGTCGAAGAACACCTTGCCGACCGGGGCCGCGTAGTTGTGGTACGGCGTCTTCTCGGGCTCGGCCCGCACCGGAGCGGGCTCCGGGTCGGTGACGCCCTGGCCGCCGGAGACGTCACCGGCCGCCATGGTCTTCGCCGGGTCCTTGGCCGACTTCATCCGGTCGGGCTTCCACAGCCCTTCGATGACCGGGTTGACGAAGTCCTTGGCCTCACGCAGCCACTTGTCCTTGTCCCAGTTCTTCCACTCGCCGTTCTTCCACTTCTCCGGGTTGACGCCGTGCTTCTTCAGCGTCTCGGCCAGACCGTCGGGCAGGGAGCCGCCGGCGCCCCGGCCACCCGCCGAATCGGCGGCGGGCTTGTCGCTCGCGGTGTCCTCGCTCGGGCCGCAGGCCGTGGCCGTCAGCGCGAGCGCGGCGACGAGTCCGGTCGCGGCGAGCAGTGGACGTATGGATCGCATGGGAAGGGTTCCCCCTGAAACTTCCGAAATTGCCATGAACGTGTCATGCGCATCGGCGGCCGGACCAGCGGCCGCCGAAGACGCAGGGCCCCACCCTACGACGGTCCGGAGCGTGCTCCCCGCCGCGACGGCGTGGCGCCACGAAGAGGGGCCCCCGGCGCTCAACTGCCGCGCCGGGGGCCCCTGATGCTCCGCCGTCGGAGCCGTCGTCCGTCACCGGAAACGGGCCGGGTGACGGTCCGTCGTCACTCTCCCGCGTACTTCTTGCTGACCGAGTCGTAGACGCCCTTGGCCTCCTTGCCGAACCGCGGCCCGGCCAGCCAGCCGGCGGTCACCGGCCCGATGGAGGTGTTGGAGACGAGTGCGGGCTTGCCGTCCTGTCCCTTCGCGACCCAGCCACCGCCGGAGGAACCACCGGTCATGCTGCAGCCGATCCGGTACATCGTCGGGTCCTGCGCCGTCAGCGAGAGCCGGCCCGGCCTGTCCGCGCACTGGAAGGCCTTCTGGCCGTCGTACGGCGGAGCGGCCGGGAAGCCGGTCGCCGTCATGCTGTCGATCTTCGGTACGGCCGGGGCGTTGAACTCGACGGGCAGCGCGGAACCGACCGTCTCCTCCAGGGACTTGCCCGTCGAACCCTTCTCCGGCGTCACGTGCAGCACCGCGAAGTCGTACGGCGCGCCCAGTCCGCCCGTCGAGGACCCCTGCGAGATCCACTGGTCGGACGTCTGCGCCCAGGTGCCCCACCACACGCCGTAGGGGGCGATCTCCTGCTTGGTCGCCTTCTTCAGCTCGGCGAGGGAAAGGCCCTGGTTGTTGTACGAGGGCACGAAGGCGATGTTGCGGTACCAGCCGCCCTTCTTGCCCGCGTGCACACAGTGCCCGGCGGTCCACACCAGGTTGGACTTCCCGGGGTGTGCCGGGTCCTTCACCACGGTCGCGGAACAGACCATGGAGCCCTCGGGGCTGTCGAAGAGCAGCTTCCCGGACTCGGCGGCACTGGCGTGGTACGGGGTCCGGACGCCTGCGGCCCGGACGGGTGCGGGCGTCGGGTCCGTCACGCCCTCGTCACCCGAGATGTCGTTCTCGACCGGCTTCTCGGGCGACTTGTCCGCATCCCGCATCCGGTCCGGGTCCCAGAGGTCCTCGATGATCGGGTTGACGAAGTCCTTGGCCTCACGCAGCCACTTGTCCCTGTCCCAGTTCTTCCACTCGCCGTTCTTCCACTGGTCGAGGTCGATCCCGTGTTCCTTGAGCCGGTTCTTCAGATCGTCAGGGATCTTGATCTTGCCGTCCGAGGACTGGCCGGCGGGGACGCTCGGCTTGTCACTCGCGTTGTCCTCCTCCGGCCCGCAGGCCGTGGCGGTCAGCGCGAGGACCGCCGTGACCGCGGCCACGGCGAGCACCGACGAGGGCCGGCGTCCCGCCCTCCCCCGGCGTGCGGCGAGAACCGGTCGAATGAGTCGCATGTGGTGATCCCCCTGGGACTTCGTAACTCAACACTTCTGTACTGCACTGCGGTACCGCTCCGAGCCATCCGCTCCGAACGCCCTGCGGACTACCGGACAGTTGTCCGGGATCCTGTGCGGCCCCCCACTATGCCGGTGCCGTTGGGGACGGCGAGCGGCAGGGCCGCGGTTCCGCCTCCGCAAGGATCTTCGGATTTACCCGTGATCCCCCGCCCCCGGCGTCGTTGGTACGTGCGAGGGACCCGGGGAAAGCGTTCATCCCCGAACTCCGTCCGCGCACCGACGTACTGATGTGCAATGCAACCGTTACACCGGGAGGACCGAAAGCCGTGGCCGTGACCGAACCAGCCCCGGTGGCAGCACCGACGGTGCACGAGGGGATCCTGCGCCGCCAGTCCCTGCGCGAATCCGCCGCCCGTACCTATGCGCGGTCACTGCCGATCGTGCCGGTGCGGGCCCGTGGACTGACCATCGAAGGCGCGGACGGGCGGCGGTATCTCGACTGCCTCTCCGGAGCCGGCACCCTGGCGCTCGGCCACAACCACCCGGTCGTCCTGGAGGCGATCAAGAAGGTCATCGACTCGGGTGCGCCGCTCCATGTGCTCGACCTCGCCACCCCGGTCAAGGACGCCTTCACCACGGAGCTGTTCGCCACCCTGCCGCCGCGGTTCGCCGACAACGCCCGGATCCAGTTCTGCGGACCGGCGGGCACGGACGCGGTCGAGGCGGCGTTCAAGCTGGTCCGCGGCGCGACCGGCCGCAGCGGCCTGCTCGCCTTCACCGGCGCCTACCACGGGATGACCGCGGGTGCCCTCGCCGCATCGGGCGGTGCCGAGGACGTACGCGTGACCCGGCTGCCCTTCCCGCGCGACTACCGCTGCCCCTTCGGCGTCGGCGGCGAGCGCGGCGCGGAGCTCGCCGCCCGGTGGACCGAGAGCCTCCTGGACGACCCCAAGGCGGGCACACCGGCACCGGCCGGGATGATCCTCGAACCGGTGCAGGGGGAGGGCGGTGTGAATCCCGCCCCCGACGGCTGGATGCGCCGGATGCGCGAGATCACCGAGGCCCGCTCCGTCCCGCTGATCGCCGACGAGGTCCAGACGGGCGTCGGCCGCACCGGCGCCTTCTGGGCGGTCGAGCACAGCGGGATCGTGCCCGATGTGATGGTGCTCTCCAAGGCGATCGGCGGCTCCCTCCCGCTCGCCGTGATCGTCTACCGCTCCGAACTCGACACCTGGCAGCCGGGCGCCCACGCCGGCACCTTCCGGGGCAACCAGCTCGCGATGGCGGCGGGCACGGCCACCCTGGCCTACGTGCGGGAGAACCGCCTCGCCGAACGCGCCGCGATCCTCGGCGCCCGCATGCTCGCCCGCCTCCAGGCACTGGCCACCGACCACCCCGTCATCGGCGACGTACGCGGACGCGGCCTGATGATCGGGGTCGAGCTGGTCGACCCGGAGGCCACCGCTCCCGGTGACGGCCCGGAGCCCCCGCCCGCGCCCGCCCTCGCCGCCGCCGTCCAGCAGGAGTGCCTGCGCCGCGGGCTCATCGTCGAACTCGGCGGACGCCACTCCACCGTCGTACGCCTCCTGCCTCCCCTCACCCTCACCGACGAACAGGCAACAGCGGTCGTGGACCGCCTCGCCGACGCCCTGGCAGCCGCCGAGCGGCTGCCGCTCCGCCGGACCACGACCGGGTCGGTCCGCTGACCCCGGACACCCTCACAAGAAGGACCGCCGTGAACCCCACCCCCGCGCCCCAGGCCGACGGCTCTCCCCCCACCCCGCAGCTCGCCGGCCCCCTCGTCGTCGAACAGTCCACGGTGCCGCGCCAGATGACGGCACCGCCCGACGAGCGGTGCACCCCGGACCCCGCGGCCACCGGCAGGCCCTCGGCCGACCCGCTCGACCACCCGGACCCGCTGCGGGCCGCCGACACCGCGGGCGCGGAGAATCTGCTCCGCTGCTGGGTCCGGGAGACCGGCCGGCCCGGCCCGGACGGCCGTACGCTGCGGATCCCGCTCCCCGCCAGCGGAACGGCCCTGCTCGTCCCCGTCCTCTACTGGTCGGCCACGGGCTGCCACCGCTTCGGCCCACCCGTCCTGGAGGGGGCACCCGAAGGAGCACCGCCCGCCGACGCCGTCACGGTCGCCGCTCTCCTGGGCCGCGAGGCCGACCGCGACGAGGGCGCCGACCTGGTGGCCCGGGTGGCCGACTCGGTACGGCGCACCGCCGGCTTCATCGCCGAACGGCGCCGCGCCCCCCACGCCCCGGCCGAGGCGGACCTCTTCCTCACCGCGGAGCAGTCGCTGCTGCTCGGACACCCGCTGCACCCCACCCCCAAGAGCCGCGAGGGGCTCTCCGACGCCGAGTCCCGTCTCTACTCACCCGAGTCGCACGGCTCCTTCCCGCTGCACTGGATGGCCGTCGACCGGTCCGTGCTGGCCACCGACTCCGCCTGGACCGACGGAGGCCGTCCCGTACCGGCCACCGAGCTGCTCACCTCCTACGCCGAGGGCCTGCGGCTCCCCGGCGACACCGTGCCGGTCCCGCTCCACCCCTGGCAGGCCCGCGAGCTCGTACACCGCCCCGAGGTGGCCGCCCTGCTCGACGCCGGACTCCTCCACGACCTGGGACCGCACGGCGGCCGCTGGCACCCCACCTCCTCGGTCCGCACCGTGCACCGGCCCGGCGCCGAGGTTATGCTCAAGCTCTCCCTCGGCGTACGCATCACCAACTCCCGCCGGGAGAACCTCCGCAAGGAACTCCACCGCGGCGTCGAGGTCCACCGGCTGCTCCGCACCGGGCTCGCCACGCGGTGGCACGCCGCCCACCCGGGCTTCGACATCGTCCGCGACCCGGCCTGGCTCGCCGTCGACGGTCTCGGCGGCGAGCCCGTGCGGGGCCTCGATGTGATGCTCCGTCACAACCCCTTCGGGCCGTACGACGACGCGGTCTGCATCGCGGCCCTGACCGCCCCGCGTCCTTGGCCGGGCCGGGCCGGCATGCACTCGCGCCTCACCGAGATCGTTCACGCGCTGGCCGCCGTCACCGGAAGGACCGTGGGCGCGGTCGCCGCCGAGTGGTTCCTGCGCTACCTGGACCGCGTCGTGCGCCCCGTGCTCTGGCTCGACGGCCACGCCGGCGTGGCGCTCGAAGCGCACCAGCAGAACACCCTGGTGCTGCTCGGCCCCGAGGGCTGGCCGGTCGGCGGCCGGTACCGCGACAACCAGGGCTACTACTTCCGCGAGTCCCACCGCACGGCGCTGGAGGACCGGCTCCCCGGCATCGGATCGGTCAGCGACACCTTCGTCTCCGACGCGGTCACCGACGAACGCTTCGCCTACTACCTCGGCATCAACAATGTGTTCGGCCTGATCGGCGCGTTCGGCGCCCAGCACCTCGCCGACGAACGCGTACTCGTCGCGGCCTTCCGCCGATTCCTCGGCTCGGCCGCCGCCCTGGGTTCCCCGCTCTCCGCCCACCTGCTGGAAAAGCCCCATCTGCGGTGCAAGGCCAACCTGCTGACCCGCATGCACGGCCTGGACGAGCTCGTCGGCCCCGTCGACACCCAGTCCGTCTACGTCACCATTGCCAACCCCCTGTGTGCCTGAGGGAACATGACCAACCCCTGAACCGCCGAGAGGAGCGCGACACCGTGGCTAGCGCCGATGCGCAGACCGACGCCGGTACCGGCCCTGTCCCACCGGCCGACACCGGTGCCGAGGACACCCTGGACCTGGAGCTCCCCGAGGAGCTCCTCGCCCTGTTCGCGGAGGACCCCCCGGCCGCCGAGGGCGACACGGGCCGGGCGGCGGGTGCGCCGCCGGCCGTGAGCAGGGCCGCCTCCTCCGACCTGCTCGACCGCCCGGCCGACTGGCGACCGGTCACCACCCCGGCCGGTGTCCTCCAGCTCGTGCCCGTGCGACTGGAACGCGACCTCGCCGTACTGAGCCGCTGGATGAACGACCCCGCGGTCGCGGCCTTCTGGGAACTCGCCGGACCCGAGGCCGTCACCGCCGCCCATCTGCGCCCTCAACTCGACGGTGACGGACGCAGCGTCCCCTGCCTCGGCGTGCTGGAGGGCGTCCCCATGAGCTACTGGGAGATCTACCGCGCGGATCTCGACCCGCTGGCACGCCACTACCCGGCCCGTCCGCACGACACCGGAATCCACCTGCTCATCGGCGGTGTGAACAACCGCGGGCACGGCCTCGGCACCACTCTGCTGCGGGCCGTTGCCGACCTCGTGCTCGATCACCGCCCCCGGTGCGCGCGTGTGGTCGCGGAACCCGACCTCCGTAACACCCCATCCGTCTCCGCCTTCCTGAGTGCCGGCTTCCGTTTCTCCGCGGAGCTCGAACTCCCCGACAAACGAGCCGCCCTGATGGTCCGCGACCGAACCCATCGTGCCCAGCTGTGAACGAACTGCCACCCACCTCACACCGCTCGAACCCCATCGGTTCCATCGCGAGGAGTCCCCGTGCCGAAATATCCCGAGAGCCATGATTCAGCGATCCCCGCCGAGCTGCTCAGCTCACCGGAACTGAACCGGGAGGTCTGGGACCGGGCCGCCGCCCGACTGCTCGCGAAGATGCTCGCCCAGTTCGCCTACGAGGAAGTCGTCGAGCCGGCCCGGCAGGCCGGTGGAGGCGACAGGTACACCCTCGGCCTCGACGACGGCGGAACCCTCGGCTTCAGCGCCCGGCGGGGCGTGTACGGGAGCTGGCACATCGCCCCGGACTCGATTCTGGAGACGCCCGGGAGCACCCCCGGAACAGCGGCCGGGGCGGGGTCCGGCGGCGAGCGGCCGGGCGGCCGGAACACCGGGGGCGTCCCCTTCCGTGATCCCCTCCGGTTCCTCGTACGCGCCCGCCGGCTCCTGGACATCGACGGCGCCACCCTCGGGCACCTCATCCGCGAGATCACCACTACCCTCGCCGCCGACGCCCGGCTCGACCACACCGCGCTCCCCGCCGCCCGGCTGGCCGAGCTCGACTACGCCGAGCTGGAAGGCCACCAGACCGGCCACCCCTGGCTCGTCGCCAACAAGGGCCGCCTCGGTTTCTCCGCCGCCGACGCCTCGCGCTACACCCCCGAGGCCCGCAAGCCCCTCACGCTGCCATGGATCGCGGTCTCCACGAGGATCGCCGGCTACCGCGGAGTGGCCCGCCTGGCCGTGCCGGAGCAGCTGTACGCACAGGAGCTCGACCCGTCGGTCCGCGACTCCTTCGCCGCCGTGCTCCGCGCCCGCGGCCTCGACCCCGCCGGTTACCTCTGCCTTCCCGTACACCCCTGGCAGTGGGACGAATGGATCGTGCCGGTCTTCGCCCCCGCCATCGCCGCCGGTGACATCGTGCCGCTGCACGCCGACGCGGACCTCAGGCTGCCGCAGCAGTCCATCCGCACCTTCAGCAACGTGGCCCGCCCCGACCGGCACACCGTCAAGCTGCCCCTGTCGATCCTCAACACCCTCGTCTGGCGGGGGCTGCCGACCGAACGCACCCTCGCGGCCCCCGCCGTCACCGACTGGGTCCACGGCCTGCGCGACCAGGACGCCTTTCTGCGTGACACCTGCGGGGTGATCCTGCTCGGCGAGGTGGCCTCGGTGGCGGTCGAGCACCCGCTCTACGACCACCTTCCCGAGGCCCCGTACCAGTTCAAGGAGATCCTCGGCGCGATCTGGCGCGAACCCCTCCAGCCCCGGCTCGCGCCCGGCGAGCGGGCCCGGACCCTCGCCTCGCTGCTCCACACCGATCCGCGGGGACGCGCCTTCACCGCCGAGCTCGTCGCCCGCTCAGGGCTGACGCCCACCGCCTGGCTGACCCGGCTCTTCGCCGCCCTGCTGCCGCCGCTGCTGCACTTCCTCTACCGGTACGGCACGGTGTTCTCCCCGCACGGCGAGAACGCCATCGTGGTCTTCGACGACCAGGACGTGCCGGTGCGCCTCGCGATCAAGGACTTCGTCGACGACGTGAACGTCAGCGCCCGTCCGCTGCCGGAGCACGAGTCGATGCCCGAGGACGTACGCCGTGTCCTGCTCACCGAGGAACCCTCCTTCCTCACCCAGTTCATCCACGCCGGACTGTTCATCGGGGTGTTCCGCTTCCTCTCCCCGCTCTGCGAGGAGCAGCTGGGGGTTCCGGAGGACGATTTCTGGTCACTCGTCCGCGCCGAGATCCTGCGTCACCACGCCCGCTTTCCCGAGCTCAAGGAGCGGTTCGAGATGTTCGACCTGCTGACGCCTCGCATCGAACGCCTCTGTCTCAACCGCAACCGCCTGCACGTCGACGGGTACCGGGACCGCCCCAAGCGCCCGCACGCGGCTATCCACGGGACCGTTCCCAATCCGCTCCACCCCTCCGCCGGAGTCCGGGAGTGACCGCTGTTGTCAGTGCGGCCCCGTAGGCTGGTCGGGCTATGACGAAGCCATCCCTCCCCGAGCTCCTGCACGCCGCCGTGACCGCCGTCGGCGGTACGGAACGACCAGGCCAGGCCGCCATGGCCGGGGCCGTCGCCGAGGCCGTCGACGACAATTCCCATCTGCTCGTCCAGGCCGGCACCGGCACCGGCAAGTCGCTCGGTTATCTGGTGCCCGCGCTGGCCCATGGGGAGCGGGTGGTGGTGGCCACGGCGACGCTGGCGCTCCAGCGCCAGCTCGTGGAGCGCGACCTTCCGCGCACGGTCGACGCCCTGCATCCGCTGCTGCGCCGACGCCCCCAGTTCGCCATGCTCAAGGGCCGGTCGAACTACCTCTGTCTGCACCGGCTCCACGAAGGAGTGCCGCAGGAAGAGGAGGAGGGGCTCTTCGACCAGTTCGAGGCGGCGGCCCCGTCGAGCAAGCTCGGCCAGGATCTGATCCGGCTGCGGGACTGGTCCGACGAGACCGAGTCCGGCGATCGCGACGACCTCACCCCCGGGGTCTCCGACCGCGCCTGGGCCCAGGTCTCCGTCTCCTCCCGCGAGTGCCTGGGTGCCAGCAAGTGCGCGTACGGCGCGGAGTGCTTCGCCGAGCAGGCGCGTGAGCGGGCCAAGCTCGCCGATGTCGTCGTCACCAACCACGCCCTCCTCGCCATCGACGCCATCGAGGGCGCCCCGGTGCTCCCGCAGCACGAGGTGCTGATCGTCGACGAGGCCCATGAGCTGGTCTCCCGGGTCACCGGGGTGGCCACCGGTGAGCTCACCCCCGGCCAGGTCAACCGCGCGGTGCGCCGCGCGGCGAAGCTGGTCAACGAGAAGGCCGCCGACGCGCTGCAGACCGCGTCGGAAGGGTTCGAGCGGGTGATGGAGCTGGCGCTTCCCGGCCGCCTGGAAGAGGTCCCCGAGGACCTCGGCTACGCACTGCTGGCGCTGCGCGACGCCGCGCGCACCGTGATCTCGGCCCTGGGTGCCACGCGCGACAAGTCCGTCCAGGACGAGGACGCCGTCCGCAAGCAGGCCCTGGCATCGGTGGAGACGATCCACGGCGTGGCCGAGCGGATCACCCAGGGCTCCGAGTACGACGTCGTCTGGTACGAGCGCCATGACCGTTTCGGCGCCTCCCTGCGGGTCGCACCGCTCTCCGTCTCGGGGCTGCTGCGCGAGAAGCTGTTCACCGAGCGGTCCGTCGTCCTGACCTCGGCCACGCTCAAGCTCGGCGGGGATTTCAACGGGGTGGGGGCCTCGCTCGGCCTGGCTCCCGAGGGCACCGCGGGTGACGACATGCCGCAGTGGAAGGGCCTCGACGTCGGCTCGCCGTTCGACTACCCGAAGCAGGGCATCCTGTACGTGGCCAGGCATCTGGCCACGCCGGGGCGGGACAGTTCCCGCACCGACATGCTGGACGAGCTCGCCGAGCTGGTGGAGGCGGCGGGCGGGCGCACGCTCGGGCTGTTCTCCTCCATGCGCGCGGCCCAGGCGGCCGCGGAGGAGCTGCGGGGCCGGCTGGACAAGCCGATCCTGCTGCAGGGCGAGGAGACGCTGGGCGAGCTGATCAAGAATTTCGCCGCCGACCCCGAGACCTGCCTCTTCGGCACGCTGTCGCTCTGGCAGGGAGTCGATGTGCCGGGGGCCAGCTGCCAGCTGGTGGTCATGGACCGGATCCCGTTCCCACGTCCCGACGATCCGCTGATGAGCGCGCGCCAGAAAGCGGTCGAGGAGGCGGGCGGCAATGGCTTCATGGCCGTCGCGGCGACGCATGCCGCGCTGCTGATGGCCCAGGGCGCCGGCCGACTCGTCCGGGCCATGGGCGACAAGGGCGTGGTGGCCGTGCTCGATCCGCGCCTGGCCAACGCCCGGTACGGCAGCTATCTGCGCGCCTCGCTGCCCGACTTCTGGTACACCACCGACCGCAATCAGGCGCGCCGCTCACTCGCGGCGATCGATGCGGCGGCCAAGGCGGACGGCAAATAGTCGGCCCCGGGCGGCCGACGGTATGGCAGGACCCCGGGATCGGCGCAGTGGATCCCGGGGCCCGGTCGGAAGCGGCGGGCTTCACACCCGCCGCAGTACCGCCACCACCTTGCCGAGGATCGTCGCCTCGTCGCCAGGGATCGGCTGGTACGCGGAGTTGTGCGGGAGCAGCCAGACATGGCCGTCCTCCCGCTTGAAGCGCTTGACGGTGGCCTCGCCATCCAGCATGGCCGCCACGATGTCACCGTTCTCCGCGACGGGCTGTCGGCGTACGGTGACCCAGTCGCCGTCGCAGATGGCCGCCTCGATCATCGAGTCACCGACGACCTTGAGCACGAACAGCTCGCCGTCACCGACCAGCTGGCGAGGGAGAGGGAAGACGTCCTCGACGGACTCCTCGGCGAGGATCGGGCCACCGGCGGCGATCCGGCCGACCAGCGGCACGTACGACGCCGCGGGCTTGCCGGTCGTATCGGTGGGCTGCGAGCTGGGCTGGTCCGAACCGCGGACCTCGTACGCCCGAGGGCGGTGGGGGTCGCGGCGCAGGAAGCCCTTCCGCTCCAGGGCCATCAGCTGATGGGCGACGGAGGACGTGCTGGACAGGCCCACCGCCTGACCGATCTCCCGCATCGAGGGCGGGTATCCACGCCGCTGCACGGAATCCCGGATCACCTCGATCACTCGCCGCTGCCGGTCCGTGAGCCCCGAGCTGTCCGCCCGGATTCCAGGAGGTCGGCCGGGCAACGAGCGCGCTGGGCGCGCGGGCTCTGGCCCCTCCATGTTCGTGACTGAGTCATTCATGGCATGCACCGGCTCGAATCGGCTCTGGGAGCGGTCCTGGGCAGTGATGGTGGCACTGTCTGCGGTGGTGGTCACGTCGGCCCCTCTCGAATGGTCTCCCTAGCTGGACAACGGTAGTAGCTTTCGAAAGGTTGCGCCAAACACACGTTCGAGTGAAAAACGAATAAAAGTCTGCCGTGTGTTCTCTGCCGGGTGTATGTGCGATGACCGAGTGGCCGGGAAACCGGCTGCGGGCCGACCCGCGATCCGGGCTTTCACGGTAGCGGCCGACGGGGCGGCGCCGCCATGCGGGGTGGTCGCCAGGGTGTTGTCCGGGTCCGACAAGGAGAGCCCCGCGATCCTGGCGGCCGCGCGGTTCCCGTAACCTCGTGGGCGGCCGTACGCTGCCTGCCGGTCGCTCGTAATGCGCGACACGCGGTAGGGCCGAATGCGCGGCCAAACCCAAGATCTAGTGGTTGGATTGTTCCAGCCGCCCAGAAGTTGTGGTCCCCGGTCCGCCGAGGGTGTGGCCATCGCCTATGCTTGTGACAGCTTCGCAGGGCCCCGTCGGGCCCTGGAGAGGCTATTCAGTCGTGCTGTGAAGGAGGGTTGGGAGCCATGCACTGCCCCTTCTGCAGGCACCCCGACAGCCGGGTCGTCGACAGTCGCACCACCGACGACGGCACGTCGATCCGACGTCGCCGCCAGTGCCCCGACTGTTCCCGCCGTTTCACGACGGTGGAGACCTGTTCGCTGATGGTGGTGAAGCGCAGCGGTGTGACCGAACCCTTCAGCCGCACCAAGGTCATCTCCGGCGTGCGCAAGGCGTGCCAGGGCCGGCCGGTCACCGAGGACGCCCTCGCCAAGCTCGGCCAGCGGGTCGAGGAGGCGGTGCGCGCCACCGGCAGCGCCGAGCTGACCACTCATGACGTGGGCCTGGCCATCCTCGGCCCCCTGCAGGAACTCGACCTCGTCGCGTACCTGCGCTTCGCGTCCGTGTACCGGGCGTTCGACACACTCGAAGACTTCGAGGCCGCCATCGCGGAACTCCGCGAGCGGTGGCCTTCGGTGGAGGAACGCGGGAAGGGCGAGACCGTCGAGGTCCCCGTTCCCGCCGTCGCCGCCGACTGAGCGGCGCCGGCCGGCCGACACGGTTCCGTGGTCGACGGCAGGGCGGCTTCATAGACCTGCTCCGGGCGCACTGCGTGGCGTCCGAGGCATCAGAGACAGACTGTGCCCCGGGAAGTTCTGGGCACTTCAGGGTGTTTTTGCCCACATATGGGAGGCGGCATGACAGAGACGGCGAGCGGCCCGGCACGAGGTTCCCGAGCCAAGGGAGCCAAGTCGAGCAAGGGTCTGCGTATCGAGCGCATCCACACCACCCCCGGCGTACATCCGTACGACGAGGTGGCGTGGGAGCGCCGTGACGTCGTCATGACCAACTGGCGCGACGGCTCGATCAACTTCGAGCAGCGTGGCGTCGAGTTCCCCGACTTCTGGTCGGTGAACGCGGTCAACATCGTCACCAGCAAGTACTTCCGCGGGGCCGTCGGCACCCCGCAGCGCGAGACCGGTCTGCGCCAGCTCATCGACCGGATCGTGAAGACGTACCGCAAGGCCGGTGAGGACAACGGCTACTTCGCCTCTCCCGCGGACGCCGAGATCTTCGAGCACGAGCTGGCCTATGCCCTCCTGCACCAGATCTTCAGCTTCAACTCGCCGGTCTGGTTCAACGTCGGAACGCCCCAGCCGCAGCAGGTCTCGGCCTGCTTCATCCTGGCCGTCGACGACTCCATGGAGTCGATCCTCGACTGGTACAAGGAAGAGGGCATGATCTTCAAGGGCGGCTCCGGCGCCGGCCTGAACCTCTCCCGTATCCGCTCCTCCAAGGAGCTGCTGTCCTCCGGCGGCAACGCCTCCGGCCCGGTCTCCTTCATGCGCGGTGCCGACGCCTCCGCCGGAACGATCAAGTCCGGTGGCGCCACCCGGCGCGCGGCCAAGATGGTCATCCTCGACGTCGACCACCCCGACATCGAGAACTTCATCGAGACCAAGGTGAAGGAGGAGGAGAAGATCCGCGCCCTGCGCGACGCGGGCTTCGACATGGACCTGGGCGGCGACGACATCACGTCCGTCCAGTACCAGAACGCCAACAACTCGGTCCGGGTGAACGACGAGTTCATGAAGGCCGTCGAGTCCGGCGGCAAGTTCGGGCTGCGCGCCCGCATGACCGGCGACGTCATCGAAGAGGTCGAGGCCAAGTCCCTCTTCCGCAAGATGGCCGAGGCGGCCTGGGCGTGCGCCGACCCGGGCATCCAGTACGACGACACCATCAACGCCTGGCACACCTGCCCGGAGTCCGGCCGGATCAACGGCTCGAACCCGTGCTCCGAGTACATGCACCTGGACAACACCTCGTGCAACCTCGCCTCGCTGAACCTGATGAAGTTCCTCAAGGACGACGGCAAGGGCAACCAGTCCTTCGAGTCCGAGCGCTTCGCCAAGGTCGTCGAGCTGGTCATCACCGCGATGGACATCTCCATCTGCTTCGCCGACTTCCCGACCCAGAAGATCGGCGAGAACACCCGCGCCTTCCGCCAGCTCGGCATCGGATACGCCAACCTCGGCGCCCTGCTGATGGCGACCGGCCACGCCTACGACAGCGACGGCGGCCGCGCCCTCGCCGGTGCCATCACCTCGCTGATGACCGGCACCTCGTACAAGCGCTCCGCCGAGCTCGCCGCGGTCGTCGGCCCGTACGACGGCTACGCCCGCAACGCCGAGCCGCACCAGCGCGTCATGAAGCAGCACGCCGACGCCAACGCCGCGGCCGTCCACATGGACGACCTGGACAACCCGATCTGGGCCGCCGCGACGGAGGCCTGGCAGGACGTCATCCGCCTCGGCGCGAAGAACGGTTTCCGCAACGCGCAGGCCTCGGTCATCGCGCCCACCGGCACCATCGGTCTCGCGATGTCCTGCGACACCACCGGTCTCGAGCCCGACCTCGCCCTGGTCAAGTTCAAGAAGCTGGTCGGCGGCGGTTCGATGCAGATCGTCAACGGCACCGTCCCGCAGGCCCTGCGCCGCCTGGGCTACCAGGAGGAGCAGATCGAGGCGGTCGTCGCCCACATCGCCGAGCACGGCAATGTGATCGACGCCCCCGGCCTGAAGACCGAGCACTACGAGGTCTTCGACTGCGCGATGGGCGAGCGTTCGATCTCCGCGATGGGTCACGTGCGCATGATGGCCGCGATCCAGCCGTGGATCTCCGGCGCGCTCTCCAAGACGGTGAACCTGCCGGAGACGGCCACCGTCGAGGACGTCGAAGAGGTCTACTTCGAGGCGTGGAAGATGGGTGTCAAGGCGCTCGCGATCTACCGCGACAACTGCAAGGTCGGCCAGCCCCTCTCCGCCAAGACCAAGGAGAAGGAGAAGGAGGCGGTCACCGCCAAGGCCGAGGAGACCATCCGTACCGCGGTCGAGAAGGTCGTCGAGTACCGCCCGGTCCGCAAGCGTCTGCCCAAGGGCCGTCCCGGCATCACCACCTCCTTCACGGTGGGCGGCGCCGAGGGTTACATGACCGCCAACTCCTACCCGGACGACGGTCTCGGCGAGGTCTTCCTGAAGATGTCCAAGCAGGGCTCCACCCTCGCGGGAATGATGGACGCCTTCTCCATCGCCGTCTCGGTCGGTCTGCAGTACGGCGTCCCGCTGGAGACGTACGTCTCGAAGTTCACCAACATGCGCTTCGAGCCGGCCGGCATGACGGACGACCCGGACGTGCGGATGGCGCAGTCCATCGTCGACTACATCTTCCGCCGCCTCGCGCTGGACTTCCTGCCCTTCGAGACCCGCTCGGCACTCGGCATCCACTCGGCCGAGGAGCGTCAGCGCCACCTCGACACGGGTTCGTACGAGCCCTCCCTCGAGGACGAGGAGCTGGACATCGAGAGCCTCGCCCAGTCCGCCCCGGTGCGGACGGAGCCGCTGAAGGCGGTGGCGGCGGTGCAGGAGGCGGAGCAGCCCGCCCCGAAGACCGCGCACACCTCGGCGGAGCTCGTCGAGATGCAGCTGGGCATCAGTGCGGACGCGCCGCTCTGCTTCTCCTGCGGTACGAAGATGCAGCGCGCCGGATCCTGCTACATCTGCGAGGGCTGCGGCTCGACCAGCGGTTGCAGCTGACCGGCCGACCAGCCGCCCGACGGCTCGGGACGCGACGTTCCACGTGATCTGTCCGGGTAGCCGAACCGCAGCTCAAGGAGGGCGCCGACCTACGGTCGGCGCCCTTCGCCGTGGTGCGCTCCCGGTCCGGCGCGCGGTGGTCCCGGCGGTGTGGCACCATCTCGCAGGTGACCAGCAGACCCGATGAGGCGCAGCGCCTGCGCGACCTTGCGCGGTTGCGCCGTGTCCGTGACCGGATCGACCGGGAATTCGCGCAGCCACTGGACGTCGAGGCGCTCGCCCGTGGCGTGCACATGTCGGCGGGACACCTGAGCCGCGCGTTCCGGCAGGCGTACGGCGAGTCGCCGTACGGATATCTGATGACGCGGCGCATCGAGCGGGCGATGGCACTGCTGCGGCGCGGCGATCTCAGCGTCACCGAGGTCTGTTTCATGGTCGGCTGCTCGTCGCTGGGCACCTTCAGCACGCGTTTCACCGAGCTGGTGGGCGTGCCGCCCAGCGTCTACCGGCGGGAGGCGGCCCGTGCGACGGTGGGGATGCCGTCCTGCGTGGCGAAGCAGGTCACCAGACCGATCAGGAATCGAGAAGCGCGGTCCGGGGGCCGCGATCTAGCGTGACGTCCATGGACATCACGATTCACTCCAGCTTCCTTCCGCACGAGGACCCGGACGCCTCCGTGGCCTTCTACCGCGACATCCTGGGCTTCGAGATCCGCAAGGACGTCGGGTTCGGCGGGATGCGCTGGATCACGGTCGGTCCCGCCGGTCAGCCCGGCACATCCGTCGTCCTGCATCCGCCGGCCGCGGATCCGGGCGTCACGGAGGAGGAGCGGCGCACCATCGCCGAGATGATGGCCAAGGGCACCTACGCCATCATCACCCTGGCCACCGCCGATCTCGACGCCACCTTCGACCGGCTCCAGGCCGGCGGCGCCGAGGTCGTCCAGGAGCCGACCGAGCAGCCGTACGGAATCCGCGACTGCGCCTTCCGCGATCCCGCCGGAAACCTCGTCCGCATCAACGAGGTGCGCTGAACCGTCCGGCGTTCGCGGCCACGAGCCGCGCGCACGACGCAGAACCGGGCCTACCGCTCGACGCCCGGGACGCCGAGCCAGGCGATGCAGACGGAGACCGCGAGGCGGCTCCGCCCGACAGATGGAGAAACGATGAGCATGGCCAAGAGGACGGACACGCAGTCGCCTGCGCCGCACGCCGCCGACAGCCACGACCTGATCCGCGTGCACGGCGCGCGCGTGAACAACCTCAAGGACGTCAGCATCGAGATCCCGAAGCGCCGGCTGACGGTGTTCACCGGAGTCTCCGGTTCGGGCAAGAGCTCACTGGTGTTCGGCACCATCGCCGCCGAGTCGCAGCGGCTGATCAACGAGACGTACAGCGCCTTCGTGCAGGGCTTCATGCCGACCCTCGCGCGGCCCGAGGTCGATGTGCTCGACGGGCTGACGACCGTGATCACTGTCGACCAGCAGCGCCTCGGCGCCGACCCCCGCTCCACGGTCGGCACCGCCACCGACGCCAACGCGATGCTGCGCATCCTCTTCAGCCGGCTCGGCAAGCCGCACATCGGCTCGCCCCAGGCCTTCTCCTTCAATGTCGCCTCGGTCCAGGCGAGCGGTGCGTTCAAGGTCGACCGCGGCGCCGACCGGACCAGGACCGTCAAGCGGACCTTCACCCGCACCGGCGGCATGTGCACCCGCTGCGAAGGCCGCGGAACGGTCTCCGACATCGACCTCGCCCAGCTCTACGACGACTCCAAGTCGATCGCCGAGGGCGCGTTCACCATTCCCGGGTGGAAGTCGGACAGCTTCTGGACCGTGCGGGTCTACGCCGAGTCGGGCCTCCTCGACCCGGACAAGCCGATCCGCAGGTTCACCAAGAAGGAGATGCAGGACTTCCTCTACCGGGAGCCGACCAAGGTGAAGGTCGAGGGCGTCAACCTCACCTACGAGGGACTGATCCCCAAGATCCAGAAGTCCTTCCTGTCCAAGGACAAGGAGGCGTTGCAGCCGCACATCCGAGAGTTCGTGGAGCGGGCGGTCACCTTCACCACGTGCCCCGGGTGCGACGGCAGCCGGCTCAGCGAGGAGGCCCGCTCGTCGAAGATCGGGAAGCTGAGCATCGCCGACGCGTGCGCGATGCAGATCAACGACCTGGCGGAGTGGGTGCGCGGCCTCGACGACCCGTCGGTGGCCCCGCTGCTCGCGGCGCTCCGGCGGACCCTCGACTCGTTCGTGGAGATCGGCCTCGGCTACCTCTCGCTCGACCGGCCGTCGGGCACGCTGTCGGGCGGCGAGGCGCAGCGCGTGAAGATGATCCGCCACCTCGGCTCCTCGCTCACCGATGTCACCTATGTCTTCGACGAGCCCACCATCGGTCTGCATCCCCATGACATCCAGCGGATGAACGACCTGCTGCTGCGGCTGCGGGACAAGGGAAACACGGTGCTCGTCGTGGAGCACAAGCCGCAGACGATCGCCATCGCCGACCATGTCGTCGACCTCGGCCCCGGCGCGGGCACGGGGGGCGGCACCGTCTGCTTCGAGGGCACCGTCGAGGGGCTGCGGGCCGGTGACACCATCACCGGCCGTCATCTCGGCGACCGGACCGTCGTCAAGGAGACGGTCCGTGAGCCCACCGGGACGCTGGAGATCCGCGGCGCGACGGCACACAACCTCCAGGGCGTCGACGTCGACATCCCGCTCGGCGTGCTGACCGTCGTCACCGGCGTGGCGGGCTCCGGCAAGAGCTCGCTCGTGCACGGGTCGATCCCGGCGGGCGCGGACGTCGTCCCGGTCGACCAGGGGGCCATCCGCGGTTCGCGGCGGAGCAACCCGGCGACGTACACCGGACTGCTCGACCCGATCCGCAAGGCGTTCGCGAAGGCCAACGGTGTGAAGCCGGCGCTGTTCAGTTCCAACTCCGAGGGTGCCTGCCCGACCTGCAACGGCGCCGGGGTCGTCTACACCGACCTGGCGATGATGGCGGGCGTCGCCACCACCTGCGAGGAGTGCGAGGGCAAGCGGTTCGAGGCATCGGTGCTCGACCACCGTCTCGGCGGTCGCGACATCAGCGAGGTGCTCGCGATGTCGGTGACCGAGGCGGAGGAGTTCTTCGGCGCCGGTGAGGCGCGCACCCCGGCCGCGCACAGGATCCTGGAGCGGCTCGCCGATGTCGGACTCGGCTACCTCAGCCTCGGCCAGCCGCTCACCACGCTGTCAGGGGGCGAGCGGCAGCGGCTGAAGCTGGCGACCCACATGGCCGAGAAGGGCGGGGTGTACGTCCTGGACGAGCCGACCACCGGCCTTCACCTCGCCGACGTCGAGCAGCTCCTCGGCCTGCTCGACCGGCTCGTCGACTCCGGCAAGTCGGTCATCGTCGTCGAGCACCACCAGGCGGTCATGGCGCATGCCGACTGGATCATCGACCTGGGGCCCGGCGCGGGTCACGACGGCGGCCGGATCGTCTTCGAGGGCACCCCCGCCGACCTCGTCGCCGCCCGGTCCACCCTCACCGGCGAGCACCTCGCGCAGTACGTCGGGGCCTGACCGAAGGGCCTCGCGCGGGCGTACGATCACGACCGCGCGGGGCCCTGGAGGCCGCCGCTCCCGCGATGCCTCCACGGGACCGCACCCAGCGATGTGTCAGGCGCCGGGCGTACGGCTTCCCATCGTCGTGGCGAACGAATCGGGGTCGCCGTCGAAGCCCCGGACCGTGCCGTGGAACTCCCAGGCCCCGGAGGCGCTCCGGACGAACTCGGCCACGGTCGCCGCGGTGGCCGTGCCGACGGCGGAGAAGTCGTCCTCCGCCAGGTTCGTATAGCCCTCCCGGACCTGGACACCGGTGTTGGCTATCTCGGCGAACGTCCTGCGGCCGTCGCGCTGCTGGATGGCGACCCCGACGACGACCCGGCTGTACGCGTCCGACAACCGCTCCAGTTCCAGCGTCATCACCTCGTCGAAGCCGAGGCCCTGACCGGTCCTGCTGTCACGGTTGAGGGTGATGGTGCCGTCCGGCGAGCGGCTGTCGAAGTGCACCAGGTACGCGGGGCTGCCGTACGGCGCTTCGGCGAGGTAGGTCGCCGCGATGATGTCGAGGTCGTGGGCCGGTGCGCCCGAAGGGCTGGGGTCCCACTTGAGTCTGACCTCGACCTTGTCGATGTCCTTGTTGGGCGTGCTCATCGGAGATGCCTCCCTGGCTGTCCGCTGGGCCGTCGGGCCGTTCACATCACCCGATCATGTCCGTAACCGACCGTGGATCCAACCGGCTTGGTTCCCTGCGATGGAATCGGGCCATCGACGGCCCGTGCCCGCGCGGCCGCTCCGGGTCAGTGCGGTATGCGGCGCGGCGGTCGCTGCCGGACCTCGTCCCGGAAGATCTCGATCGCGCTGCTGACCTGACGGATGAGCTGGGTGTCCTCGATGCGGTCGAGATAGAGGCAGTTGCGGGCCACCCCGTCCAGCTCGAAGGCGAAGCAGAGCGTCATCAGCGGGTTGATGAACAGCTCGCTGCCACGGGTGCGCGAGGTGAACTGCACGTCCCCGAAGGCTCCTTGGACGGCGGCGGCGATCGACCCGTTCACGATGCTGGGATGGTCGGGCGTGTGGTGCTGGGCGTGTGCCACGGCATCGACGAAGAGCGCGCCCTCACGGCTCGTACGGGAGACGGAGAACGCGCCGAGACAGGAACCGTCGCGTTCGAGCGCGGCGATGTTCTCCAGTACGAGGCCGTGGCTCACCCCGTGGTAGGCGTCGACGCCGAAGCCGATGGAGACGACCAGGCGTTCCGGCACGTCGATCGCCGCGAGCGCGGCGACGCTGGTCAGGTCCTCCTCCGGTGTGCCGAGACCGGACTCGTCGCCGCGCATCAGGATGTCAGTACCGCCGTCGACCAGGACGACCGCGTCGATGTCGTACTTTCCGATCAACTCCCGGTAGGCGGCGCGCAGTGGCTGCACGCCCACCCGGGAGAAGGCGTGGACCGTGCTCGGATAGCCGTGCAGGCCGAGCCACTGGGCGAGCGTCCGTTCCGGGAAGTACGCCTGGTGGAGGGCGGTTTCGGGGGTGATGGCGGCGACGTCCGGCGCGAGCCAGGAATCGAGGGGCAGCCCTTCGAGAGCGCTGAACGACAGATTGGCGAGCTGTACCTGCTTGCCCTGGTGGAGCAAGGAGAGCGCGATGGGCAGTCCGGCGTAGATGTCGAAGCCGCCGCCGGCCCCTGCGACGAGGACACGTTCCGCGGATTCGAGCCGGGCGAACAGGGGATTGGTGTGCAACGGGACCATGGAGATCATTCTGCGTTCCACGACGGTCACTTCGGGACTACTGCGTCCGAGCGTGACCCGTGCCACGCCCGGCACCGTACGATGGCGCGGTGCTGGTCAAGTGGATTCGTTGCACCGTGGTGGACCGTCGAGGTTTTGAACGGGGGCAGCGGAAGTGGGCGGGGCTGCTCGGCGAGCCCGGATTCAGGGGACAGGGCGGCGGGTGGAGCCGGGGGCGTCCGGATGTGGCGCACATCTTCGCCTTCTGGGAGAACCGCGTCTTCTACGACTCGTTCATGGCGCGCGCGCACGACGGCCTGGCCGCCGCCCAGTCCGGCACGTACAGCGGCATCCAGGTCAAACTCTTCGAGCACCGCTTCGATGTGAAGACTGCCTTCGAGCCGCGCTTCACCGACGCGGATGTGGTCCGGGTGGCGCACAGCAAGGTGCGCGAGGACCGGGTGGAACACTTCGCGTTGATGCAGGAGAGGGTGTGGAATCCGGCGATGGCCGGCTCGCCCGGCATGCTGCGCGGGGTGTTCGGGGAGGCGCCGGGGCAGGAGTTCCTCGTGCTGTCGATGTGGCAGTCGAGCGCCGAGCGCGGCAAGTACCGGGCGGGGAGCATCGAGCGGCTGTCGCAACGGGCGCAGCTCGAGGACGACGTGGCGGAGCTGGCGGGGGACGTCGTACAGCTGGAGCCGTCGTGGACGGTGTGACCGGCCCGGCCGGAGCGGTGCGGCCGGGGCGATGAACCGAGGGCGCTCCGGGCGGTTCATCAGGCGGATTCGGCAGGGGAGTTGAAGGATCCGGCGCGGGCCGCTGCCAGGGCCGCGTCGGCGGACCGGTCGGCCGACGCCCCGTCCACGGGCTCACGGGTGATGAACAGCCCGAGGAACAGCGGCGCGACCACGGCCCTGACCAGTGCTGCCGCGTCCGTGCGCCGGTCCAGCTCGTGCCGGGAGACGGCGCGCGCCACGATGGCCTCGCAGCGGGCGAACCGCTCCGTGTAGAAGGCGTTCAGCGCCTGTGCGGCGCGCTCGGACCGGAAGGCCGCGGCGATGAACGCGGTCGGCGCGGCAGCTGCGGCGGGGTCCTCGAAGGAGGCGGCCGTCGTCCGCGCCAGGGCGCGCAGATCTCCCTCCAGGCTTCCGGTGTCGGGCGGAGTCCAGCTGTCCTCCCCGGCCAGGTCCAGGGCGTCCACGACGAGCCCTTCGAGGTTTCCCCAGCGGCGGTAGAGGGTCGTCTTGTGGATGCCGGAATGCTCCGCGACGTACTCGACGGTGAGGCCCGGGTAGCCGTGCTCCACCAGGCCGGTGAGGACGGCGTCACGGACGGCCGCTCGGGTCCGGGCGGTCCTGCCGCCCGGACGGCTGGTGCCGGGGGCGACCGGGGGCTCCGGTGGATCGGGCTCCGGCGTGGATCTCAGCTCAGTCAATTGCTACTCCAGTTGCGTTAGTGAGTCCAGTCTGCCACACTCGCTCTAATGCGACAACGATTGCATTAGCCCGGAGGTGCCCTTGCCCACACAGATCTCTCTGCGCGGCGTGACCATGAGCCGTGGCGACAGGCTGTTGCTCGACGATGTCTCGCTGACCGTGCGCCCCGGCGAACGGATCGGCGTCGTCGGGGAGAACGGCGCGGGGAAGACGACCTTGGTCAGGCTCCTCGCGGGGCTCGAACAGCCCGATTCCGGGAGCGTGTTCACGGCTGCGGGGCGCGGCATCGGCCTGCTGTCCCAGACGCCCCGGCTGCCGCCCGGCAGTACGGTCCAGGACACGGTCGACGACGCGCTCGCGGAACTGCGCGCGGTGGAGCGGAAGTTGCGCGAGACCGAGGCGGACCTCGGTGCGGCCGACGAAGCAGCGCTCGCCGCCTACGGAGACCTGCTCGCGGAGTTCGAGTCGCGCGGGGGATACGAGGCGGACGCACGCGTCGACAGGGCGATGCACGGCCTCGGCCTCGGGCACATGGGACCGGACAGGAAACTGGGCAGTCTCTCCGGTGGCGAGCAGGCGAGGCTGGGTCTCGCCTGCCTGATCGCGGCGCGCCCGGAGGTGATGCTGCTCGACGAGCCCACCAACCACCTGGACGGAGCCGCGCTCGACTGGCTGGAGAGCACGTTGCGGTCCCACCCCGGCACGGTGGTCGCCGTGTCCCATGACCGGATCTTCCTGGAGCGGGTCGCCACCGCGGTGCTGGAGGTCGACGCCGACCGGCGGACGGTCATGCGCTACGGCGGTGGCTACGAGGGATTCCGTGCCGAGCAGCGCGCCGCACGGCAGCGCTGGGAGCAGTCCTACGTCCAGTGGTGCGAGGAAACCGCGCGACTGGAGGAGCACGCGGCGACCACCGCCCATGGCGTCGCCGCCGGCCGCGCCATCAAGGACAACAACAAGATGGCGTACGACCGGGCAGCGGGCCGGGTCCAGGCCTCGGTGTCCGGCCGCGTCCGCAACGCGCACAAGCGCCTGGAGCGGCTGAGGTCACAGCCCGTCCCCAGACCCCCGGACCCGCTGCGTTTCGCTGCCCTGCCCCCGGCCGGCGCAGCCGGGGGAGAGCTGGTCTCCCTGACCGGCATACGGGTCGGCGACCGACTCGCGGTCGACCGGCTCTCCGTGGCGGCGGCCGGAAGACTGCTGGTCCACGGAGGCAACGGAGCGGGGAAGTCCACCCTGCTCCGCGTGATGGCGGGCGTGCTCGAACCGGACGAGGGCCGTGTGGTCCGGCGGGGCGGGATCGGCTACCTCGCGCAGGAGATACCGGTGCACCGCCCGGCGGAGTCCGTGCTCACCACCTTCGGCCGAGGAATGCCGCTCCCTGATGAGGAGCAGGCGGAACTGCTGCTCTCGTACGGGCTGTTCCGCCCCCGGGACCTGCGGGTGCCGGTCGGTTCGCTCTCTGCGGGGCAACGCAGGCGGCTCGCACTGGCCCGTCTCCTGGCCCGGCCCGCGGATCTGCTGCTGCTCGACGAGCCGGCGAACCACCTGGCCCTCGGGCTCGTACAGGAACTGGAGGAAGCACTGGCCCACTGGCCGGGCGCACTGGTCGTGGTCTCGCACGACCGGCTGCTGCGCCGCCGCTTCACCGGCGACATCCGACGGATGGAGTCCGGCCGGCTGCTCGAATGAGCCGCAGTCGTTCGAGAAGCCCTAGGGTCGGTACATGGCACGACCGCAACGCATTGTCCTAGTCAGGCACGGGGAGTCCGAGGGAAACGCCGACGACACGGTGTACGAGCGCGAACCGGACCATGCGCTGAGACTCACCGCGACGGGGCTGAGGCAGGCCAGGGAGGCGGGAGTACAGCTGCGCGAACTGTTCGACGGCGAGCGGGTCAGCGTGTACATCTCGCCCTACCGGCGCACCCACGAGACCTTCAGGTCCCTCGGTCTGGACCTCGGACGGGTGCGGGTCCGGGAGGAGCCGCGCCTGCGCGAGCAGGACTGGGGAAACTGGCAGGACCGCGACGACGTACGGCTGCAGAAGGCCTACCGGGACGCGTACGGCCACTTCTTCTACCGCTTCGCGCAGGGGGAGTCCGGAGCCGATGTGTACGACAGGGTTGGGGCCTTCCTGGAGAGCCTGCACCGGAGCTTCGAGGACCCGGACCATCCGCCGAACGTTCTGCTGGTCACGCACGGACTGACCATGCGTTTGTTCTGCATGCGCTGGTTCCACTGGTCGGTCGCCGAGTTCGAGTCACTGTCCAATCCGGGCAACGGAGAGACCCGGACGCTGATACTCGGGGAGGACGGGCGCTACACCCTTGACCGGCCGTTCGAGCGCTGGCGCACCCCCGAGCCGTACGGCATCACCGGATAGAGTGGAGGGGCGATGACAACCGCTGACTCTGCCTCCGGCCAACGTTTCGAACGTGCCCTTGCCAGCCTGCGCGGGCTCTCCGTGGGAGACGCACTGGGCTCCCAGTTCTTTGTGCCCGTCAACTATCCGCTGCTGAAGCAACGCGAACTTCCACCAGGTTCCTGGCAGTGGACGGACGACACCGAGATGGCGTGTTCGGTGCTGGCCGTGCTGGTGGAGCACGAGCGGATCGACCAGGACGCGCTCGCCCGTTCCTTCGCCGGCCACCACGACTTCGACCGGGGATACGGCCCCGCCGTGAACCGGCTGCTCAGGCTGGTCCGGGAAGGCGGCGACTGGCGGGAGCTGGCGTCCGCGCTCTTCAACGGCCAGGGTTCCTGGGGCAACGGCTCGGCGATGCGCATCGCCCCGCTCGGCGCCTGGTACGCGGACGACCCGGAGCAGGCCACGCACCAGGCCGAGATCTCCTCGTACACCACGCACCAGCATCGCGAGGCGGTCGTGGGCGCGATGGCCGTCGCGGCGGCTGCCGCACTCGCGGCGGCGCCGGCCGGGCCGCCCACCCCGGCGGACCTGCTGGACGGCGTCGTCGCGCTCGTACCGCGCAGCGCCGTCGGTGCCGGACTGCGACGGGCACGCGACATGCTCGACTACGGCGACGCCGGCACGGTGGCGGCGGTCCTCGGCAACGGCCGGCGTACCAGCGCACACGACACCGTTCCGTTCGCCCTCTGGTCGGCCGCGCGGAGCCTCGGTGATTTCGAGCAGGCCTTCTGGGTGACCGCCCAGGCCGGCGGGGACGTCGACACGACCTGCGCGATCGCCGGCGGAGTCGTCGCGGCGAGCCGTGCGGGCGCGCCGCCGGCCGACTGGACGGCGCGGACGGAGGAGCTGCCGGACTGGCTCCCGCGGTAGGGCGGGCACGGAACGCCTGCCAGGGGCCGCCCGACTGTCACGGTACTGCCACAGCTCCTCCTCGCACGGCCCGGACCGGCGAGCGGAAGCTACTCTTTCGGCCACGCCGCCGCCGATGATCATCCAGACGGGCGTGCGCCGAAAATGAGACGCCGGGGTGCCCCGGCCGCTGCCCTGCGGGCGGTGTGCGCGGCCCTCGGTGGGGGAGGGGTCCCATGTCCGATCACACGTCAGAAACGCCCCGGCCGGGCGACGCTCCTGAGCAGCCTGAGCAGCCTGAGCAGCCTGAGCAGCCTGAGCAGCCTGAGCAGCCTGAGCAGCCCGAGCAGCCCGAGCAGCCCGAGCAGCCCGAGCCGTCGGGGCAGGCCGGAACGGCCGGGCAGCCCGCACTGTCGAAGGAACCGCCGCCGGAACCCGGGGGCACCGTTCCCGAGCCGCCGAAAGTGCCGGAACAGCCGCAACACGGTGGGCACCGGCAGCCGGCCGACCCCTGGCGGACGAGCAGCCCCCAGGCCGCCGCACTGTCGACGCTCCGCCCGGCCACGCCGGCCGCCGTCCCTGGCGCGACGCTCTGCTGCGTCATCGTCACGGCGGTACTGAGCGGCCTGTTGCTGGGCGACGGTCTCGGCCTGAACGCGCTGATCGTCGCGGTCCCCGCGGCGCTCGGGGCCTTTTTCGCCGCGCGGACCGCCGGTCGCCGCCTGCGTCCGTGGACGGGCTTCTGGGCGGTCGGCGGGCTGGCACTCCTCGCCGTCCCGGCCCTTCGGGACGCCGGATGGCCCGTCTTCCTGGCTGTCGTATCGGCGGTTGCGCTGGGCTCGCTCGCCCTGCACGGCAGCCGCAGCTGGCTCGGGGTGCTCCTGGGGTCACTGGGTCTGTTCAGCGCCGTCGCCGACGGTCTCGCCTGGGGCGGACGGGGCGTGCGCGCGCGGATGTCGGGATCCCGCGGCCGACTGGGCGGCGTTCTCCGCAGCGCCGCGGTGGCGGTCGTCCTGCTGATCGTGTTCGGGGCGCTGTTCGCGAGCGCCGATGCCGCCTTCGCCGACGTGCTCGGCAGTCTGATGCCCGATGTGTCGGTCAGCGGCAGCCCATGGCGATTCCTCCTCTTCCTGACGGGCCTGGTCGGCGCGCTCGCCGCCGCGTACGCCGCAGCCGCTCCGGTGCGCTGGGACGGCATCACCGTCCGCCGGGGAAAGCCCCGCGGGCGACTGGAGTGGGCCCTTCCGCTCGTCGTGCTGAACCTGCTGTTCGCCGTGTTCATCGCCGTCCAGCTCACCGTGCTGCTCGGTGGGTACGACAAGGTGATGGCCGAGACCGATCTCAGCTACTCCGCATACGCCCGGCAGGGCTTCTGGCAGCTCCTCTGGGCCACAGTCCTCACGCTGCTGGTGATCGCGCTCGCCCTGCGCTGGGCCCCCCGCGGGCGGGGGAGCGACCGCACCCTCGTCCGGACCGTGCTCGGCGTGCTGTGCCTGCTCACCCTGATCGTCGTGGCCTCCGCGCTGAGGCGGATGGACCTCTACGTCGACGCGTACGGTCTGACACGGCTGCGGATATCCGTGGCCGCGGTGGAACTCTGGCTGGGCGTGGTGCTCGTCCTGATCATGGCCGCCGGGGTGTTCGGTGCCCGCCTGCTGCCGCGCGCCGTGGCCGCGAGCGCGGCCGTCGGCGTCCTCGCGTTCGGGCTCGCCTCGCCCGACGGGCTCATCGCGGAGCAGAACGTGCAGCGGTACCGCGCCGACCACTCGATCGACATCGACTACCTCCGGGGCCTCTCGGCCGACGCTGTACCGGCTCTGGACACGCTGCCCGAGCCGCTGCGCTCCTGCGCCCTCAGGGACATCGAACGGTCGCTGCGCTCCGACGACGCCCCCTGGTACGCCACCAGCTGGGGCGAGGCGCGGGCCCGGGACATTCTGCGGAAACGGAGTCCGCGCGACGCGGAGCAGTCCTGCGCCCCGTCGTCGCGCACGGATGTCGGGGGCAGCGATCGCGACGGTGACGAGAGCGATGCCTACGACCCGTACTGACCGGTCCGTGCCGCGCGCGTGCGGGCGGTGGGGGCATGAACGGGTCCGGGACGGCCGACGGGCGCCCCGGGGTGTTGCGGGCGCCCCCATCGGCGTACGCTGACAGGCGCCATGCCGTACGAACCACCCACGCACACCGTCGAGCGCTCACTGCGCGCCACCACCGGTGCCAAGACCGTCGCCGGTGTCGATGAGGTCGGACGCGGAGCGTGGGCGGGACCGGTCACCGTGTGCGCGGCCGTCACCGGCCTCCGCAGACCTCCCGCCGGACTCACCGACTCCAAGCTGATCAGCCCCAAACGCCGCGCGGAGCTCGCGCCGTTGCTGGAGCGCTGGGTCACCGCGTTCGGTCTCGGCGACGCCTCCGCGCGGGAGATCGACGAGCTCGGGATGACGGCCGCGCTGCGCCTCGCCGCCGTGCGCGCCCTCGAAGCCCTGCCGGTCCGGCCGGACGCGGTGATCCTCGACGGCAAGCACGACTACCTGGGCCCGCCCTGGCAGGTCCGTACGGTGATCAAGGGCGATCAGTCCTGCATCGCGGTCGCGGCCGCCTCGGTGATCGCGAAGGTCCATCGCGACACGATGATGGCCGAACTGGGCGCGGATTCCGGGGAGTACGCCGATTTCGCCTTCGGGGCCAACGCCGGTTACCCGTCGCCCGTACACAGGGCCGCGCTGGAGGAGCGGGGGCCGACCCCCCACCACCGGCTTTCGTGGTCCTATCTCGACGCGCTGCCCAAGTGGCAGCACCTCAGGAAGGTCCGCATCTCCGCCGAGGCGGCTGCACTGGAAAGCGGGGGCCAGCTCGGCTTCGACTTCTGATCGCGCACAAGTACCCACCCGCCGACGTCCCGAGCGCCGGCGTTTGATAGACAACCACCCATGCCTCTCATCCCCGAGGAGCCTCAGATTCACGAGAGCGCCCAGGGTCCCCGCGTCACTCCGGCCGCAGGCCGTACCGCGCCGACCCCCCGTCCTGTACCCGGTCCGCGTTCAGCGGCCACGCCGCGTCCCGGTCGCCCCGGGCCCGGCCCCGCGAGGCCCGCGCCCCCGGCGCAGCGCCCGCACCCCACCTCCGACCGTCCCCGGACGGACCGGCCGGAGAATCGTTCCGCACCGCAGATCCAGCTGATCCCCGCCTCGGCGGCCGGCGCACTCGACGCCGCCGACGAAGCCGTGGACCTGCTGCTCGACTCGGGCCGCGCTCCGGGCGACATCCTGGTGCTCACCACCGGCGAGCAGCACCCGTGGGCCGCGCACGAACTCTCCTTCGGAGAGGCCGCCTACTGGGCGCAGCACGAGGCCGGCGAGGACGTCTTCTTCGCCGGTGCCGCGGCCGCGGACCGGATGAAGCCCCGTCCGGTGGTGATCGTCGCCGTCAACGGCGGTGATGCCGTCGCCGGCGCGCTGACCGGGGCGCGGGAACGTGCCGGAGCACTGCTGATCGTGTGCGGGGACCCGCAGCGGATCAACGCAGTGCTCGGCGTCGGCGTCTGATCCGCAGGACACACCGCACCGCGGTGGCCCGGCTGTCCGAGAGGGCGGCCGGGCCCGCGGCCACGGTCAGCGGGCGGCGGTGCGCCGCAGCGGCTGCGCCGCGCCGCCGCCGGAGCGCAACGGAGCCGGATCCGGGCCCAGCGAGGTGTCGGCGAGGGCGGACGGCCGCGACGTGGAGCTGGGACGGCGCCCGCCCCGGCCCTCGCCCAGCACCTGCCAACCGTCCCGGGTCAGCGTGATGTACGCGCCGCACCGCAGGCCGTGCAGCGTGCAGGCGTCCCGCAGGCCCCACATCCATGCCCCGTCCTCCTCCGTCCAACGCTCGTCGCCCTCGCGGCAGTAGAGCAGCACCGCGGTACGGACGGGCGTGCGGCGGCGGAGATCGTGCGGGATGACGCGGCGCAGATGCGCCAGCAGCGCGTTGCGGAACTCCCAGCCGTCCGCGGCCGTGGAGCGGCGGGCGAACGAAGCACTGGCCGTGAGGCGTTCCTCATGGTCGAGCACGGCGACCACAGCGGTCGACGGGACCGGCCTGTGCCGGGCGTGCAGGCCGCTGACGACCTCGCGCGGGCTGCGCAGCAACGGTATGCCCGCTTCGGCCCACTCGGCCGGTTCGAGCATCCTGGCGAGACGGTTGGCCGAGTCGGCGGACGCGGATATCGAAGTGGTTGCGGACGGAGCGAATCCGAAGGTCACGATCCTCCCTTCGCATACGCGCCCATGGTGCGGGCAGGGCCGGGTGAGGGCGCACCGGGGCACAGTCCTTCCGGGCCGCGAAAGGGACTGTGCGGGGAGCGAGTCCAATTCTTCCTGGCGTATCGGCGGGCGGCAACGAGCAATTGGCGCGGCTGACGGGAATCAGCCGGAATGACTCTGATATCCCTGCCCACGCCATGCCCGGACGACGCCTCCTGCCCCGCCTGAACGGCGAGGACCAGCGGAAACACCCCGTCCGCCCCGTTCGGCCGCTTCAGCCCCGTTGCCACCGCCCGGCGCGCGGGTGTCCCGAGGGGTGGATTCGCCGATTGTCAGTGCCATCGGGTTGCATGGAGGCATGGACAACCTGGAGCTCCGCGCCGAAGCCGATGCCATCCTCGCCGAACTCGTCGGCGACCCGGGCGGTTCGGCGCGGCTCCGGGAGGACCAGTGGCAGGCGGTGGCGGCCCTGGTGGAGGAGCGTCGGCGTGCCTTGGTGGTGCAGCGCACGGGCTGGGGCAAGTCGGCGGTGTACTTCGTCGCCACCGCTCTGCTGCGCAGGCGCGGCTCGGGACCCACGGTGATCGTCTCGCCGCTGCTGGCGCTGATGCGCAACCAGGTCGATTCGGCGGCGCGGGCCGGTATCCGGGCGCGCACCATCAACTCGGCCAACCCGGAGGAGTGGGAGACCATCTACGAGGAGGTCGAGCGCGGCGAGACCGATGTCCTCCTCGTGAGTCCGGAGCGTCTCAACTCGGTGGATTTCCGCGATCAGGTGCTGCCCAAGCTCGCGGCCACCACGGGTCTGCTGGTGGTGGACGAGGCGCACTGCATCTCCGACTGGGGACACGACTTCCGGCCCGACTACCGCCGGTTGCGGGCGATGCTTGCCGAGCTCGCCCCCGGCGTGCCGGTGCTGGCCACCACCGCGACGGCGAACGCGCGGGTCACCGCGGACGTGGCCGATCAGCTGGGCACCGGCGCCGGCGAGGCCCTGGTGCTGCGTGGTCCGCTGGAGCGGGAGAGCCTGCGGCTGGGCGTCGTCCGGCTGCCGGACGCCCCGCACCGCCTGGCCTGGCTCGCCGAGCACCTGGACGAGCTGCCGGGCTCCGGAATCATCTACACCCTGACCGTCGCCGCGGCGGAGGAGGCCACCGCCTTCCTGCGCCAGCGTGGCTTCCGCGTCGCCTCGTACACCGGAAGGACGGAGAACGCCGACCGGCTGCAGGCCGAGGTCGACCTGCAGGAGAACCGGGTCAAGGCGCTGGTCGCGACCTCGGCCCTGGGCATGGGCTTCGACAAGCCGGACCTGGGCTTCGTGGTCCACCTCGGCTCGCCGTCCTCGCCGATCGCCTACTACCAGCAGGTGGGGCGCGCGGGGCGCGGGGTTGCCCACGCCGATGTGCTGCTGTTGCCGGGCAAGGAGGACGAGGCCATCTGGCGCTACTTCGCCGATACCGCCTTTCCGCCCGAGGCGCAGGTCCGGCAGACCCTCTCGGCCCTCGCGAGTGCGGGACGGCCGCTGTCCGTGCCGGCTCTGGAGGCAGTGGTGGACCTCCGGCGCACCCGTCTGGAGTCGATGCTGAAGGTGCTGGACGTCGACGGTGCGGTCAAGCGGGTCAAGGGCGGCTGGACGGCCACGGGCGCCGAGTGGATGTACGACGCCGAACGCTACGCGTGGGTGGCACGGCAGCGGGCTGCCGAGCAGCAGGCCATGCGGGACTACGCGAGCACGTCCGAGTGCCGGATGGAGTTCCTGCGCCGGCAGCTGGACGACGAGGGGGCGGCCCCGTGCGGCCGATGCGACAACTGCGCGGGGGCCTGGGCCGACACGGCCGTTTCCGCCGAGACGCTGACGGGTGCGACGAAGGAACTGGACCGCCCCGGCGTGGAGGTCGAGCCGCGCCGCATGTGGCCGACGGGGATGCCCGCGCTGGGCATCGACCTCAAGGGCCGTATCCCGGCCAAGGAGCAGTGCTCCACCGGACGCGCTCTGGGACGTCTCTCGGACATCGGCTGGGGCAACCGACTGCGCCCGCTGCTGGCCGACAACGCACCCGACGGTCCGGTCCCCGACGATGTCCTGCGTGCCGCGGTGGCGGTCCTCGCCGACTGGGCGCGCTCCCCGGGCGGCTGGGCACCGAATGCCCCGGAAGCTGCCGCCCGGCCGGTGGGAGTCGTCGCCGTACCGTCCCTGACCCGCCCGCAACTGGTCGGCTCCCTCGCCCAGGGAATCGCGGCCGTCGGCCGCCTTCCCTTCCTCGGCACCCTGGAGTACGCCGGGCCCAGCGGTGCGCACGCGGCCCGGCGCAGCAACTCCGCCCAACGCCTCAGGGCGCTCTCCGGAGCGTTCGCCGTTCCCGAGGAGCTGGCCGGCGCTCTGGCCGGCACCCCCGGCCCCGTTCTGCTGGTGGACGACTGCACCGACTCCGGCTGGACCCTCGCCGTCGCCGCCCGCCTGCTCCGGCAGGCAGGCAGCGAACAGGTTCTTCCCCTGGTCCTCGCCGCAGCAGGCTGAGGTCGTTCGCCCCTGTGCCCGCGCCTGTACCTGTGCCCGCGCCGCGACGGCCGTTTCGCGCCGAGCACGCGTGAGCGGATTGAACGGTCGCTGATCAGCGCCCGGTGCTCGTCGACGGCGATCACGCCTCCATGCAACCCGATGACCGGGACAGAGCGCCAACGACCTCGTGCCCCTGTGGACAAGGTTATCCACAGGGGTCGCGGAATCCGGCCGCGCGCGGGACGGTCGTCCCATGAACCAGCACCACGAATCCACCGGTCCGGCCGACGAGCAGCAGATCACCCTGCGAGGCCCTGCCGAACTCGCCGATGCCCTCCCGTATCTGATGGGGTTCCACCCGAACGACAGCGTGATCATGGTCGCCCTGCACGGTGGCAGGGGGCGCTTCGGCGGCCGGCTCAGGCTCGGCATCCCGCAGGCGCCGCAGGAATGGGCACCCGTCGCCGAGCAGCTCGCCGAGTGCCTGATCAGGGGAAGCGAGCGGCGTGGGGAGCGCCCCGACGCGATCGTCATCTTCCTCTGCCAGGATCCCGCCGAGGGCGAATCCGGCAGTCAGATCATGGAGCGGCTGCGGCCGTTCGCCCAGCGTCTGCGCACGGCCTGCGGCGCGCTGGACGTACCGGTGCTCGAAGCGCTCTGCATCTCCGACGGCCGGTACTGGTCCTACTGCTGCCCGGACGGGCGCTGCTGCCCGGCGGAGGGGAACCAGATGGCCATGCCCGGCACTTCGGTGATGGCGGCCGCTGCCGCGTACGCGGGTATCCAAGTACGCGGATCGTTGCGGGAGATGGAGGCGAGGCTCGCACCGCTGAAGACCTCGGCGGCGGCAGACCAGCAACGCGCACTCGACTCCGCGGGTGCCGAGCTGCTGCCCAGGCTCCTCGATGAGGAGGGACGGGAGGAGGTGGCCCGGGAGACCCTGGACCTCGCCCGGCGGCTCATGAAACGCCTCAGGGAGGCGCCGGCGGGGGCGCCCTCCTTCTCGGACATCAATGACGACCGGCTGATCAGCCATGACGAAGCAGCAGCGGTGATCCTCGGCCTCCAGGACCGGGAGACCCGCGACAGGGCCGCGGAATGGATGGAAGGCCCGGAAGCCGATTCGGCGTTGCGGCTCTGGCGCGCACTGGCCCGTCGTTGCGTGGCACCGTACGAGGAGCATGCCGCGGCGCCACTGACCCTGGCCGGATGGGTCTCGTGGTCGACGGGCGACGAACCGGGTGCACGGGTTGCCCTGGGCCTCGCCCTGCGGGCGGATTCCGACTACACCTTCGCCCAGCTTCTTCACGAGGCGTGCAACCAGGGCCTCGACCCGGAGACCCTGCGCCGATGCCTGCGCGGGGAACGCAGCGCACGAACGGGGCGGCGCGGTCACCGGCCGGAGGGCGGTGTGCGACGCCGCACGGCGCGGCCGGCCACCACCCGCCGGAAAAAGCCCCCGTCCGGCCCCGCCGGTCCCGAATCATCGGCCACCCGGCGTCGGTCCGGGCAGGCCGCCCCCGGCAGGCGCGCACCCGGTGGCGAGGGATGACCCGCAGGCCCCGTCGCCACGGAGACGGGCGGGAGCAAGCGAAGAGGCGGCGAAGAGCTCCTGGAAGAGCATGGCGAAGGGAGTGTTTATCGTCAGGCAGACGACTATGATCACCACATGCCGCCCTACGACCCGTCGACCTTCCCGCCCTTCGCTGTCACCGTCGACCTGGTCGTGCTCACGGTGCGCCGCCATGCGCTCTGCGCGCTGGTGGTACGCCGCGGTGAGCCACCGTTCCAGGGGCGATGGGCACTGCCCGGCGGGTTCGTCAAAGCCGATGAGGACCTCGGAGCCGCAGCAGCGCGCGAGCTGGTCGAGGAGACGGGTCTGTGCGCCCAGGACCCGGCGGCCCCGGCGATCGGGAACGGCGCCCATCTCGAACAGCTCGCCACCTATGGCGATCCTGGTCGTGACCCGCGGATGCGGGTCGTCAGCGTCGCCCACCTCGCCCTGGCTCCCGATCTGCCGGCCCCACGTGCGGGCGGCGATGCCAACAGCGCGCGATGGGCGCCCGTCGACGATCTGCTCGGGGCGGAGGGGAACTTCGGCCACGATGGTGAGAACCAGGCCCCACTGGCCTTCGATCACGCGCAGATCCTCGCCGACGGCGTCGAACGCGCCCGTTCCAAGATCGAGTACTCGTCCCTGGCCACTGCCTTCTGCCCGCCGGCCTTCACGGTCGGCGAGCTCCGGAGGGTGTACGAGGCGGTGTGGGGAGTGGTTCTCGACCCGCGGAACTTCCATCGCAAGGTCACCGGCACCCCGGGCTTCCTGGTGCCCACCGGCGGCACGACCACCCGCCAGGGCGGACGCCCGGCCCAGCTCTTCCGGGCCGGCGCGGCCACCGTGCTCAATCCTCCGATGCTGAGGCCGGAAGTCTGACCTCGCGGAACGCCCACAGGGTCGACGCTGCGCAAAAAGTCGGATATGTCACGTTATCTTTCTGCGGTACCTGCCCTGCCGCCGAGCGGTCTCACCTTCCGCGAGAGAAGCGATGCTCCAGGCCATCGGACTCACCAGCGCCCCCCGCCGCCGTCTTCCGACCGCCGTGGACGATCTCACCTTCGAAGCCCGGCCCGGCCAGGTCACCGCACTGCTGGGTGATTCCGGCTCGGGCAAGACCGCGGCCCTCCGCCTCATGCTCGAACTGGACCCGGGGAGAGGGGTCGCCTACTTCCGGGGCAGACCGATGCACCGGATCCCACACCCCGCGCGTGAGGTCGGAGTGCTGCTCGGGGACGTACCGGGGCACCCCGCCCGTACCGCTCGGGGCCAGCTCCGGATGCTCGGCGCCGCCGCGGGCGTACCCCCGGCACGGGCCGATGAGCTGCTTGAGCTCGTAGGTCTCGCCGGGCTCGGGGACCAGCGCATCGGCGCACTCTCGCTCGGCATGGACCGGCGGCTCGCCCTCGCCTCGGCGCTGCTCGGCGATCCCCACACGCTCGTCCTCGACGATCCGGCAGAAGGCCTCGCGTCGCGCGAGGGTGGTTGGCTGCACGGGCTGCTGCGGGCTCATGCGGCCCGGGGCGGGACCGTTCTGTACACCACCGCGGACCCCAAGGAGGCCGCGCACGCCGCCGATCGTGTGGTCACCATCGACGCCGGTCGCCTTGTCGCGGACCAGGACGCCGGTGACTTCTCCCGGACCCGCCTCCGCCCCCGGGTCGCGGTCCGGACCCCGCACGCGGCTCGCCTCGCGGCAGTCGTCAGCCGCGAGGCCCGGGCGGCGCGGCGCTCGGTCGAGGTGGTCGCGGAGGCCGGTGGCCGCCTCGCGGTGTACGGCTCCACGTGCGCGGAGATCGGTGACATCGCGTTCCGGCACGGTCTGCCGGTGCACCGACTGGCCGACGAGGTCGGCGACACCCGCTCCACCGCACCCGGAGAGGACATGAACCCCGCGGAGCCCGGAGACTCGGCAGGTTCCCCGCGGCCTCCAGGGCCCACAGGGCCTGGAGGCCGCAGGGGACCGTGCGATCCGCGACCGGCCGCGCGGGCGTCGGTCCCGGGACAGGCGCCGTCCATCCGCCGCCACCCGGCTCCCGGTCCGCTTCATCCGCTGCGGTACGAACTGCGCCGCCTGCTCGGCGTCAGAACAACAGCCTTGATCATGGCCGCTGTTCTGGTCGTCTCCGTCGGACTCTCCGTGCTCCTCGCCCGCACCGGCCATGCCCCGTTGCCGAAGGTGCTGGCGGCCTGGCCGTCGCTGCTGCCCCTGCCGCCCGCGGCGGTCGGGGCCGGGCTGCTCGGTGCCCTGTCGTTCGGTGACGAATTCCGCTACCCCGCGCTTGCCGCGGGCCGGGGCACTGTTCCCCGTCGCCTGAGACTGCTTCTGGCCAAGTTGGTGGTGTCCGCGGGCGTTGCCGCGGTGCTCGCTCCGGCCGTCGTGCTGGCCTCCGCCGGAACTCTTCGCCTCGTGTACGGCCACGGCTGGATGCACATCCCGCCGCACCCGGTGCCTCTGGGCGCGAGTTGGGTGGCACTGACCGTGGGCTGCGCCTGGGCGGGCCTCCTGGCCGCCGGAGTCTTCAGGGTGACGACGGCCGGTGTCGCCGCGGTGCTTGCCGTTCCCGTACTCGTCGTACCGCTCGTCCAGCTGGTGCTGAGGGCACCGGGGCCCCGTCCGGTCACCGGATTGCCGACCAGGCTGCGCGAGCTGATGTGGCCGCGCTGGCCGCACGAGACGGACCGATGGGTGGCGCTCGCCGTGGACGTCGTGGCCCACCCGGTGGGGGCCGCGTTGGCGTTGTCGCTGTCGGTCCTGGTCTTCGCCTATCTGTTCACCGGCCTTCTTGGCAGGCCCCGTTGGCGGCCTCAGAGGGCCGCCGGATCGGGGCCGGCCACGTAACCACTTTGAGAATGCCCGGTTTATACCAGTAAAGCGTCAATTGGGGGGCGGGCGCCGATCACCCTTTCGTGTGCTTTTCACCAAAGACCTCAAGAGCCGAGTGAGCCGCGCCGACAAAGGATGCGTGAGTACCCTTGCGCACACCATGATGACCGCCGCCCGCTCCGCCGATTCCGGCCTCGCCGGCCCGGGTGAACTCGACCGCTACCCGTATGCGGAGGCGCCGGCCGGCGAGCGTGCCGCTCTTCGCTCCTGGGAGGGCTCCGACGTCGACCTCGGCCGGGTGAGCCGGCGGGGCTCGGCCAGTCGGGGTCGCGGCCTCCACGGCCAACTCGTTCAGCAGCTGGGTCAGATGATCGTTTCGGGCGACCTGGGCGCCGACCGCCCTCTCGTGCCGGAGGAGATCGGTCAGCGTTTCGAGGTCTCCCGCACCGTCGTACGCGAATCGCTGCGTGTCCTTGAGGCCAAAGGCCTGGTCAGCGCCCGGCCCAACGTGGGTACCCGGGTCCGCCCCGTCAGTGACTGGAACCTGCTGGATCCCGACATCATCGAATGGCGCGCCTTCGGACCTCAGCGCGAGGACCAGCGGCGCGAGCTCGGGGAGCTCCGGTGGACGATCGAGCCCCTTGCCGCGCGTCTCGCCGCGGGTCACGGTCGTGAGGACATTCAGCAGCGCCTCGGCGACATGGTGGAGATCATGGGGCACGCGGTCGGGCAGGGGGACGCGATCACCTGCTCCCGGGCCGACGCGGAGTTCCACTCCCTGCTCATCCAGGCGGCCGGCAACCGCATGCTGGAGCACCTCTCCGGCATCGTCTCTGCGGCCCTTCAGGTCTCGGGCGGCCCGGTCACGGGCTGTGACCGCCCCAGTGAGGCATCCCTCGGTCATCACGCCCGGATCGTCGACGCCCTCGCGTCCGGCGACGCGGCAGGCGCCGAGGCGGCCATGCGTCAACTGCTCGTCGTCCACCCCGAGGTGGAGCGTGTGGTGCCCGCGCCCCGCGAGCACTGACCACAGCACGGCCACGGTGTGCGAACCGTGTGTCGCCGGGCCGTCACGGTCCGGCGACACGGTTGCGAGGTTTCTGCACCCTTGGTCACGTTCGTCGCAAATGAGGTGTGACTCGGGCCACGCGGATTGGGCGTAACACTCCTCGAAACAGTGCGATGACTTAAGAGGTGACCGCCGCGGAAGGAATACAGCAGCCATTGAGTGCGCTGTGGAGTTCTGAGGCGACACCCGCGCCGTCGGTACATTCCCAGACCGGCGGTCGTCGGCTCAACCCCTTTCCGGGGCCGGGCCGGAAGCCGTTTCCATCGTTCCGAGAGGTTGTTCGTGTCGGCCAGCACATCCCGTACGCTCCCGCCGGAGATCGCCGAGTCCGAGTCTGTGATGGCGCTCATCGAGCGGGGAAAGGCTGATGGGCAGATCGCCGGCGATGACGTGCGTCGGGCCTTCGAGGCTGACCAGATTCCGCCAACCCAGTGGAAGAATGTTCTGCGCAGCCTCAACCAGATCCTCGAGGAAGAGGGTGTGACGCTGATGGTCAGTGCCGCGGAGCCGTCCAAACGTGCCCGCAAGAGCGTCGCAGCGAAGAGCCCGGTCAAGCGCACCGCCACCAAGACTGTCGCGGCCAAGACAACCGTGACCAGGACGGTCGCGGCCACTGCCGCCCCGTCGGCAGAGACCGTGGACGTGGTGGCTGACGACGCTGCCACGGCCGGCCCTGCGAAGAAGGCAGCAGCCAAGAAGGCAGCTGCCAAGAAGACCGCCGTGAAGAAGACGGCGGCCAAGAAGACAGCAACGAAGAAGTCCGGAAAGCAGGACGACGAGCTCCTCGACGGCGACGAGGCGGTCGAGGAAGTCAAGGCCGGTAAGGGCGAGGAAGAGGAGGGCGAGGGCGAGAACAAGGGCTTCGTCCTCTCCGACGACGACGAGGACGACGCACCTGCGCAGCAGGTCGCCGTCGCCGGCGCCACCGCCGACCCGGTCAAGGACTACCTGAAGCAGATCGGCAAGGTTCCCCTCCTCAACGCCGAGCAGGAGGTCGAGCTCGCCAAGCGGATCGAGGCCGGTCTGTTCGCCGAGGACAAGCTGGCGAACTCCGACAAGCTCGCTCCGAAGCTCAAGCGCGAGCTGGAGATCATCGCCGAGGACGGCCGCCGCGCCAAGAACCACCTGCTGGAGGCCAACCTCCGTCTCGTGGTGTCGCTGGCCAAGCGCTACACCGGCCGCGGCATGCTCTTCCTGGACCTCATCCAGGAGGGCAACCTCGGTCTGATCCGCGCGGTCGAGAAGTTCGACTACACCAAGGGCTACAAGTTCTCCACGTACGCCACCTGGTGGATCCGTCAGGCGATCACCCGTGCCATGGCCGACCAGGCCCGCACCATCCGTATCCCGGTGCACATGGTCGAGGTCATCAACAAGCTCGCGCGCGTGCAGCGCCAGATGCTCCAGGACCTGGGCCGTGAGCCCACGCCGGAGGAGCTGGCCAAGGAACTCGACATGACCCCCGAGAAGGTCATCGAGGTCCAGAAGTACGGTCGTGAGCCGATCTCCCTCCACACCCCGCTGGGTGAGGACGGGGACAGCGAGTTCGGTGACCTGATCGAGGACTCCGAGGCGGTCGTCCCGGCCGACGCGGTCAGCTTCACGCTTCTCCAGGAGCAGCTGCACTCGGTGCTCGACACGCTCTCCGAGCGTGAGGCGGGCGTGGTCTCGATGCGCTTCGGTCTCACCGACGGTCAGCCGAAGACCCTGGACGAGATCGGCAAGGTCTACGGCGTGACGCGTGAGCGCATCCGTCAGATCGAGTCGAAGACCATGTCGAAGCTGCGCCACCCGTCGCGTTCGCAGGTGCTGCGCGACTACCTCGACTAGGTCGCAGGAGCAAGTGGACCGAGGGCCCGGATCCCCATGGGGGAGCCGGGCCCTCGGCCTATCAACGCGTGCGGTCGACGACCGGCGGGATGACTCTGGGTGGGAATGGTTCACCACAGAGTCAGGAGCGCGCATGTCCCGTACCGTCTTCCGCGCCGTGACCGGGGCGCAGGCCCTGGTTGCCGCCACCGCCCTGATACTGCTCGGGTCTCCCGCCCGGGCGGCCGAGGGCGGCGTCGTCATCGGCGGTCAGCCCGCACACGTCAAGGACAACCCTTGGGTCGTGGCACTGTCCAGCCGTGACCGGTTCGGAGAATCCCGCGCCGGCCAGTTCTGCGGCGGAGTCGTGGTGGCGCCGAAGAAGGTGCTGACCGCTGCGCACTGCCTGAGCCGGGCCGCGCTCGGCGTCGATGTCGGCAGCGTGCGTGATCTGCGCGTCATCACGGGCCGCGATGCGCTGCGCGGGACCGGAGGGAAGGAGATCGCGGTACGGGGGACATGGGCCAATCCGCGGTTCGACCCCATCACCAACGCGGGGGACTTGGCCGTGCTCACCCTCACCGAAGCACTCCCCGAGAAGAGTGCGATCCCGATGGCCGAATCCGGCGACGCGGCGTATGCACCTGGCACCGAAGCAGCCGTCTACGGGTGGGGTGACACGACGGGCAACAACGACTACGCGTCGTCGCTGCGGTCCGCGAAGGTGAGCGTCCTGCCGGACGCCGCATGCGCTCAGGCCTACCCGGGCGGCAGGAACGGCACGTACGACGCTTCAGCGATGCTCTGCGCGGGCGAACTGCTGGGCGGGTACGACGCATGCCAGGGCGACAGTGGCGGGCCGCTGGTGGCCCGTGGGCGGCTCATCGGGCTGGTCTCCTGGGGGAACGGCTGTGCCAAGGCAGGAAGCCCCGGGGTGTACACGCGGATCTCCGCTGCGATCGGATGGATGCCGGAGGCCGACTGAACGGCTTGACCGCGCAGGCACGAGAACGGGCGGCTCCCCCTCTGGGGAGCCGCCCGTCGGCCGGTCCGGAACCTGGCCCCTGCTCGTCGTGGATGCGAGGTGTCAGTGTTGTTCCTCTTCGGCGGCTTGGGCCTGCACAGCCGTGAGCCGGTCCGTCTCATCCTGTATTTCCGCGGCGATCTTCTTGAGTTCCGGCTCGAACTTGCGACCGTGGTGGGCGCAGAAAAGCAGTTCACCGCCGCTGATCAGGACGACGCGCAGATATGCCTGGGCGCCGCAACGGTCACAGCGGTCTGCTGCGGTCAGCGGGCTCGCGGGGGTCAGAACAGTAGTCACGTCGCCTCTTCTCTAGCTCGACGAGCTGTCGTACCAGGGTCAACATCCAACCAGGCCGAAAACGTTCCCGCTCGTGGCTTTTCTTCGAAACTTCTTCTCAAGATGGCTGTCTGTTGCCGGTTGGCGGCGAATGTGCCGTATTGCGGAGCGCTACGGTTTCGCGTTGCTTGTCTTGGTGGGATCCTCCCGGCTGGCTTGCCGGTTTGTTCATGAGGACGTGCCCGGAGCCTAAATGGTTCATGCCTGGAAGGGAACGTGATGTTCGCGTCACTCCTACGAGGGATCGAACGTGTATGCGAGGCTGGACTAGTGTGAGGGTTGTTGAAGGGTGGCGTTACAACCGCTCTACCAGGCCTCGGTACCCTCTCAGCGGCGACCGAAGCCGAGCCCGTTACCCACTGGGCCCCAAATGAAATTCAGCGAGGAGCGAACCGCGTGACCGCCGATACGTCCGTGCCGTCCACTGCGCTGCTGACCGGAGCAGACCGAGACGGCTCCAACTACACCGCGCGGCATCTGCTCGTACTCGAGGGGCTCGAAGCGGTTCGCAAGCGCCCCGGGATGTACATCGGGTCCACCGACAGCCGTGGCCTC
>NZ_JBSFBQ010000029.1:0-102493 GCF_053593015.1 Streptomyces sp. NPDC002403 | reverse complement strand
CGAGGTTCCGCACACCAGCGGACGTGGCGGCCTTCCTCACCCCGGAAGCCGTCCAACGCGAGATCAAATCCGCATGTTGATTCTCTGCACGCCCTAACGAGCTCGTGCACGGTTAGCGGTGGGACGTCGCTGGGTTCGGTGGAGCGTCGGTGCTCACGCCTGCCAAGCTGGGATCCGGTCTGCGGTCTGTTGTTGGGACAGTAGGCTGGCGATTGCTTGGACGGTGTCGTCCATGTGCTCTCGGCGGCCGAGGTGACGGGCCAGCGCCCGCCAGTTCTTCAGGTGGGCGGTGCCGTGTTCGACCCGGATGCGGCGTGATGAGTGGGCCTTGCGCTGGCGTTCGTGCATTTCCTCGTACCAGTCCGGGGCATCCTTCTTGAACTTGCGGTGCGGTGGCGTCACAACGCGTCCGCCGGTCTGCGCTCCGAGTCCTTGATAGCCGGCATCGGCAAGGATCTCGACCCCCGGACCGTCGGCCAGGAACTTGACCAGCCCTAACTCCCGGGCGTGGGTGATGTCCGCGCAGCTGCCTGGTTGGGTCGGGCTGCAGAACAACAGTCGCCCGTCCTCGTCGGTGAGGACCATGGCCTTCACGGCGTTCTGCTTGTTCTTGCCGGAGATGAACTTGTCCCGGTCCTTCCGGCCGACGGCCGGGCGGCGGACACGGATCTCGGTGCCGTCGATGATGCCGGTCTTCCCGGCCTGGCCGAGATGGTCAACGACCTCGGCCCGGGTTCGCAGCCGCACGTCGGGGCTGACCGTGCATCCTCGCTCCGCGAGCAGGGGCCGCACCTCGCCGATGGCCCGGGTGACAGTCGAGCGGTCCATACCGAACCAGCAGACCAGCACGTCATGAGTGACCCCATGGCGAAGGTGCACGAGCGTGGCCAAGAGCCGGTCGACGAAAGCCATGCGGTGCTTCGCACCAGCGCCAACCGCACGCTTCCGCGGCCGGGATACAAGCCTGGCCTGGTGACGTTCATGCAACAACGGCCCCACCTCAGCGACGAGTTCGGCGATCACGGCGGCCGACAAGCCCGTGATCCTCCGGTCGCTGATGATCGCTGTGCGCGTCACGTTCCCCACCACACATCCATGATCAACGATCCAGCGCTCGACGTCCCACCGCTAACCGTGCACGAGCTCGTTAGCCACAACCGTCGAGACATGGTGGCCAGAGATCCTTGCGTTCCTGCACACCGGGATCACCAACGCCGGCTCCGAAGGCGCCAACCGGGTCATCAAGACAATCGCCCGCGACGCCTACGGCTTCCGCAACCCCGGCAACCAGCGCTTACGTACCCGCTGCGCGACCACACGTCGAGCCCGTGGACACCCCGATGTCCGCTAATCCTGTTGAGCCCGCACCCTGCAATCGTGTTGGCTAGAGGCACCGAACTGTCAGTACCGCAGGTGTCCGCTTGGCTGTAGCAGGGAGTTAAACGTGCAGGACATTGCTGTCGACCCGGTTGCCCACAATCGGGCAGCCTGGGACAAGTATGTCCAAGAGGGCAACGAATGGTCGAGGCCGGTGAGTGCTGAGGATGTCGAGCGCGCCCGCACGGGCGACTGGTCGATTGTTCTCATCGGGCGTGAGCCAGTAGACCGCTCCTGGCTGCCGACGGACCTGACCGGCAAGGACGTGTTGTGCCTGGCCTCCGGCGGTGGCCAGCAGGGTCCGATCCTCGCCGCCGCAGGGGCGCGGGTCACCGTATTCGACAACTCACCCCGCCAGCTCGGCCAGGACCAGATGGTGGCGGCGCGCGACGGACTCGAGCTGCGCACCGTCCTAGGCGACATGCGCGACCTCAGCGCTTTCGGCGACGCAACATTCGACATCGTCTTCCATCCGGTCTCCAACCTATTCGTACCAGACTTGGCAGCGGTATGGCGTGAGTGCTTCCGCGCCCTGCGACCGGGCGGAACTCTGCTCGTGGGCTTCCTCAACCCTGATATGTACTTGTTCGACCACGAGGCGCTCGACGAGCGCGGCGAGCTGATCGTCGTGCACAAGCTGCCCTACAGCGATGTCACGCAGTATTCCGCCGAGGAACGCGCCACGAAGTTCGGCGCGGATGCCCCTCTTGAGTACAGCCACACCCTCACCGACCAGATCGGCGGGCAACTCGCCGCTGGGTTCGTCCTCACAGGCTTCGCGGAAGCGCCGCACCAATCCAACGCATCCGCTCAGTACATGTCGAACTATTTTGCGACGCTGGCGGTAAAGCCGGGCTGACCCAGCCGTGGGCGGGCCGAGACGGCCGTGTCTCCGAATGGCCAAGTGGAGTGCTGTGCCAGCCCGCCCCCTCCACTAACTTCGCTGAGCCCGGATGTCGGGATGCCCTGGAGGGGCCCCTGAGTTCGAGGTGGAGGGCCAAGAGTCGCCCGAGCAGACTGCCGAGGGAGATGCCGAGCGCGCCACAGCCCACGAGGTAACGCCACGGAAGAAGGTCCTCCACGCAAAAGGCCACAGCAAAGAAAGCGGCGGCGCGAAAGCGGAAGGGTGCCTGACGCTATCCGAGAACCCCGAGGTCGGTGTCTGGCCGACAGTGCGCTCGCGACCGTGTCCGGCGCCGTAGAGCCCTCGGGCTCGGTGGCCGCGACCGTGTGCCCGTGAGCGGTCCGCTCCCCGCAGCCGTCACCGTCGCAGTGTCGGGCCAAGTCGGCCTCTTCATCCAGCCGTGTGTGGAGGAACGTCACCAGGTCTTGGCTCATGAGGGTCATCCTGGACGATGTGCCAGGCCCGGTCGCCTGATTTCCATGCGGTGGGCCGGACCCAGCCGGCAGGCCGACAGTGGAATGATCTTGCCGTGGCTGGCGTGATCACGGCGTCGGAGCCGTCTTGGATAGCCCCGTTCACCGGGTTGAGCCCCCGTACCTTCAGCAAGTTGGTGACTCAACTGCGGAACGCAGGTGCCGATGTCGGCGGCCGAGGCCGACTGTGGAAGCTGTCGCTGGAAAACCGGGTGCTGCTGGCCGCCTCGTACTGGCGGACCAACCTCACCATGCGACAACTGGCCCCGCTGTTCGGGGGTGTCGAAGTCGGCGGCTGACCGGGTGATCGACCACCTCGGGCCGAAGGTTGCTCTGCAGCTCCGCAAGCAGTTCGCCAAGGACGCTGTGCTGATCGTGGACGGCACCCTGGTGCCCACCCGCGACCACACGATCGCCGAACAGTCCAAGAACTACCGGTACTCCACCAATCACCAGGTCGTCATCGATGCCGACACCCGCCTGGTCGTCGTGGTCGGCAAGGCCCTGCCTGGCAACCGCAACGACTGCAAGGCGTGGGAGGAGTCCGGTGCCAAGGCCGCCGTCGGCAGGACTGTGACGATCGCTGACGGCGGACATCCCGGCACCGGACTGCTGATGCCACACGGCCGCCGGACCGGCGAAGAACTTCCCGACTGGAAACAGGAGCACAATCGGTCACACAAGCAGGTCCGTGCCCGCGTCGAGCACGTCTTTGCTTGCATGAAGACCTGGAAGATCCTCCGGGACTGCCCGTTCAAGGGCGATGGCGTCCACCACGCCATGCTCGGCATCGCCCGCCTGCACAACCTCACCCTCGCCGGGTAGGTGAGCCCGCCCGCCCTGAGTCGAGCACTTCCCGACCAGCCGGAAGATCATTTACGGGACAGCTCCTACGAGCTCGTGCATCGTTGGCGGTGACGATGGCCCTGCCGGCTCGTGGGGCCGTGCGTGGTGGGGATGCAGGCACGTGGGTTGATCAGGTCGGAGCGTCGGGTCACGGGCCTTTCAGCAGCTGTGATTGCTGATCCGGTGGCGGAGTCGGGGCCGGTCCGGCAGGCCCTCAGAGATGCCGCGCTGCTCGACCGACCACGCCGGCGGGCGCTCGGAGCGGGCGCGAAGTGCAAGCTGGTCCTCGTCGACCGGCTCCTGGCCACACTCGTCCATCTGAGGCACGGCGTTGCCCACGACGTGCTGGCCTGCTGGTCGGGTGGACCGGTCGGCCATCACCCGTGCTGTCGGCGAGATCCGGCCCCTGCTCGCCGACCGCAGCTGTCGCATCGAGGGCGGTCTGCGACTGCGCACGCTCGCCGATGTGATCACACATCGCGGCGCCACCGGCCAGGTCGTCACCCCACCGCGCAAACGCCGCGGCAAACACCTCGAACATCTGCAACGGCTCATGGCGCACCACGAAGCCGCACGCTTCGCCCACTCCTCAGCCGGAATCCCCGTCGAACACGGCATCGCCCACCTCAAGAACGGGAGAGCCCTCGCCCGGCACCACACTCGACGAAGCCTGCCCGACACCATCCGAGCCGTCGCCGGACTCCTGACCGACGAACAAGCAACCCACCACACGAAGGAACTCGCACTGGCCACCACACCCGCGTGATCAAAACGCCAACCACAAGATCAACACGCCCTCACCCCAACCATGCACGAGCTCGTTAGTGACCTGAGCCGAAGATTCCCCGCCTGTTCTGGTGAGAATGGACCCCATGGACCATCTTGCTGCAGGGGCTGCTGCGCCAACCTCGTCAAGTACCGTGGCGGCCACTTGAATCGATATGTATCGAGAGGCCGATGCCATGCCCAACGCCAGGTTCTTCTTCGACGCAGGATCAGGCGGCGTCCTTTGGGCGGTCACGCCCGAGGGCAAGGAGGTGTGGGGGTACCCGGTCGAGCTGGACCGACTACCGATCGGTCACGACCTCCGCGACGACCTGCGCAGGTTGATAGATCGCCACGACACGTCGTTGAACTGGGACTACCCCCCGGACCCGGGACCGTGGCGTGAAGCGGAGTGCCACAACTTCAACGAGGCGGTACGCCAAGCGCTCGGCCGCCTTCGCGCTGAGCTGGGCCCGGCATGGCAGATTTACGACGAGTTCGACGCACTCCACGAAGACCCGGACCTCGACCGCTACCTGGCCGACCCAGCCGGTTTCGTTCGCACCTAACTTCGCAGAATGCATATTCGACATCCTGTGAGTTCCTCTGAGCCGCACTGTGTCCCCGGGCGCGTGGCCGGGGGTTCCCCTCCTTCGTGTGCTCTGTTGGCCTGTGACGTAACTTCAGGATTCCTGAAGCATTCTCATACTGTCCGACCGATCCGCAGTCGGGCCGAAGGCGAGGAGGCTCGGGTTCGCGGCGCTGGCAGTCGTACGGGAGCTGCGTGAGCACTGGGCGCCCGCGTCGGCGGAGGAGCTGGAGCGGTTCGAGACCGATGTGGTGTCCGGGTTCGTCCTTGCGGGGGCTTCGACAGGTCTGGCGGAGGGCACCAGCCGCGCTGACGTCGGCCACATGGGTCAGATCAGGTCCGGATTCGGCCGGCCGCTGTGGGACATGGGACCCTCCGATGCGGACGTGTGCTTCGGGAAGGTGCAGCGGCGCTCGCCCGGCGGCAGTCATCACCCAGGCAGCGCGACTCATTCTCGCCCTGGCCGCGGTGCACGCCGCCCGGGTCCGCCCAGATCGGCATGCTCATGCTCGACGACATCGACCTCGGCAACCGACGGCTGACCATCGCCGGACGCGTCCGCCCACTCGACGACCTCACCATGGAACTGCTGCTGGACCGGCTGGAGCACAGGCGAAACCGGTGGCCGAACACCACGAACCCCCACCTGCTGATCAACAATCAGACCGCTGCCAAGACCAGCCGCGCCGGCAACCACTGGATCAGCGCTTCGATGCGCGGGCAGAGCGCGACGCTGGAGCGGCTCCGCGTCGACCGGTAACTCGAAGAGTCCCTGACCCACTGGCCCGATCCGCTCCACCTCGCCGAGGTGTTCGAGCTCGACGAGAAGACCGAGATGCGCTACGCGGCCCGATCCGATCTCGATGCAGCGAGGGAGGCCAACCGGGACCTGACCAGAGTTCTGAACCAATACGGCTGGGCCAAGAGCCGTATCGGAAGGTCTTTCTGCTCTTCAGGAGCATGACCAGACAGGGGAAGCCAGCGGTGGTGCTGGGTGCCGGCCATGATGTCCATCCGGCTGGCACCCGTTCGGGAGGGGGCGCATGCCGGATGGATGGTGACCCTTGCTGTTCCTAGCCTCGGGTCATGATCTTTCGTCGTTTGTGCCTATCAGCTGCGGTGCTGGCCCTGGCCGTCTCATCTCTACCGACCGTCGCGGCTTCGGCCGCGCCACGCCCACCCGGCACGGCGTGGTCCGTGCAGCGTGACGCCGACGTACTGCGGGATGCCGGGGTCACCGGGGTAGCAGTCCGCCTGGAGAGCCCGCGCGGGACGGTCACGGCCCGCTCCGGGGTGGCGGACCTGGTCACCGGCCGCCCGGTACCGGCGGATGGCTACCTGCGTCTGGGCAGTACCACCAAGACATTCGTCGCCACCGTCATGATGCAACTGGTGGGCGAAAAGCGGATCTCCCTCGACCAGACGGTGGAGCAGTTACTGCCCGGGATCGTGTCCGGCGCTGGAAACGACGGCCGGACCATCACTGTCCGCGACCTGCTGCAGCACACCAGTGGCCTGTCCGACTACATCTATGACGTCTTCCCCGACCCCGGTAGCCAGACCTACTTCGCCAACCGGTGGCGTGCCTACAAGCCCGAAGAGCTGGTGGACCTGGCCATGCGCCATGAACCTGACTTCCCGGCCGGCACCCGCTGGGCGTACTCCAACACGAACTACGTGCTCGCCGGAATGATCATTGCGAAGATCACAGGCCGCACCTGGGAGCAACAGGTCCACGAACGCATCCTGCGCCCGCTCGGCCTGCAGCACACCGGCACCCCCGGCACCTGGCCCTTCCTTCCGTATCCGCACACGGCCAACTACCAGCAGTTCACCGTGAACGGCCCGCTGGTCGACACCACGATCCCCTACCGCCCCTTCGACAGCGGGGCCGACGGTACGATGACCGGCACGGCCCGGGACCTCAACCGCTTCTTCGCCGCACTGGTAAGTGGACAGCTGCTGAAGCCCGCCGAACTCGCTGCCATGCAGAACACTGTGCCGGTGCCGCAGGACAGCGGTCACCCGGAAGGCACCCGGGACGGCCTGGGCCTGTTCTTCACACCCCTGTCCTGCGGCGGCGGCTACCTCGGACACGGAGGAAGCGGCTTCGGATATGTCATCCGGGCAGCGACAACCATGGACGGTCAGCACACCATCACCGTCTCCGCGCACAGCCGCGCCGCGGACCCGCAGACCGCGTCCCGCCAGGAAGACGCACTGCGCAACCTCATCGACCACGCCCTATGCCGCACCACCTGAAAATGCACTCGGCACCGCGGTGAAGCTCAGACCGTTCATGCCGGGCCAGGTGACCGCGGCCTACTCTTCGGAGCTGCTACAGCCGCTCCAAACACAAGCAGCGCCACACATGCTGCACACAACAGTGTCGATCACACCGGCGCTGAGCTGCATGGAGTGACCTCCACTCCCCTCACGTCACACGGTCACTGCCAGAGAATTCGGCAGGCTCGGTCGGTGTAGCCGAGCTGATGGCCGTGGAGGTACGCCGCGGCGCGCGGGGAGTCGGGGGTGGACCAGAGCCACGGCGATCACCTCGCCGCCGTTCACTTGCTCGTGAATTTCGATCAGCATGGCGATGGCGTCGGGGTTGTCCGCCAGACCGATTCACTGCCCGAGGGCGGTGGAGTCCGGAACGGCATCGACGCCGGCGTCGAGCACCACGACGCAGTCGGCGTACCTGCCGAGGGCCATCTCCTGCAGAGCCCGGGCCGGTGCGGCGGCCAGGATCTTCAGGGCGTCGACGGTGATCCGAGGCTTCGCCGGGCGGCGTTCGTCGCGCGAGGGGTTCCGGAACTGGCAGGCTCCTGTGAGTCAGCCTGATCCCCACGGAGATGGAGCGCAGCCAGTCGCGGCAGACGCCGGCGCATCTGCTGCGCGTTCCTCGAACGACTCTCCCATGCCCTCGCTGTCCTCCACCTCGGTCGAGGCGCGAGCGTCGGCGTAGGCCCCCATGCCCCAAAGGCGTCCGAGTCACCGTCGCACGTGGCCTCAGCCGCCCCCGGTTCGAGGAGGCGTCGATAGAGTGTCGCCATGCCGTATTCGCCAATGCCGCTCCAACTCGACACCGCTCGGCTGACGTTGCGTCAATGGACCGAGCCCGACATCGACGCCCATCGCGCGCTCGTCGCCGAACGGGGTGGTGGCATGCCGTCGATCGAGGACAACCGGCGGATGATCGATGATCAGCGCGCTGCGGCGGCACTGACAGGGATCGCTCTGCTGCCCGTCATCCGCCGCGAAGTGGGCGACTTCATCGGGTATTGCGGGCTCACAGTCGGTCGGGCTTCCGTTGACGAGCCGGAGATCGCCTACGAGCTGTTCCGGCGCGTGCACGGACAGGGCTATGCCACCGAGGCGGCGTCCGCGGTGCTCGACGCGGCGATCGCGACCGGGCGGAGACGGCTCTGGTCGACGGTGCGTCCCTGGAACGCGCCATCGTTTCGCGTCCTCGAAAAGCTTGGGTTCCAGCGCGACCACGTCTCGGCCGAAGACAGTGGCGAACTGGTTTGGCTCACCCGTTCCCTGCCGTAGGAGACGCGCTGCGGTCAGTTCGAAGTGGCTCCGCCACGTCGGAGGCACCACCGCCGAGCCGGTTCTCCTCGTTCCGGCCCCCTGTCTCAGTTCGGGTTCGGCGGGCAGGATGATCGTCGTGATCCAGCCTTGGACGATGCCCTGTCATTCCACAACCTGTTCGCCACACACCTTCGCCTGACCGATCTGGTCCTGGCGCCCGACGGAACGCGCTTGGTCGCGTCCGTGCAGATCATCAACGACCGGGGGACCAGGCACGTTTCGAGGTTATGGGAGGTGGATACCTCGGGGGAGCGCGAGAGCCGCCCCATGGCCCGGACCGTGCAGGGTGACTTCGCTCCCGCATTCACTTCCGACGGCACACTGCTGTTCCTCTCCGGCCGCGAGAAGACGGATTCCGCAGCTGAAGAGAGCGAGAGCCAGGGTGTGGGACTCTGGGCACTGACGGACTGCGGCGAGGCCAGGCAGATCACCCGCCACCCGGGAGACATATCCGCCTTCGCCGTCGCCAAGGACGCCCGCACGGTCGCCTACACCGCTGATCTGCTGCCTGGCGCGGTGAATGCCGAGGCATACTCCGATCTCCGCCGTGAGCGCGAGAGCGCCATGGTCAACGCGGTTCTGTACGAATCGACCACAACGTGCCCCTTCGGCGCAGGCCTCGGCCCTGACGAACCCCACACCTTCGTCCTGCACGCCGACGGAGCTCCGGTGAGCGCCGGCAGCCAAGGTCTGGCAGGCACAGGAGATATGGCGCTCTCGCCGGACGGAACGCTGGTGGCCTACACGCGGGCCGCGACGGGCCGCGCTCCCGACACGAATGCTGTGGTGGTTGCCGACGCTGCCACTGGCGCCGAGCGGCACACGTTCTCGCTCCCTGGTCAGCAGTACTACCGCCTGGCGTTCACGGCCGATGGCTCGGCGTTGGTCTGCCAGCGCCAGCGAGAGGAGACCTACGACACGGAGTGGCGAGTCACGCTGGTCGCGTTCGATCTGGCTTCGGGTGAGGAGACCGACCTCCTGCCTGGTTCGACAACTGGCCTTGGCCGGGACGGGCCGTCCTCTCGCCGACCCGTGGGGATGCCACGCTGTGGTTCACCGGCGACGAGCGGGGCCACTGCCCGATCTTCCGCCGCGATGCGGACGGCACGATCACCCGCCTGACCGCCTCCGGCGCCTACGCCTCCCTCTGCGTGTCGCCCGATGGGACCACCCTCTATGCACTGCGCAGCACGATCGACAGCCCGCCTCGAGTGGTTCGGCTGGATGCCGTCACAGCCGATCAACACCCCGCCTTCCTCATGGCCCCGGGCGACCTCGACTCGCTTCCCGGCACGCTCACCGAAGTGCACGTCGAGGCGGACGACAGTTTCCCGTTGCGCGCCTGGCTCGCGCTGCCCGAGGGCGCCTCGGCCGGGCGCCCAGCGCCGCTGATCACCGCCCCACACGGTGGACCACAGATGTCCTGGAGCGCCTGGACGTGGTTGTGGAACCCATGGCCGTTCGTGGCGCGCGGCTACGCGGTGCTGCTACCGGATCCGGCGCTGTCCACCGGCTACGGGCAGGGCATGCAGGAGCGCGGCCGGGGCCAGTACGGCGGTCAGCCCTACCGTGATCTCATCGCGCTGACGGACGCGGCACTGGCACGCGATGACCTCGACACGACCAGGACCGGCCTCGTCGGCTGGTCCTACGGCGGCTACCTGGCCAACCGGGCCGCGACCCTCACCGACCGGTTCAAGGCGATAGTCACCCACGCCGGGATGTGGAACCTGGAAGCGTTCCAGATCGACACGGACATGCACGCATACTTCCGGAAGATCTTCGGCGATCCGCGGACGCAGCGCGAACGGTACGAAGCCAACTCGCCCCACTTCCAGGATGCTGATCGTGCACGGCGGCAAGGACCACCGCGTCCCGATGGGCCAGGCGCTGAGCCTGCACAGCGATCTGCAGCGGCTCGGGACGCCCGTCAGCTTCCTGCACTTTCCGGACGAGGGCCACGGTATCGGGGCGCCGAACCATATTCGCCTCATGTACGAGACGGTGCTGAACTTCCTCGACCAGCATGTCCTCGGACAGGAGTGGCGGCGCCCCGGCATGCTCTGACTGATCATTCGAACGCGCCAGAGCCCTTCGCGGGTGGCGTCCCGGTCCTGCATGTCGGCCTGAGCGTCCCAGTTGGCCATTGCGCTTTTCGGTTGGCCAATGTGCCCCTCAGCGGCGCGGTGCGGCGATGGGCAAGCACCGTGTCGGGGGGATGTCGGCCGCCCGGTGGGACTGCCTGTGATCCATAGGCAATGTGTCGGTGGCCGCTGGAACCGTGGGTGTCGAGTTCCCCAAAGGGAACAGCCGCAGCCGCCTTCAACAGCAAGGGAACCCCGTCGCCATGTTGTCCATATCCGCCTCCCCGCCCTGGAATGTCCAAAGCCTGCCCAGTGCCGATGGCCGCGTCTTCCTGGTCACCGGCGGCAATGCCGGCATCGGGTACTTCGTCGCGGAGCAGTTGTCGGCAACCGGAGCCACCGTCGTACTCGGCAGCCGGAATCCCGCCAAGGCCGAAGTCGCCATGGCCTCGATCCGTGCGCGTGTCCCCGATTCGCGGGTGCGAGCCGTACGGCTGGACCTCGCCGACCTCTCGTCGCTCGAAGCAGCGGTGGAAACGCTGGCACTGGAGCGCCTTGACGCGGTAGTCCACAACGCCGGCGTCGCGCTTGACGACCCGCCGCGCAAGGAGACCGGGGACGGTCACGAGCTCATGTTCGGCACGAACCACCTCGGGCACTTCGCCTTGACCCAGTGGCTGATGCCGCTGCTCTCGGCTGCGCCGGCGGCCCGCATTGTCACCATGGGCAGCTTCGCGGCAAAGTCCGAGCGGCTTGACCTGGACGACCTGCAGTCCTGGAAGGAATACCAGCCCAAGCGCACCTACGGCCGCTCCAAGTTGGCACAGATGTACTTCGGCATCGAACTCGACCGCCGCCTGCGCACTGCTGGCAGCACGGTGGCAAGCGTGGTGGTCCATCCCGGCGGCGCGTTGGACTCCCTCACCCCGTCACGGCCACCGGTCCATGTGCGAACTACCGGCGCACGGCTCAGCGCGGCACCTGCGGGCCTCCTCGTCCAGGGCAAGCACGCCGGCGCATGGCCCGCGGTCCGAGCGGTGCTCGACCCGGCCGTGCGTGGAGGCCAGCTGTGGGGACCGCGCGTCTTCGGCCTGCGCGGCGAGCCCCGACGTGAACCGGTCTGGAACCACCTCGCCGATCCCTCCGTCGCGGTGCGGTTGTGGGACGCAAGCTGCGCTCTGACCGGTTTCGCCGACCCCAGCACCATCTCCGGATAGTTCAGGCACGCGCGCGTTGGTCAACAGCCTGGATGCGTGGGCGCGAGCCGTCCAGGTCGAGAATGCCGCGTGCGGCTGCCGGGCCCGTGCAGGCGGTCGCGGATGCCTTCGACCCGGACGGCTGTGGGCGGCGGCCCGTTGTTGAGGGCTGCCGACCACGGGGTCACCTCGACGTCGAAGCCGCTGTGTGCGTCGGGTCCGTGGACGTGGACCGGTCGACCGGACAGATAGACGACGTCGCCGGTGCGGAACGTGCCGGTGTACGCACCGAGGCGGAGGTGGATGATCCGGCGGGCGAACACGGACGGCTCGTCGACCGTGGACTCCGTGACCGTGTCCACCTCGATCCCGTAGAGCGCCGGGGTGACCAGTTCCCCGGAGCGATCCGTGATCCGGGCAAGGACGGAGAGCGCCTCTGCTTCGTTGGCGACCACCCCGGCGAACAGTGCTTGCGCCGCCTCGTAGCCGCGCGGCCCGTAGCAGACCAGATCGATGTCGATCGGGCGTTGCAGGCGCCGACCAGGAAGGACGCGGTTACGCCGATGACGTCCGCAGCGGATGGACCTGGCTGGTCCTTGTGGTCTTCACCCAGCTCCGGCTCGCCCGCCCACTGGCGGGCGACCTGCACCGACCATGGGAGAAGCCCAGTCCCACGGACAGACTCACTCCCGCCCGAGTCCGCCGCGATTTTCGGCACCTCCGCCCGAAGACCGCCTGCCCCGCCGGAGTACCGAAATTCTCTCGGCCAGGCCCCGGACGGCCGCCTGGCCGGAGGAACAACCAACCCACTGCACGCTATGACGTGCACACAGTCGGCAAACCAGGCCCCGCGAAACGACGGACGAGGAAGTCAACGACCCCGCGTCCGCGCCGCACAGGTTAAAGATCAAGTTAGGCGCTGCAGTTCGGGAAGGTCGGCGTCGGCTCATCGGCGGTGGCAAGCAGGTCCAGGAGGTCTTCCTTGGCGTTCCACGCGACGGTGATCGACACGCCGATCACCGTGGGCAGGTTGGACAGCTCGTCGAGGAGAGCGTCGACGTGCTCGCCGCGCATCCGGGCGGCGGAGCGGGTGAGCCGGTTGCGTAGTTCCCACTCGCGGTTGCCCTTGCGGCCGCGGTGACCCGGCGGCGGACTTCGGTGAGGGTCTGGTTCGCCAACTGCACCAGGTGGAAGTGGTTCACGACCAGGGAAAGCCAGGCCGCGTCTTGTGGCTCACGCCGGGCTCGTGGCAGCACACCGCGCCCTGAGGGGCGTGGCGCAGAGTGCTGCTGCGAAACACCCGTCTGGCCGGTACATGTGCGCGGACCGCGGCGGGAAACCAGTGGGACAGTGACACGGGTGTGGGCCGGAGGCGGGTCCCGACGTCAGGGAGTGTGGGTCGAAATGAGCGGTCAGGTCTGCGCGGAACCGGTCCGCGAGGAGCAGTCGGTCTGGCTGGACTTCCTCTGGCTGGAGCTGACCAATCGCTGCAACCTGCAGTGCGTGCACTGCTACACGGACTCCCACCCGCAGAGCGGCCACCGCGACCTTCTGTCGAAGGACCACTACGACAAGGTCATGACGGACGCCTACGCGCTCGGGTGCCGGAAGGTACAGCTCATCGGCGGGGAGCCGCAACTGAGCCCGCACTTCGGCCACCTCTTGGCGAGGGCGAAGCACATCGGGTACGAGTTTGTTGAGGTGTTCTCCAATCTGACGCACCTCAGCGACGAGACGCTCGACTTCGCGGCGGAGCACGACGTTGCCTTCGCGACGTCGGTGTACTCGCACGACGCCGCGGTACACGACCGCGTGACCAAGGTGCGGTCGAGCCACGAGCGCACTGTCCGGAACCTCCGCAGGCTCGTCGAGCGCGGAGTGACCGTCCGCGCCGCGGTGATCGCCATCGACCAGGGCCAGGACGGCATCGACCGCACGAAGGACTTCCTGCACGGCATGGGCGTCGGCTCCGTACGCGTGGGCGACATCCGGGAGTTCGGCCGCGCGCAGGACGTCATGTCGCAGAACGCGCGGCTCTCGGGTTTGTGCGGCCACTGCTGGCGGGGACGGCTCTGCGTGAGCCCCGACGGTACGGCGTACGCCTGCGTCATGGCACGGGAGTGGCCGGTCGGCAACGTCCTGGAGGATGAGCTCGCACAGATCCTCCGGGGTGACCCGCTCGACCGGATGCGTCAGACCATCCGCGAGGAGGTATGGGTTCCCCGGGCGCAGTCCCACGCAGGCCGCTCGAAGACCTGCGAACCGTCAAAGCTCCACGAACCCGATCCGTACTGCTCACCGAACGTCGGGCCCTGCGGGCCGGGCGACTGCCCGCAGAGCGGTGACCCCACTCCTGCGTGCGTGCCCCAAAGCTGTCCGCAGAGCTGCGAGCCGGACACGTGCCCGCAGAGCTGCGAGCCCAACCCGCTCTGCGGACCGGACTTCGAGGAGTAGGGAAGAGCAAGCACGGGCAGCGAGGAGCAGTACGGGGTGGTCCGGATCACCGCGGCAGGAGAAGTTGACCAACCCGTCCAAGCACCCCCAAGACTCGTTCGCGGCGGATGACGCGGCCGTAGCAGCTCACGCAATAGCCGCGGGTCGCGAGGTCGTGGAGTGCGCCGATATCGGTGATCCGTGCGGGGTCGGGAAAAGGTACGGCGGGTGGAGACCCATGACGCACATGTCCTGACAAGCCGTCAAGAGGTCCGTTCCACTTCCAGGAATGTGGAGCGCTGTCAGCCCATGGGTACTACTTCGCAGCCACACCCGGAAGAGGTACTCCGCCTGTGGGCCCGTACGTCGCCGCGTACGGGCCCACAGGCCTGTGCCAGGGCCCCTACCGTGTGCGCAGCACGCCGTCTTCCGCGATGCCGCGCCGGGTCTCGAAGAAGTCGGGGTTGGCGAGTTTCATGTCCGTCGCGAACGGGGCCGGCAGCCCGAGTACGCCTGGCCCGGCGACGTCACGACACCATGCCGGCCCCCTCCAGTTCGGTCAGCCGTACGGTGCACAGGCCCCCACGCTCGGCCTTCACCTCCGTCACCTTCAGCTGTGTCCCCGGCGCGAGGATGTACTCCTCCTCACCCGTGAACGCGGAGAACCGCCGGATCCCCACCGCCCGTGCGGGTGTCACCTCGAACAGCGTCCGCCGGCCACGCCCGCCGAGGAACGCTCGGGCCACACCCAGCTCGGACGTGCACGACGACACGCCCCACCACGTCACCGTCCGCTCCAGCGGGTACTGGGACCGCAGATCCAGCGCCACACCACGCCACAGAGGCCGCGTCTGCGCCGGCAGCGCCTCCATCGCCGAGAACAGCAACCGCAGGTACGGCAGGTACGGCACCACGCGCTCGCGATCCGAGGAGCGCAGCACGGCGTTGATCTCGCGGTAGAAGCCCGACTCGCACGTGTACAGGTAGAGGGCCGAGATCGCGTCGGCCGACAACGCACCCACGGCCTCCCCGGACAGTGCGCCTGCGGACGCCACCTCCGCGGCCTTCGTCTCCCCGAAGCGGCACGACAGATCGATATGCCGATCCAGGTGCGCGAGCACCCGCGAGACCGGCTCGACGGCCTTCCGGAAGTCCATCAGCGGCGTGTCGAACACCCCGGTGACGGGCGGCAGGACGAGGCCCTCGTCCTTGACGCTGGTGAGCCGCTCCAGATACAGCTGGTGCAATTCCATCGTGGACGCGATGAACGCCCCCATCCGCTGCGCGACACCACCGTCCTCCGGCCCGCCGGCCTTGCCCGTCCCCCGGTCCCAGCCCTTCTGCGGCAGCCAGTCGACCGGCTCGGCCCCCACCACCGCCAGAGCATCGTTCACCTGGGCGAAGTGGTCGCCCTCGCAGAACAGATCCCCCTGCGCGGCCGGATTGGCGTGGTCCAGGTGACGGACCTGCACCCCCGGGTACTTCTTCTCCAGCCGCTGGACGACCCTCTTCAGACTCCGGGCGTGCGCACCCCACCAGGCGAACACCACCCCCCGGTCGTCCTCCTCCACCGCGTCCTGCTTCGCCCGGAGGATCTCCTCGACGATCTGCTCGGCCACGGGGCGCCAGAACGACGTGTGCCGATCGGTCGCCATCGCACCGTCCGCGCTCGCCGTGAGGGACGCGTTCAGCAGCAGCACACCCTGGGTGAGCATCGCCTGGAACCACTCGGGCGGCTGAACCGTGCCCTCCTTCTTCAGCAGGGCGCGGACGTCGGCGATCGGTGTCTTCTTGACGATGCCGTACTTCCACATCGCGGCTGCCTTTATGAGGCAGCGGATGCTGACGACCCGGCCGAACTGGCTGTCCTTCCAGTCGTTGAAGGTGTTGTCGAACATCGCGATGCCGGTCGCGCTCTCCGCCCGCGGATAGGGGTTCTGTCCGAAGACGACCACCTTCCATTTCTCCGGCGGATGCGGCTTCAATGCCTGGAACGTCAGCTCGCGCACCGGAACGACCTCCGGGCTGCGCTTCGGGCCGATGAAGTCGGCGGCTCCCGGCTGCGCCTCGATCACCGGTCCGAGCAGCGGCAGCCACGGCTCGCCGCCACCGGTGAACAGGTCGGCCAGGCCCAGCGGATCCCCGGCCGGGGATCCCGCATCGCCTGCGGCCGTCACGTCGACATCACTCACGAGGGTGGCACTCCCGATATTCGAACCGGACGCCTTCAAGGGCGCCCCGGCATGCTGAACAGATGCGGCAGGGTCGTCGCCGGTGTCCGCGCCCTGGGCGGAACCGGCCTGCGAGGTCTTCGGGTCAGTGACGAAAGGAAGGCCGCTGCGGCACGTTGATCCGGACCCGCCGTGCGGACCCCGCTCCCTCGATGTCGTCGAGCTGCCCCAGGACGGCGGCCCGCAACTCGTCGTAGTCCGCGAAACCGTGGTCGTGGAAGAGGGTGTAGCCCGTCCACATCAGGTTGGCGCACACCTTCGCGGGCACCTGCCCGGTCTGCGCGCCCATCCCGACGAGGGCCACCGACCGGATGCTGCCCGGCTTTGCCCGGTTCTGCAGATGCACCGCCTGGAAGGCGGCCGCGCAGGCCAGGGCCACGTTCATGGTGTCGCTGACGTTCTGCGACGACTGGCGCATGGTGGGCGTCGAGATCAGGTACCGGGGTATGTCCGCCCCGGACGGGACGCACACCGCGCTGCCCACCGGCAGCCGTCCGCCGAACCGGTCGCGGATCGCCCTCTGCACCCGCACCTGGATGCCCGCACCGAGATACCGCTTGACGACGGCGTCGACCCCACCGTCCATCCGGCCACGCTCGTTGGTGGGAGAGACCCAGGCGTCGGCATCCACATCGAGAAGGGAACCTCGCCTGATCTCGACCTCCGGAGTATCCGCGAACGCGGACCGCCAGGCCGTCACCACCTCGTCGTTGACATCGACCAGGACGACGCTCAACGCATGCCTGAAACCCACGAATTCACCCCTCTCACCCCGTGATCTCCAACAGTCCCGAAGCTACCGCGCGCCACTGACAACGCCGTTCGACAGGGCTGCTCGAGCAGGACAGCAGGGGGAGGAAAAACAGCACCAGACAGGTGAAGGTGACGGGGCAGTGGTGCCGGCCGCCGCCCTGTCCCTGCTCGGACGGCTCGCTCGATCCGGTGTCGTCGTGTCGGGTCAGTCGTCCATGTACAGGTGTGTGCTGGTCTCCCGCAGAGCGGATCGCCGGTCGGCGATCCGGACGTGCGGTCCGCCATCGGCCCGGTGATGAGCCAGGGCTTGCCGCACCCTCTGCCGGACCCACTCAATTCTGTCCGTGCCGCAGTCGGCCAAGAGCTCGTCGACGACGTCGCTTCCCTCCGCAGCCGGGAACGTCCTGCACGCCTCCAGCGCGGAGACCATGTACCGCTCCAGGACATTCGCGGCCTGCGCGAGTTGCACCTCGGCAACCGCCGCGCCGTCCAGGCCCGCGGCCGCCGCACGGTCGTAGAGGCAGGCAGCCAGCAGAATTACGCTCCGGGTCCGTGCCGGCTCCTGCAGGATGTGCGGGGCCGTGCGCCCATGCCACAGCACCAGCTGGTTCGCGGCGGACACGCAGTACTCCCACCGGCCGATCGGAGCCCTCGGCCCCCGGTCCTGTCCAGCATCTGCCACAGCAGGTCCACCTCCGTCGCGGTCGTTACGCCGTCTGTGCCGCCCCGCAATGCCCGGTGTCCGTCCTGGAGGACGACCCAGCAGATGCAGGAGGCGAAGTGCCGGGCCGCCAGGGCGCGGGCCCGGGTCACGGACGACGCGGCCCGTGACGCGCGGCCCCGAGATCGAGCCGGCCATCCCACCCGATCGCCGCCTCCCCGTCCAGGACCGTGCCGGGGCCAGTTCCATCTTCTCGTGGGGTCGGACTGTTGCACGGATTCGGCAGGGGCGGGTCTGCGCAGATCATCGCTGTTTCCATCCACCGTATCGAGTGCAGCAGGTGTGGTGCTATCCCTGGTTTGGGTGGTGCCGGCGCCTGATGAGGGTCGCGACGCCCTCGCCGGCAGGATGACGAAGCCGCAAGTTGCCGGGGTGCTTGCCAGCGGCGTTGTGCTGGCGGGACGCCGCTCGGCGCAGAATGTTCTGAGTAATCTCGGCCCGGCCGTGCGAGGATCCCCCGATGCCCTCACCTCTGGACGTCGCTCTTCCCGCATCCGCCGAGATCGAGGCTCTGCTCACGGCCTCTGTGGGCGCCCGGACCGCCGTCGAGCGCGTCGAGCCGCTGCACCATCCCTGGGTGCTGCGCGCCCATCTGGCGGAGGCGACCGGACTCCCCGACACGGTCATCGTGAAATGCCGCCGCCCCGAGGGATACGGTCTTCGCTCCGCTGAGGAGCTGACGCGGTGCGAGCACGCCGCGCTCGCCTTCATCGCCGACGACCTCCGCCTCGACCTCGCGCCAGGCCTGCACGCCGCCTCGCCGGACTCCCGCCTGCTCGTGCTGGAGGACCTGTACCCGCGCACCGAACTGGCCGAGCTGCTGCACCGCGACGGCCACACCCCGGCCCTGGACGCCGAACTGACCGCCTTCGCCTCCTCGATGGGCGAGCTGGCTGCCGCATCCGTCGGTCGCGCAGCGCTGTTCAACGCCCGCCGCACGGCACTGGGCACCGGCGCCGACCGGTTGGGCGACTGGGAACACGCGTACGCCGGCCTCTGGCGGAACGGGCTCGCCCGGGCCGCCGCCTTCGGCGTCCCGCTGCCCGCCGCCGCGGAACGCGATCTGGAATCGGCCGTGGCCGAGCTCGCAGATCCCGGCCCATTCCTGGCCCTGACCAGCGGCGACACCGAGTCGCACAACTACCTGACCGGGCCGAGCGGCGGCGGCAAACTGATCGACTTCGAAGGGGCGGGCTTCCGCCATGCCCTCACCGCCGCGACCAGCTTCACAGTGCCCGGCCCGAACTGGCTGGGAGTATCGGGGCCGGAACAGGTCGAGGCGTTCCGCCGAGCCCTTGCCCGGACGGTCCCCGAGGCCGAGGACGACCAGCGGTTCGGCTTCGGCCTGGTTTCGGCCTCCATGGTCTGGGTGATGACGCGCACCGACCGCCTCAAAACGCTGGACGCACGCAGCCCCGGCGACGACTCCCGCACCCAGATGGTGGCCCTGCTGGAATCCGGAGCCCGCGCCGCCGAGGCGCACCGGGTACTCCCCCACCTGGCAGCCTGGTGCCGGTCCACAGCGGCCCTGCTGCGCCGCCGCTGGCCCGAAACCGACATCGACACCGCCGCCGTCGCCCCCTACACCTGGCGTGAACGCTAGGACGGAGGGCCAGGCGGCCATCGCCTTGGAGGTGCTGATCATTCGGTCCAAGTTCCCTACGCACCTGCACCGACCCATCGGTGCGGAAGTGCCCGCAGCCGACGCAGCTTGTCCGCGTCGTGGGGGAAGATCGCTGTCGGTGATTCCTTGGCCTCGTACTCCACTACCGGGTCACGGACCTCCGAGGCCAGGACCTCGGGCATGCTTGACGTCTGATCACCGCCTACTCGCTGGTGGCGACCCGATGGCAGGTCGATCGCGCGCAGCTCCGCGGCGACCGGACTTCCTCCACCACGCCGGATCGCGCCCTCCACAAGTACATCCCGGCATGGGTGAGGAACTTCGACACGACGCCACCGGGCATCGCTCGTGCATGGCTGACCCAGGCCGAGCTGCCGATCCACTCCGGCAGCAAAGCGGTCAACAAGCGGCTGTTCCACCTGCCGACCGCGTCGAAGAACGCGGCCGGCCGCGACCCGGACGACAACCGCGAGGTGATCTGCCCCGACGGGTGGGCGGCCACGTAAGGCAACCCGGATGCCACCCGCTGGCGCAGGAACGGGTTACTCCGCGGCCCTCTTTGCTCCAATCACCGCCGTTCCGCCTCGCCCGCCGGCCTTACGGCCCCGGAGCGGTTGCTCGCGGTCGCCTCCTCCTCCGGCACTGAAGACGCACACGCCAGGACGCGGACAGACCCGGACTGTCCAGGACACTGCAAGATCTGACGGGACACCACTGGCCCGGAACAGCCGCCCCTCCGGCGGTGTGCCGGCTGCAGACGATGCGGTGGCCCGACCGACCGGGGACGAGGCCTGCCCTCCCCCTCAGGTGTCAACTCAGCGTGCCGCCACTGCTGTCGGCTTCGCGAGCGTGCAGCCTGTGGCCGACAGGTTGAGCTTGTTGCCCGTCGTGAAGCAGGCAGGGATCCCGTAGGTCTCCTGGGCGTACCCGGTTCCCTGGCGGATGGTGACGGCGCCCTGCTCGTTTACCTCGCAGGGGTTGTCAAGGGTGCAGCTTCCGCCGTTCTCGTTGATGGTGTTGTTGATCGCCGTGACCTGCCCGGTCGTCGTGTCGATGACCGGGGAACCCGAGGTGCCCCCGATGACCTGGCATTCCGGGGTGTAGCGGACGGCGTCCTTCCATGTCCACTGGTCCTCCTTCAGGCGGTACGCGAATCCGTCGACGGAGCAGGAGTAGACCCGCTTCCAGTAGCCGGAGACCACGTCGATCGCGTGCCCCTGGACCGGGTGGCTCGCGGACAGCGTCAGCGGCGCGATTCCCGTGGACTGCTGTATCTGGGCGTAGGTCTTGGTCAGTTGGTAGAGCGTGACGTCCGTGTCGGTCATCGTCGCGTAGACGACCTTGTTCGCCTTGAGTGTTCCGGCGCTGCCGGCCGAGGCGTTGAGCAGCGTGAAGCTGCGGGTGGAAGACTGGTTGGTGATGACCTGACCTGCGCTCGGGAGGCCGGTTTCGAGGCAATGGCCGTTCGTCATGACCAGTCCTGGGTCCGTCGCCTGCGAGTTCGGCATGCGGATCAGGGAGCCTGAGCAGTTACTGAGCGCCACGGTGCCGGCGAAGGAGGAAGCTGTCACCGAGGCGGGCGTACTGACAGGGCGCACGGCGGCCGTCGCAGCAGTGCGGGCCACCCCGCCCACGTGGTCGGGTGCTGCGGCTGCCGTGCCCGTTGCGCCTGTCAAGGCGGCGGCGCCGAGGGCAACGGCGGTGAGGGTGGCGAGGAGAGGCTTGCGCATGGTGATGGTCGGTCCTCTCTGTTCGGTCCGGGAGTTCGGTGACCCCTGGACGGTGAAGGGTGACCACATTGTCGGCGTACAGCCAAGTTCTCCGCTACCTCGCAGCTCCTTCGTGGCTCCTTTCGCCCTCTTGACGGCCACCGCGCCGGGACTGCCTTGGTCATGGGCACACAAGCAGGAAGCGGTCTGGGCAGCCGGGCTCGCCGTCGCCAAGGAGTACGCCGCGGTGCACGGCCGGCCCGTTCCGTCGGCAGCCGAGGCGAAGACCTCGGACGCTGGGTGGACGCGCAGCGCACCGGTGGGAACAGCTCCCGCTCACACAGCAGCGGCTGTTGGAGAACACTCTCGGGATCGAGACGGCCGGAGGAGAGGAAGCGGCCGGTGAAGCGGACGCGGGACGACATGTGGGCCCTCTACCTGACAGCTGCACAGTAGTGCCACGCGCGCGACGGGCACCTCAGAGTTTCCCGGAAGCACATCGAAGACCTCGATGGACCGGTGGAGGGTACGGCGGGCCCGTCGAGCCGTCAGAACGGGGCCGACGGGGGTGTGGTGGTCAGGCGGCACATGGCTCGCCGACGGGCGGAAACGCGCCGACAGGCTGACCGAACAGCGGCGTGCGGGTCGCGGTCACGCCCGCCGGGTGCGGACCGTCGGCCCTGGGTACTCGTCTCGCCGAACCGGAGTGGACGCCGGCCCTCCAACTCCCGTTCACCTCCGACCCGGGCAACGGCGCCGCTCGGGAAGAGGAACACCACCGCTCCGGCCTTTCGCAAGGTCCGGCGCACGATCCCGTGTCTCATCGGCGACCACTGCCGAAGCCCCGGGGGAGCCCACCACTCCAGTGGGCGGCGATGCGGACCCGTGAGCGCCGCGCGCGAGCGTCTCCTCTCGGTGACGCCACGCACAGCGCTCACGGGTCGGCGGCTTCGTGTCGCGGCAGGATCGTCGGATCAGCCGACCAGGGTGTCCTTCAGCCAGGGGGCGATCACGGCCATCGCATCGCCAAAGCGTGAGATGGCGCAGTGGCCCGTGTCCGGGATCAGTTCGACCCGGGTGTCCCGGCGGCCCTCGAACACCAAGGTGTCGTCCAGTGGGACGTGGACGTCCTCGGTGCCGTTGACCACCAGCATCGGGCCATTGACGTTCTGGTCCAACAGCGGGCGCAGGTCGAAGGCCGCGAAGGCCTCCTCGCGCTCGGCCGTGCTCGGCATGGCGTCGAAGCCGAGGGCGTTACCGACGATGCCCTCCATGCCGAAGGCGAAGCCGCGGTCCGGAGCGAAGGCGCGCTCCACCGGGCCGCCGAGCACCACCGAGGCGTCCACCGCCCCGGTCAGTCCGGTCCGGGCTGAGTAGTAACCGCCCATCGAGATGCCGAAGTGGCCGACCTTTCCGTTGCCGATCGTGCGGGCGAAGGAGACCAGTCCGGCAATCACCTCGGCCCCGCCATCCGGGGTCATCGGCAGGTGGGCGGTCTCGCCGGTGCCGACGATGTCGAACAGCAGCAGCCGTACCGGCAGTGCGAGCGCGAGCTGCTCCCACATCCCGTGCAGGTCGGTCTTCCAGGAGTCCACCCCGCCGCTGGCCAGCACGACCGGCGCGTCGGCGGGCAGGCCGGGGGTGGCGATCAGATGGATCGGCAGAGTGGCCTCGCCGCCGCGGTACGGGACGGTGAGCGTGCGGCGCTCGAACTCCACCGGGAAGCCGGGGGCGGCAAGGGCGTACTGCTCGACCTGGCGGGCGAGCGCGGTGCGCTTCGGGTCGTCGGCCAGCGAGGGGAACTTGGCCCAGCCGTACGCCTGGGCGGCCAGGCGGTGGCGCCCGGCCTCGGCGTGCCGGGCGGCGAGGGCGGACCACTCGAACACCCAGCCGCCGGGCCGGTCGGGCCACATCTCGGTGACGGCGGAACGGACCGCGTCCACCTCATCGGCGGGGAGGCCGAGGGTCATCTGCGGGTAGCGCTCGACGAACAGGTCCTGCGGGTCCAGGGGCCAGGTGAAAGACATGGTGGTGCCTCCTGCTGCACTTAAAGCCGGAACTCTTGCATTAGCGACTATGCGCCTGGGTGACGCTTAATGCAAGCCGCCCTGCGTTAAGATGATGGTCGAGGTGATCGACAAACATGACCGAGGAAGAACCGGAGCCGATCCGACGCCGCCCCGGCGGCCGCGCCGCGCGCGTACGCCAAGCCGTTCTGGCAGCCGCCATGGAGGTGCTGGCCGAGGAGGGCATCGCCCGGCTCAGCATCGCCGAGGTGGCGGCCCGCGCCGGAGTCAACGAGACCACGGTGTACCGGCGTTGGGGCAGCCGGGAGAAGCTCGTGCTGGACGCCATGCTGGTCGGCAGCGACGAGGGCATCCCCGTCCCCGACACCGGGGCCGTCCGCACCGACCTCGCCGCCTTCGCCCGTGCATTGGCCGAGTACCTGGCCACCCCGACCGGCCGCTCCGTTGCCCGGGAGGCCTCGCTCAGCTCCGAGGACCCGGACCTCGCCGCGGCTTGGCAGACCTTCTGGCAGTCCCGCCTCGATCAGGCCGGCACCATCGTCAGCCGGGCCGTCGAACGTGGAGAACTCCCGGTGGGCACGGACGCGGCCCTGGCTCTGGAACTGCTCTGCTCCCCGCTCCAGACGCGCTCCCTGCTCGGCCACCGCCCGATCGAGCCGGACCTGCCGGAGCGCTTGACGGACTTGGTGCTGGACGGCCTGAGGGAGAGGAAGCAAGGGCCGCCCCCGCGGAGACGCGCCTGATCGGTCACGGTCGCGGAGAGGGTGTCGCCCCCGTGAGTGACATCGATGCGGAACCGGTCCGTGTCATCGCCTGGTGCGTACAGCGTCCGCGGCACGCGCCGGTGAAGCGCTCTCCGCAGGCCCAGCTATGCAGCAGCTCACCGGGCGGTGAACCGAGGTCGTGGTCGGACCAGGCGGTTCCGGGGTTCTCGTCGCGGCCGTGGCCGTGCGGCGTGACACGACGGCCGCCCGTGCCGGAGGGTCGGTGCAGCCTGTGATCACCACGACGGCGACACCGGGCGGACCCGCCGCCGCGCCATCGCCGCTCCGGCCGTCCCTCCGGACGGCTACCGCACCGGCCGCATCCCCGCCCGTGCCACGCACCTGTACCGGTCGGTCCCCGCCCAGCACCACCGCGAGCCCGCCGTGCGAGCCCTCCACAACGCCCTCGCCCGAAGCCCGCACTGGTCTTCCGTGTCAGGAATTCTGCTCAGCAGGCAGGTACTCAGGTGTTCAGCAGTCGGTTGAAGAACGACCGGTAGCGTTGCAGAGCGACACGCAGTTCCTCGGTCGGTACTTCCTCGCCGCGCTGCCACTGCCCTTCCAGCCCTTGCTTGTGGTCGGAGAAGGTCCGGGCGAGTGCCTGCATCACTTCCGCGACCAGGGTGTCGGCAGCACTGACCGCTTCCCGGGGGTCATCCACGAAGTCGCCCTGGATCCGCTGCCACCGGCTACGGAACGCATTCTGTTCGTCACCGAGAAGCGGCTCATTCGCGTCCCCGTCCGCGTCTGTGGTGGCGGCCGCGTCGGGCCCGGCGGCGGACGCCGGAGCGTGCCGTGTGCCGTCCTCGCCGCCCGGAAGGTGGCTGGGGTCGGCCGTCGTGGCTTCGCCCGGGAAGGTCGGTGGAGCTTCGGCCGGGGCCTCGTGGGCTTCCGGTGCGGGGGCGCCCCCGCCGCGTAGATCGTCAGTGGACAGTTTCCCTGCATCGGACCCGCGTGGGTCCCGGCGTCCCGTCGCCATTGCGCTTCCTCCATCCGTTACTCCCGCGGCCGCCCGCCGTTGTGGAGCAGTTCGTCGAACAGAGCCCGGTAGTGGACCATCGCGCCCCGTAGCTCTTCCGTGGTCGCCTGGTGACGGCTGCTGCGGTCGCTGACCTCGTGGGCGGTGCGGTAGCTCTGCAGAGTGCGGCCGTGCTCGACCGACAGATCACTGGCCTGCTGCTCGAACCCCTTGGTCGGATAGCCACGCTCGCTCATCAGCGCGGTCACGAGCCGGTCGGCTTCATGAACCGCGTCGTCGGGGTGGTCGACGAACCGCTCCTGCGCCTGACTCCAGCCCTGGGAGTACTTCTCCCGGTCCGCCGCCGAGAGCGGCTTGATCTCCAGGGCGTCATGGCGCTGTTCCCGCTCCCGCAGTTCGTGTTCCGCGGCCGGGCGGCTCTGCTTCTCCTCCACGAGCCGCTCGTACTCCGGGCCGAACTGCTCCTTCAGATGGCGTCTGCGCGCCACCTGCCATGCCACGAGTGCGCACAGCAACAGGACGACAACCACCGCGACAATGATCGCTATGAGAGTTCCGGTCGACATTGCTCCTCCGCTCGCCGATTGCCGAGAACCGAAGAATTGCCGGAGCCGCAATGCCTCCGTCACCATCTCCAGCGGAGACCGGCAATGGGTCAGGCCTACGGACCACCGGCAGCCACGAGCGACTGCACGGTCGTTCTACCAGCAGCGCCATCGCCGGGAGACCGTGCTCGCCTTCGTCCCAGGCCCGGATCGGCACGGCAGCGGCACACTGCCATCTCGTGTGTCCTCCTCTTCAACTGTGTCCCCCGCGAGCCGGCGCGGCAACTGCCGGTCGAGGCAGGCCCCTCTCGCGCTCCGAATGAATGCCTCCGACGCCTGGGCTCTCAGGCCCCCGCCCGTGCCGTTGCCGCCGCATCCGGACATGACTACGGCTCCAGCCCCAACCGCGAGGTAGCGCAGCAGGTTGCGCTACCCCACAGCGCGCGCAAGCAACCGAACAGACATCCCACCCCGTCCCCCGACAACAGTGGCCCGAGCACAGCCCATTGAGTGCCGGCCAACAGGCCCCGGGCACGGGCTACATCGGGCAGCCGGTACGCGTCCGCGCAGCTGATGCCTTTGCGGCGCGACCAATCCGTACGGGTTGTGGCCTCGGATTACGCAGCGAGATTCCAGCCTGTCGCACCTTTGGAAGGATCCTTGTGAAGGAAGCCGTGCATATCGGAAGAAATCCATCGGCCGAACCTGATCTGCAGAAGCTGCTGCACGAGGTGGCGCTGGGCGATCAGGAGGTTTTCGCCGCGGTCTACGACGCGGTGGCCGACTCCGTGCTCGGTGTCGTCCGCGCGGTACTGCGTGACCACGCGCAGTCGGAGGAAGTGGCCCAGGACGTGCTGGTGGAAGTGTGGCGCACCGCCCCGCGCTACCGTCCCGAGCGTGGTACGGCGATCAACTGGATCCTCACTCTGGCTCACCGGCGTGCGGTGGACCGGGTCCGCTCGGTGGAAGCCGCCGCGGCGCGCGACACGAAGGCCGCGCTGCTGGAGCGGACGCCCGAGTACGACCAGGTGGCCGAGCAGGTGGAGACCCGGCTGGAGCAGGAGCAGGTGCGACGCTGTCTGCGCACACTGACCGAGTTGCAGCGGCAGTCGGTCACTCTGGCGTATTACCGCGGCCTGACCTACCGGCAGGTCGCCGAGTCGCTCGCGCTGCCGCTGGGAACGGTGAAGACCCGGTTGCGCGACGGTCTCATTCGGCTCCGTGACTGCCTGGGGGTGACCGCATGACCATCGTCGATGTGCACAGCATGACGGGTGCGTACGCGCTGCACGCGCTGCCGGACGACGAACGCGCCGCCTTTGACCGGCACCTGACGCAGTGTGAGGGGTGCGAGCAGGAAGTCGCGGAGTTCTCGGCCACTGCGTCCCGGCTGGCCCTGGCCTCGACCGTGACGGCTCGCCCCGCGCTGCGGGAGCACGTCCTGCACCGCATCGCCACCGTGCGCCAGGTGCCGCCCGGTGACGCGCCGCTGGAGCGGGTCCGCCTCGGAGTGCCGCGCGGACGTGCCGTGACCCGGTGGGCCCTGGCTGTCTGCATGGCTGCCGTGGGCGCGTTCGGGGGTGCGGCGCTGTGGCAGTACGAACGCGCTCAGGACGCCCGGCAGCAGGCGGCGCGGATGGAGCGACACACCGAAGAAGTCGCTGGGGTACTGGCCGCGCCCGACGCCAGATCGCGTTCGACGCGGGTGGCGGGCGGGACGGGCACGCTGGTGGTCTCCACCGACCGCGACCGGGCCGTGTTCGTGGTGTCCCGGATGGCGGAGCCGCCGGACGGAAAGGTGTACCAGCTGTGGTTCGCCGACGGAGGGAGAATGCGCTCCGCCGGGCTCATGGACCCCGACCGCACCGGCCAGGCCGTGCTGATGCAGGGGGCGGTCGACGGCGCATCGGGGGTCGGCATCACCGTGGAGCCGGCCGGTGGCTCCCCACGGCCGACTTCGGCACCGATCGCCCTGCTGGACATGCCGACTGTGCAGACGACGGCGTGAGGTGGAGAGGGGCCCACCTCGCAGTGGGCCCCTTGCTCATCCTTGACCGCGCGGTGGTCTGGGGAAGAACCCGCTGGTCCGTGCCGCATAGGCGGGCCAGCCCGGCCGCGTTGCCATGTGCCGCTCCAACAATCGCTTCCCGCTGCCCTTGATCAGCAGCAGGCTCATGGCCAGGGGGGAGAGGACCGACACGGCGGCGGGCTGCCATCCCGCGTCGCAAGCGACGAGGAACAGTCCCCACCAGACGCAGAAGTCACCGAAGTAGTTGGGGTGCCGGGTGTAACGCCACAGCCCGCGGTCCATGATCCGGCCGCGGTGGGCAGGGTCGGCTTTGAAGCGTGCCAGCTGGGCATCGCCGACGGCCTCGAAGAACAGCCCGACGGCCCACACGCCCGTTCCGGCCCAGGCCAGGGCGGACAGAGGAGCGGGCGTGTACTGGGCGGCCTGTACGGGCAGCGACACCAGCCAGACCAGGGCTCCCTGGAGCAGATAGATCATCCGCAGGGCGTAGAGACTCCGGTTGCCGGACGCGCGGGCCATCATCGCCTCGTAGCGCGGGTCCTCACCGTGACCGCTTCCCCGGCGGGCGATGTGGGCTGCGAGCCGTAGCCCCCATACGACGGTGAGGCCGGTCACCAGCAGCCGTCTTGCCGGATCACCATGACCGGCCGAGACGACGAAGGTCACCACGGCCACTGCGGCGAAGGCCGCCCCCCAGGCGACATCGACGACCCGGTGCATGCCCCGGGCGAGGGCCACGGTGAAGGTGATGAGCATGACGGCCAGGGCGGTGGCCGCGGCCCAGCCGAGGTTGGCGGCGAAGGCGCTCCAGGCGAAGGCGTTCACCGAGTTGTCGGCTTCTGGTGCCAGCCGGCTGTGTTCGCCGGTGTCAGACCGCTGTCGCCCAGGGGTGTCGGGCGGACGGCGAGCAGCTGGTCGACGCCCATGCGGCGCTCCTCGAAGGCCAGGGCCCCGCCGATCAGGTACAGCCGCCACACGCGGGCGGTCTCCTCGCCGGCCAGCCGTACGAAGTCGTCCCAGCGTTCCTCCAGTGTGCGGTGCCAGGCCTTGATGGTGCGCACATAGTGCTCACGCATCGACTCCACCGAGCGCACTTCCAGACCGGCAGCCTCCAGCACGCCCACGGTCTCGCCCAGGGGGCGCATGTGCATGTCCGGGGCGATGTACGCCTCGATGAACGCCCCGCCGCCGGGCGCCTTCGCTCCCCGGGACATCTGCTGGACCAGGACACGCCCCCGCGGGCGGACCATCCGGTACAGGGCCGCGGCGAAGGCCGGGTACTCGGCGTCTCCTACATGCTCGCCCATCTCCACGGTGGCGACGGCGTCGTAGGGACCTCCGGTGATGTCCCGGTAGTCCTGGCCCACGACCTGGACCCGGTGCTCCAGCCGCCGCTCGCGCACCTGTTCCTGTACGTAGGCGGCCTGCTCGCGGGCCAGGGTGACGGCGGTGACCTGCGCGTCGTGCTGCTCGGCCGCGTACAGGGTGAGCGAGCCCCAGCCGCAGCCGATGTCCAGCAGCCGGGAGCCGGACACGATGCCGAGCTTCCGGCAGATCAGCTCCAGTTTGGCCCGCTGGGCATCAGCGGGGCCGAGAGCAGGATCGTCGTCGGTCCAGTAGCCGCAGGAGTAAGCCATGGTCTCGTCGAGGAGGAGGCGGTAGAAGTCGTTGGACAGGTCGTAGTGGTGACTGATCGCCGCATGGTCGCGGGCCCTGCTGTGCAGGCCACCACGCAGCCTGGCCTGGGTGACGGGGGCGGGTGGTCGCGGGCCGAGGACTCCGAGCCGTAGGGCCATACCGGCCGCGCGCGCCCAATCGGCCGACGAGAGCCGGGGGGCGTGCAGGCCTCGCTCCCGCGCGGTGGTCCACATGGCGCGCAGCCCCTGCGCGAGGTCGCCCTCCACGTCGAGTTCGCCGGTGACATAGGCCTGGGCCAGGCCCAGTTCGCCGGGCTGCCACAGCAGGCGGCGCAGTGCTCGCCGGGAACGCACGACGACCAGGGGGGCGTCGGCCGGGCCGGTCTCGCTGCCGTCCCAGGTGCGCAGTCGCACCGGCAGGGGGCCGCCGAGCACCTCCTCGGCCAGTGCGGCGAGCCGCTGGGCGGCACGGGGCCGGGCTGTGGTCATCGGGCGGGCTCCTTGGTGAGCAGGTAGTGCTGGACGTCGAGGTAGCCGGAACGGAATCCGGCCTCGGAGTAGGCCAGGTAGAAGGTCCACATACGGCAGAACGTCTCGTCGAAGCCGAGGGCAGCGATGCCGTCCGCATGTTCGGTGAACCGCTCCCGCCACAGGCGCAGGGTCTCGGCGTAGTGCGCGCCGAAGGCGTCGCGGGCAACGGTGGTCAGGGTGGTGTGGTCGCGGACGGCCTCGTCGATGGCCTGGACGGAGGGGATCATGCCGCCGGGGAAGATGTACTTCTGGATCCAGGTGTGGGTGTCGCGGGTGGCCAGCATTCGCTCGTGGGGCATGGTGATGGCCTGCAGCGCGGCCCGCCCGCCAGGTGCCAGGCGCTCGTCGAGGACGCGGAAGTACACGGGCCAGAACTCCGCGCCGACGGCTTCGATCATCTCGACGCTGACCACGGCGTCGTAGGTGCCGCGGGCCTCGCGGTAGTCGCACAGTTCGATCGACACACGGTCGGCGCATCCGGCCTGGCGTACGCGTTCCAGGGCAAGTTCACGCTGTTCCCGTGAGAGCGTGAGTGAGGTGACGGTCGCGCCGCGGGCGGCGGCCCGCAGGGCGAGTTCGCCCCAGCCCGTGCCGATCTCCAGCATGCGGGTGCCTTCCCGGACGTGGGCCAGGTCGAGCAGACGGTCGACCTTGCGCTGCTGAGCTGCGGCCAGCAGGGGCCAGTGGGCGGGAAAGCCCCGGAAGACGGCTGCGGAATAGGTGAGGGTCTCGTCCAGGAACAGTGCGAAGAGGTCATTGGACAGGTCGTAGTGACGGCTGATGTTGGTGCGCGACCCGTCACAGGTGTTGCGCTGCGCATCCGGCTGTCGCTGCGCCCACAGGGCGCGCAGCCGCTGCAACGGAGTGGGGATCAGATCCGCCGCGTGCGCGGCCAGCACGGTGAGCGCGCCGACCAGGTCCGGGGCCTCCCACTCCCCCGCCATGTACGACTCGCCGAAGCCGATCAGACCACGGGTCCCGATGCGGGCGTGGAAGGCCTTCGGATCACGCACCTCGATCAGCGGGCCGCCCAGACCGAGGGTGGCACCGCCGGCGAACCTCACGCGCAGGGGCAGTCGCCGCAGAGCATGCCCCACAACGGATGCGGTCACGGTCCGCGCCGGCCAGGACGCCCTCGGCACGGTGGCCACATCAGGCCAGCGGGCGGGGTCGGCCGGGGCGACCCGGTGGCCGACGGTCCGGTGGCGGGCGGTGGAACGGGGTTCAGCTGTGGTCATGACGCACTCTCCGGGTTGCGGCGGCCCGGGCGCGGCTGTACGGGCAGGCCCCGCAGATACAGGCGGATGCCGTGGAAGCGGATGGCGGCCGACACCGCCAGGGTGGACCAGGGGTGACGCAGGGCCTGGCACAGCAACGCGGCTGCGGTGGCCTCGCGCCGTCTGCCGCGGACGGCGGCCGTGAACGGTATGCCGCCAGCACGTTCCAGACGCACAGTCAGGTCCAGGCGCTCGTGCGGCAGTGGGAGGCGCATGTGGTAGCGGCCGTCGACGGGGAAGAACGGCGAGACGTAGAACTCCTTGTCGACGTGTGCGGTTCCGGCATGATCGGGGTGCAGCAGGTAGGTGTGGCGCTCGCCGTAGGTGTTGTGGACCTCGGCGACCACACAGCGCGGGGTGCCGTCGGGGTCGTGGCACCAGTAGAGGGTCAGCGGGTTGAAGACGTGTCCGAGGACCCGGGCGTGCGTGAGCATGAGGACCGGCCCGTGCTGCAGGTCGATACCGTGTTCGCCCAGGAAGCCGTCGAGCGCGGCACGGATCGACGGGGCACGCCCCGTGAAGTGGTCGCGAGCACGGAACCGGGCGAGTGGTCGGAGCGGAAGCGGCAGCGCGGGCAGGCGGTCGGGGTCCACCAGCCACATGTAGGTGCGGTGCCTCAGTGCGTAGCGCTGTGGTGCCGTGCGCGCGTGGGTGATGGTGCACGGGTAGAGGGCGGGGGGTGCGGGCCGCCGGGTGGAGGGAACGGTCACCACCTCACCCCCAGGGCGGCGGCGGCCTCGGCTCCACTGCGGCAGCCGTCTTCGTGGAAGCCCCAGCCGTGGTAGGCGCCCGCGAACACGGTGACCGCCGTGTTCAGTTCGGGCAGCCGGCGCTGGGCGGCGACCGACTCGGTCGTGTACGCCGGATGTTCGTACGTCATACGCGCCACCACCCGGGCCGGGTCGACACGGTCTTGGCCGCCGAGGGTGACGATGTATGTCTGTGGTGCCTGGAGTCGCTGCAGCCGGTTCATGTCGTAGCTCACCCGCACCCGGTCCGCGCCGGCCGTGCAGGACGGCATCAGGTAGTTCCAGGAGGCGCGGGCGCCTCTCGCGACCGGGAGCAGGGTGGTGTCGGTATGCAGCAGGGTGGTGTTGCGGGAGTAGCGGAACGTTCCGAGGACCTCCTTCTCGTCCGGGGTCGCGTCCCCGAGCAGCCGCAGTGCCTGGTCGGGGTGTGTGGCCACCACGACGTGGTCGTAGGCGGCCGTGGTCCCGTCGTCCGTGGTCACGTCGACGCCGTCGGCGTGCCGGAACACGGCGCGTACGGGGGTGCTGGTGCGTATCTGATGCAGGCCGGCCGCGATCAGGTCGACGTAGCTGCGGGAACCGCCGGTGACGGTCCGCCACACGGGTGCTCCGCCCACCGAGAGCATGCCGTGGTGGGCGAGGAACCGGAAGAGGTAGGCGGCGGGGTACCGCAGGGCTGTCTCCGCGTCGCAGGACCACACGGCCGACACCACCGGTGTCATGAAGTGGGCCCTGAAGTAGGGCGAGAAGCCCTCGTCGTCGAGGAACCGGCCAAGGGTGAGAGTGGCGTCGGACCCGCCCCGGTCCAGCAGGCGGCGGGCGGCCCGGTGGAAGCGCGGCACCTCCGCGAGCATGCGCAGGTACGCCCCGCGCAGGGCGTTGCGCGGCTGGGCGAGCAGTCCGCGAGGGCCGCGGGCTCCGGCGTATTCCAGGCCGCAGCCCTCGCACCGCACCGACATGCTCATCTCCGACTCCTGGGTGGTGACTCCGAGTTCGTGAAAGAGGCGCAACAGGTGCGGGTAGGTGCGGCGGTTGTGCACGATGAACCCGGAGTCGACACGGTGTGTGCGCCCGTCGGGCGACGTCAGGTCGTGGGTGTGGGCGTGGCCGCCGAGCCTGTCGTCGGTCTCGTACAGGGTGACGTGATGTGCGCGGCCCAGGATGTACGCGGCGGTCAGTCCCGCCACTCCGCTGCCGATCACGGCAGTGCGGCGCACGGTGGGCCGGTGGCTGCCCGAGCGCGGCGATTTCCCGGCGCTGCGCCGGCCAGGTGGTCCGTGCATGGTTCTTTCCTTCCGAACGGGCAGTGGGCAGGTGGCGGGCCCCGACCGCGATCCGGGGCGGTCGGGGCACACAGGCGAGCGTCTGCCGGTCCCGGTGGGGGCCGGCAGACGCTGCGGGAGGTCACATCTTGGGCATCAGGACGGTGTCGACGATGTAGACGTTGGCGTTGGCGGTCTTGACGTTGCCGCAGACCACCTTCGCGGAGTCGTTGACGGTGTAGGACTCGCGCGAGCCGGAGGTGGTGAGCTTGGACTGTTCGAGGGTGTCGAAGGAGCCGTTCTCCAGGTCCTTCGGAGCGAGCTTCTGGCCGACGACGTGGTAGGTGAGGATCTTCGTGAGCTCGGCCTTGTTGTTGAGGACCTTGTCCAGGGTCGCCTTCGGGATCTTGTTGAAGGCATCGTTGGTGGGGGCGAACACGGTGACGTTCTGCGCGTTGTTGAGGGTGTCGACCAGACCGGCCTTCTTGACCGCGGTCACGAGCGTGGACAGCACGGGGTTGTTCGAGGCTGCGGTGGCGACGGGGGCCTTGGACATGCCGTCGAAGGAGCCGGCTCCGTTCTTCGGCACGGCCGAGCAGGCCGTGCCGAAGGGCTGGTCCATGCTGCTCGAACCACCCATGTCGTTGCTGCTCTTGACAGCCGGAGCCGAGGCCTTGTCGGGAGAGCCGGACTCGGCGGAGTCGCTGCTGCTGCCGGAGCAGGCGGTCAGGGCCAGGGGCAGCACAGCAGCGGCGGCGAGGAGGCCGAGGGTACGGCGGGTGGGGGTGTTCATCATGTTCTCCTGTTGAGATGGGCAGCAGGGTGCTGCGATCGCGGGAAACGGAAAGCGGTTCAGAAAGGGGCGGAGCCCCTATGCGGTCGTCATCCGACGGTCACGACCACGGAGTGCCGTCCACTGGCACCGTCGGGGATGGTGCGGGTACGTTTTCCTGTCTGTATCCGCCCTGTGCGGTCGGTGGCGCGCACGGTGAGGGTGTGGCCGCCCGGGGTGGCCTGCCAGGGGAATGACCACTGGCGCCAGGTGTCGCGGGTGTCCTCGGCCGCCAGGTGGGCTTCGCGCCAGGGCCCGTCGTCGATCCGGACCTCGACCTTGTCGATGCCGCGGTGCTGGGCCCAGGCGACCCCGGCAACCATCACCGTGCCTGCCCTGGGCCGGGCGAACGGCTTGGGGGTGTCGATACGCGACTGGGTCTTGACCGGGGCTCTGCGGGCCCAGCCGCGTCTGGCCCAGTACGGGTCGTAGGAGTCGAAGGTGGTGAGCTCGATGTCCTGGATCCACTTGCAGGCCGACACGTACCCATAAAGGCCGGGCACGACCATACGGACAGGGAAGCCGTGCTCGAAAGGCAGCGGTTCGCCGTTCATGCCGATGGCGAGCAGCGCGTCGCGACCGTCCATGACGTCCTCGACCGGGCTGCCGATCGTCATGCCGTCCACGGAACGGGACACCAACTGGTCGGCCGGGCCACCGCGGGAGGGAGGCTTCACCCCGCACTCGGCGAGCAGGTCCGCCAGTCGTACGCCGATCCAGCGGGCGTTGCCCGCATACGGGCCGCCTACCTCGTTCGACACGCAGGTCAAGGTGATGTCCCGCTCGATCAGCTCCCTGCGCAGCAGGTCGTCGAAGGAGTAGCCCGCCGGCCGACGCACCCCTTTGCCGTGGACACGCAGCCGCCAAGCGGTGACGTCGACCCTGGGCACCACGAGGGCGGTGTCCACTCGGTAGAAGTCGTTGTTCGGGGTGACGAAGGGGCTGATCCCGGCGATGCGCAGCTCGGCCCTTTTCGGTACTGGTTGCGCCGGTGCCCCGGGGCGCGGCAGAACGACCCGCTGCCGCGAGGCGATGGCGTCGCGACCGCGCGAGCCGTTCAGCAACCGGCCGGCCGCGCCGACGCCGGCGGAGACGGCCGCTACCGAGACGGATGCCAGGACGAAGCCCCTGCGATCCCACTCTTCAGGCGCAGCGACGACAAGTACCCCACCGTCGGTCTCGCGTTCGCGCTCTGTGGCGCGTGAGCGCCTCGCCGCTGCCAGGAGGCCCACCAGAACATGGAGGAGCAGCGCACCGATCACGGCGCCCACGACAGAGGGCACGGCGTCGGGGAGGCCGGTCGAGTCGGGCCGGCTCAGGGCCGCTGCCGCTCCGAGCGCCCCGAAGAGAAGGACCCCGGCTGCCCCGACCCGTCGGCAGCGCCTCGCCAACACGCCAAGAGCCAGGGCCAGCACGCTGATCACGGCAAGAATCCCGAGCTGCAGAACCAGCTTGTCATCGGTACCGAAGTGACGGATCGCCCAGTCCTTGACCGGTGCAGGCGTCGCGTCGATGGCAGCGCCTCCCACCACGACGACCGGGCTGGACTGCGGACGTACTCCCGCCGCCACCAGTTCGGCCACCGCCAGCGCCGCGAAACCTGCCAGCACACCGCTCAGCGCGCCCAGCACCAGACGCGGCATACCGGGCCGCATCTGCGGATCCTTCTCTTCATCCCTCACGCAGGGAATCCGGTTCCGCCTGCGTTGCGGATTGGTGACACCTACGATCAGGGGAAAGAAGGACGACGCACCAAGCCAGTACCGATTCCGCTACGAATTACGAGGTTCGGGCCAGTCGCCGGTGTATCGGCCGGCACGACCGGAGCAGTCCGCGAGGGGCCGCGTGGTTGCAAGACCCACACCTGCGGTGTCGAACGGCGCCGCGCCCGCCCTCGGGAGCGGGCCGTTCCTCGTCCGACGACGTCAAGTCGGCCTCCGGCCGCCTCGCCCCGTAGACCGCGTGCATGACGCGCTTGGGCTCCTTGCTGAGGGTGAAGGTCGGCTTCGACGCCTCCACGGCCCGCCCGGCGGAGAACTGGACCGGCCCGACAACCGCGTGACCAGGAGTCTCGCAGCCGACGCACGGAGCGGGGGACCAGCATGGCCGGCCCCCGCTCCGCGACCGCGTGCTACGTTCGCGTCATCGGACGACCGGGGGCACGTGGTGACGGAAGCAGGCAGGCCGCAGCCGACATCGCGGGCGCGGCTACAGAGGCAGCCTCAGCAGGCACGCAGCCGGGCCCGGGTCGAGGCCATCCTCGCCGCGGCCGACCGGATCCTGTCCCAGGAAGGGTACGAGGCGCTGACGATGCGGCGGATCGCCGAGGAGGCGGGCGCGCCGGTCGGCAGCATCTACCAGTTCTACCCGGACAAGAGCGCCGTCGTGGACGCGCTGGGCCAGCGGTACCTCGGTGCCTTCAAGGCCGCCATCGACGAACTCGTCGACCGTACCGTCGAGGGCGAACTGACCGACCCGGTCGGCATGATGGTCGGCGTCTACGCCGAGCTCTTCCGGTCCCAGGCGGGCGGCATGGTTCTGTGGGCCGGGCGGCACCTCAGTCCCGAGCTCGCGCGGGCCGACGAGGCGAGCAACACACACATCGCCGAGGGCCTGCAGCGCATCGTGGAGCACCTGACCGGCGGACCCGGCGGTCACCGGGCGCAACGGGCAACGCGGATGGTGGTGTGGGCCGCCAACGCCGTACTGCACGAAGTGTTCAAGAGCGACGGCGAGCCGGACCTGGAAACCGTGGACGAGCTCAAGCGGATGCTGAACACCTACTGGGAGGACCTGCGCGGCCGACTGACGACCGCGGAAGGGTGAACCGAGGCGTTCAGCAGCTCGCCGGCCCTCGGGCCGTCGGCCCGGACTGTCGGACCGACCGGAACCGCCGCTGACCAGCCCGCGCCCTGGGCATCGTGACACGGGCAATCATCCCGGCCAGGCCCTGCCCGGCAAGTCGCGTCGGCCGGGCCCAGCCCCCGAGGTCCCCCTGCCGGGGCCGACTCCGAGGGCTCTCCGAGCCGGCCGCCGAGGTCCGCCGCCATCCGAGGTCCGCCACCGCGGACCGTGGTCCCGGCCTCGACGCTCGCCCCCAGGTCCCGGCCAACGCTGCTGCCGCCCGAGCAGCACCCCCTCCGCCTCCTCGCCGACCAGGTCGCGGCCAGGCCCGACCCATAGAACGTGAACGCGAGTTCATGTTACGGTGCGGCCCACCCTGGACGGCGTGCCCCGGTCACGAACAGCCGCCCCCCAGGCTGCCGTTGGGGCGCGATGAGCGGCCGTCGGCGGAATTTCCGGAGCCGCGCGCGGACGACCGAACCTGGGCGACTCGCGCATCACGAACGAAGGCAGGCGCCAGTGACGACGAGCCCCACCGATGCCACCCGACTCCCCCGGCTCCCGGCCGGCTTCGTCTGGGGCGCCTCGACCGCCGCGTACCAGATCGAGGGCGCCGCCGACGAGGACGGCAAGGGAGCGTCCATCTGGGACACCTTCGTACGGCGCCCCGGCGCCGTACGCGACGGCCATACCGGCGACATCGCCTGCGACCACCGCCACAGGTTCGACGAGGACGTCACGCTGATGCGCCGACTCGGGCTCGACGCGTACCGCTTCTCCGTTTCCTGGCCCCGCATCCTGCCGACCGGCGCGGGCAAGGTCGAACCGCGCGGACTGGACTTCTACGACCGTCTGGTCGACGCGCTGCTCGACGCAGGGGTCGAGCCCACACCCACCCTGTTCCATTGGGACCTGCCGCAGGCCCTGGAGGACACGGGCGGATGGCTGAACCGCGAGACCGCCTATCGGTTCGCCGAGTACGCGGCCGTGGTCGCGGAACGGCTGGGCGACCGGGTCAAGCGGTGGATCACCCTGAACGAGCCCTTCGTCCACATGTCTTTCGGCTACGGCTTCGGCGTCCACGCCCCGGGCCACGCACTGATGCTGGACGCACTGCCCGTCGCACATCACCAACTGCTCGGTCATGGCCTCGCGACCGCTGCGCTGCGGGCCACCGTTCCAGGTGGGCAGATACTGATCGCCAACAACTGCACGCCCGTCCGTCTGCGCCCCGACGCCCAGCAGGACAAGGACGTGGCGGCGGCCTTGGCCTATGACACCCTGCACAACCGGCTCTTCAACGACCCGCTGCTGCTGGGTAATTATCCCGACCTGTCGGCCTACGGCATGACCGACCCGAGCTGGGGAGGAGTGGTGCGCGAGGGCGATCTCGCCACGATCGCCGCGCCACTGGACGGGCTGGGCGTCAACTACTACAACCCCACCTGGGTCACCGCCCCGGCCGATCCTGCCGCCGCGCTTCCCTTCGACCTGGCCGAGCCTGCGGAGCCGTACGAGCGAACCGCGTTCGACTGGCCGGTGGTCCCCGATGGGCTGACGGAGCTGCTCACCGATCTCAAGGCCCGCTACGGCAACGACCTTCCCCCGGTATGGATCACCGAGAGCGGCTGCTCGCAGCCGGCCGGGCTGCACGACCAGGCGCGCATCGAGTACCTCGCCGGACACATCACCGCGGTCGCCCGCGCCGTGTCCCGCGGGGTGGACGTGCGCGGATACTTCACCTGGTCGTTGCTCGACAACTTCGAGTGGGCCGAGGGCTATCACCAGCGCTTCGGCCTGGTCGAGGTCGACTTCACCACCCGACGTCGCACGCCCCGGGCGAGCTTCGAGTGGTACCGCGGCCTGATCGCCTCGCAGCGGTCCTGAGCGACGGAGTCGTCATGTCCCACGCCCCCGCAGCGGACGACGCCACCGTCTTCGCCGAGCCCACCGTCCGGGTCAAGGCCGGCTGGACGGTGAACCTCTCGCTGGCCACGCTCGCCGTCTTCATGGCGTTCATGACCCCCATTCAGATCCTGCTGCCACTCCAGCTGGAGCACATCGACCCGCACGGCAAGAACGATGCGCTCTCGCTCGTCACCGGCCTCGGCGCGCTCGTCGCGGTGCTCGCCAACCCACTCGCCGGCGCGTGGTCGGACCGCACCACGAGCCGGTTCGGCCGCCGTCGGCCCTGGATTCTCGGCGGCGCCCTCGCCGGGGCAGGGGGGTTGGCGCTCACCGCCACCCAGCACACCGTGGCCGGGGTCGCCGTCGGCTGGTGCCTCGCGCAGGCAGGCCTGAACGCGATGCTGGCCGGGGTCACCACCCCGATCGCCGACCGTGTACCGCTCACCCAACGTGCCCAGGTCTCCGGCTGGACCGGCCTCATGCAGTCCTTCGGCCTCGTCCTCGGCGCACTGATCACCACATTGCTGATCACCGGCGTCCGCTCCGGCTACGGCATCCTCGCCGTGCTCACTGTCGCACTCGCACTCCCCTTCGTGCTGCGCCACTCCGAGCCGCCCCTCCCCCGGGCACTGCGCCCCGCCTTCGACGCCCGCGCCTTCGCCCGCTCGCTCTGGGTGAGTCCCCGGCAGCACCCCGACTTCGGCTGGGCCTGGCTCACCCGGTTCCTGATCAACCTCGGCAACGCCCTCGGCACCCTCTACCTGTTCTACTTCCTCGCCGACGCCGTCCACTACGGCGACCCCGGCACCGGCGTGCTGATCCTCACGGTGATCTACACCCTCTGCGCCGCACTCACGGCCATCCCCGCCGGTGTCCTGTCCGACCGCATTGGACGCCGCAAGGTCTTCGTCGTCCTCTGCGCGCTGGTCATGGCCACAGCGGCAGGGCTGCTCGCCCTGCTCCACACCTGGCCGTCCGCCCTCGCCGCCGCGGCCGTTCTCGGCGCGGGTTACGGCATCTACCTCGCCGTCGACCAGGCCCTGGTCACCCAAGTCCTGCCCGAGGCCGCCGACCGTGCCAAAGACCTCGGCGTCATCAACATCGCCAACTCCGGTCCGCAGGTGCTCGCCCCTGCCCTCGCCTCGCCGGTCATCACCCACCTCGGCGGCTACACCGGTCTCTACACCACCGCGGCCCTGGTCATCCTCATCGGCGGCCTCCTCGTCAACCGCATCCACAGCGTGGCCTGACGAGTGGCCCGGACGAGCGGGCATGCCCGTTCGGGCCGCCCACCTCCCACCACTCGGTCGACCATCAACTGACGCCGAACAGAAAGGAGTTCACAAAAGCTGAGGACTTCTCATGTTTTTCGGCCCGGACCGTTGACTCCACCGGCGGTGGTCGCGATTCTGAAAACTCGTCAGTAACTTGAGTGCACATGTCAATCAAGGTGAGTGATGACCATGGCTCAACCTCCACGTCGCAGACTCGGATCCCTCACGGTGGTGTCACTGCTCCTCGCCGTGATGTCCCTGGTAATCGGCCCGATGCCCAGCTCCGCGGCGCAGCCCGACCCCGGTTGGTGGACCCCGACCGCGCGGCCCACGCCCGACGCGCAGATCGACGTCACGGGCGAACCCTTCAAAGGCACCGACGCCCAGGGACGCGTAAGAGGGTTCGTCGACGCCCACGATCACATCATGGCCAACGAGGGCTTCGGCGGCCGGCTGATCTGCGGCAAGCCGTTCTCGGAGCAGGGCGTCGCCGATGCGCTCAAGGACTGCCCCGAGCACTACCCCGACGGCTCGCTCGCCATCTTCGACTTCGTCACCAAGGGCGGCGACGGCAAGCACGACCCCGATGGGTGGCCCACCTTCAAGGACTGGCCCGCCCACGACTCGCTGACCCACCAGCAGAACTACTACGCCGAAATCGAGCGGGCATGGCGCGGAGGCCAGCGGGTGCTGGTCAACGACCTGGTCACCAACGGCGTGATCTGCTCGGTCTACTTCTTCAAGGACCGCAGCTGCGACGAGATGACCGCCATCCGCCTTGAGGCGAAGAAGTCGTACGACATGCAGGCCTTCATCGACAAGATGTACGGCGGCCCGGGCAAGGGCTGGTTCCGGATCGTCACCAACAGCACGCAGGCCCGCCAGGTCGTCGAGCAGGGCAAACTGGCTGTCGTCCTGGGGGTCGAGACGTCCGAACCGTTCGGCTGCAAGCAGATCCTGGACATCGCGCAGTGCAGCAAGGAGGACATCGACCGCGGCCTGGACGAACTGCGCGAACTGGGCGTGAGCAGCATGTTCCTGTGCCACAAGTTCGACAATGCCCTGTGCGGGGTTCGCTACGACTCCGGCGCCCTCGGTACGGCGATCAACGTGGGCCAGTTCCTGTCGACCGGCACCTTCTGGAAGACGGAGACCTGCCGCGGCCCGCAGCACGACAACCCCATCGGCAACGCGGTGGCGGCGGAGGCGGAGAAGCAACTGCCGAGTGGGGTGGCCGTCCCCTCGTACGCCTCCGGCGCGCAGTGCAACACCCGCGGGCTGACCAGCCTGGGTGAGTACGCGGTGCGCGGGCTGATGAAACGCCACATGATGCTGGAGATCGACCACATGAGCGTCAAGGCCGCGGATCAGGCCTTCGACGTCCTCGAGTCCGAGTCGTACCCGGGCGTCATCTCCTCGCACAGCTGGATGGACCTGGGGTGGACCGAGCGGCTCTACAAGCTCGGCGGGTTCGCCGCCCAGTACATGAGCGGCTCCGAGGCGTTCAGCTCGGAGGCCGGACGCACGGACGCGCTGCGCGAGAAGTACCAGGTCGGCTACGGCTACGGCACCGACATGAACGGCGTCGGCGGCTGGCCGGGCCCGCGGGGCGGGGACACCCCCAACCCGGTGAAGTACCCCTTCCGCAGTACGGACGGCGGCTCGGTGATCGACAAGCAGACCACCGGCGAGCGCACGTGGGACTTCAACACCGATGGCGCGGCGCACTACGGCATGGTCCCGGACTGGATCGAGGACATCCGGATCGTCGGCGGCCAGAAGGTCGTGGACGACCTCTTCACGGGCGCCGAGTCCTACCTGCGCACCTGGGGGAACTCCGAGAAGCACAGGTCCGGGGTGAATCTGGCCTCGGGTGCGGCCGCCTCGGCGTCCACGTCGGAGTGGTGGAACCCGTTCGTCAGCTTCGCTCCCGGCAAGGCCGTGGACGGAGACAAGGACACCCGCTGGGCCAGCGAATGGAAGGACGACCAGTGGCTGGAGATCGACCTCGGAGCCGCGAAGCCGGTCAAGCGTGTCACCCTCGACTGGGAGGCGGCATACGCGAAGTCGTACCGCATCGAACTGTCGCAGGACGGCAGTAACTGGCAGACGGCATGGTCCACGGCCGCTGGTGACGGCGGCCTGGACACAGCGTGGTTCGCCCGAACTCCGGCGCGTTACGTACGAATCCACGGCCTGGAGCGTGGCACCGAGTGGGGCTACTCGCTCCGAGAGGTCGGCGTCTACAGCGACTGACGGCACCGGTTGCGGTGCCCGGGACCGAGACCGGCCGGATCAGCTCGCCCGATCCGGCCGGTCTGACGTCCCGGCACGCCACGAAGAGCGCAGGCGCCCTGCCGGTGGCCTGGGGCAAGGTCGCCGACCTCGCGCACATCACCTGAGCGGCCGTACAGGGCCCTTCTCCACGTCCCGAGTCACGGCCACCCCAGGGGACAACCCCGCGATCACCGCCTCCACCGAGGTGATCGGCACAGACCGTGGGCACACTCTTCGACGGGCTCACGGCCGGTCACGTGCTGCGACTCCGCCCGTCGACCGTGGCGGCACCCCAAGCCCTGACTCGTTCCGCAAACTCTTGGGCGGGGAAAGCCCCGTCGACAGCGACGTCTTCGATCGTGACAGCGAAGCGGGGCGGCGCGTCATCGGTTCGCAGCTCGATTCCCTCTTGAGCCGGTGGACGTCGAATCGACGCGGCGCCGCCTGGAGGCCGAAGCGGAAGCGGCTCGTGAGCCGACAGGCCACACGCGGGTTCTCGACGTTGGCGGCTTCGGGCCGGCCGACCCTTCTCCGGATCTCGTGAGCGCGTGGCATTTGCTTGAGGCTGGGCCGCGGCAGGTGCTCCGCGATCACCCGAGTTGCGACGACCTGGAATGGGAGCGAGGCAAGGCGTGGGCTGTAGTTCAAGCGAGGGGGCTGGTCCGGTACTACGCCGACAGCAACCCTGCCATGAGTCGGACGGGTCAACGATCCCTGGAACACGTGCTTGCAGACAAATCGCCTTGATCGTGGGAGTTGAGGCAGCCCGACACGGGCAACTCCCACGTCACGGACACCTGCGCAACGCATCAGTCCAGGTCAGCACTGATCCAGACACTCCGAGACCCGGTGAGATCGACGGGCAGGTCACCCCTCCTGGGACCGGCTGCGTCCCGGCCTCGCACCGGACGGCGTCACCTGGCCCGGGCACTTTCTAGCACTTCCGTACGGCGCTGGACCGGCGGTGCGGTCACGATGCGGGGCCTCGTCCGGGCCTTGGGCTGGCTAGGCTGCTGGTCATGAATCCGGTCCTGACCGGCGGCGTGACCGCTGAGCCCGTCATCCTCGACGCCATGGAGCTGACTGCCGATCCGGGGCTGGAGGCCCGGCTCGCGGAGTCGGCCCACCAGATCCTGTCGCACCTGGTCAGTGGAGGTGCCGCACTGGGCTGGGTCGAACCACCCTCGCGCGATGAGGTGGCGGAACTTCTCTACCACGTCCTCTCTGCGGTGCGGGCCGGGGATGCGGCCCTGCGTGCCGCCTACCTCGGCCGCCGGCTTGTCGGGTTCGGCTACTGGCTCCGATACGCCCGACCGACCCATCGGCCACACGCCGACCTGGAGAAGATCGCGGTGGACGCTGGTGCCCACGGTCGTGGCGTCGGTCGGGCGCTGACCACTGCCTTGATCACCGACGCCCGGGAGGCGGGGATCGAAGTCCTCACCCTGGACGCCCGTGGCGACAACACCAATGCCCTGCACCTCTACCGGTCGCTGGGCTTCACCGAATACGGCCGTCTGCCCGACTTCGTCGCCGTCGGCGAACGCCGCTACGACAAGGTCTTCTGCATGCTGGACTTCCGCCGACAAGGCTGACCGCTGCCACGCACGAAGCCCCGCCGACAACTCGCCGTGGAGGGCATCCCCGCCACGGCAGGCTTCGGTGTGCCGTACAAACGGCTGCACGGCATCGACGAACGCGCCCACCTCGCCGAGTTGCCGCAGGTCTGCACCGTCGACCAGCGGGCCGTCCTCGGTCTCCTCGGAGACCGAGGTCCCAAACCCGTCCCGACTTCTTCCCAGATCCACTCCCAGCGATTCCACAACTCCGTCTCTGGGAGCAGATCTTCGATCGCGGTGACATAGAGGGAGCATCACCTCCGCATTCACCGATGGCAGGGAAGGACGATCATGACCGCGCAGATCACCGTCACCACCCTGCCCACTTTCGAGGACAAGCCCGCCACGGCTCCGAGCACCGGCGGCTTCGCGCCGCGGATCAGCACCCACCCGGCAACGCCCCTGACCCTGGGCCGCCACACGTTCTTCTCCGCAGCACTGTTTTCGCACAATAGAGGCACTCCAGACAGCAGGCAGCGACCAGCTGCCCCCGGTACACCTCTGGACCTGTCGGCCGACGCCGCCGCGCACGCCGGGAACCTGACGGCGCGAGGCCGCACGAGAAGGGTGCCACGGCTCGCGATACGACAGATTCTGTCGTCACGACGGTTGATTCAAGCGTGCGAGTCGGGCATTGTGCTTGAAATACCTTCCTGGATCACTGTTCAAGCAGAGGACTTCCACACCGTTGCCCGGACCCGAGGACCCCGCATGCCGCACGACGAGTACCGAACGATCGACTTCTTCGCCGAGGACGCGCTTCCCGCACCGCGGGTGACGCCGGCCGAGGCGGAGCGCGTTGGCACTGAGCTCCTCGGCCGCTCCGCCTGCGCGGAAGCGTTGGGCAGCCAGCAGGATGCCAACTTCCTGCTCCGCGCCGACGACGGGAAGGCTCTGGCGATCCTGAAGATCGCCAACCCCGCCTTCGGTGCCCTGGAGATCGAGGCCCAGGACACGGCCGCGGACCTCATCGCGTCGGCCCACCCGGAGCTGCGCGTCGCCACCGTCCTGCGCCACCCCGACGGCTCCCCCCGCCGGACGACGATGGACGCCGACGGCAGACCGGCCGTGGCACGCCTGCTGCGCCACCTGCTCGGTGGCCCGCTGTCGGGACCCCGGCACCTGTCCCCGGACACCGTGGCGGCCATGGGCACGATCGCCGCGAAGGTCAGCACCGCCCTGCGCGACTACCGGCACCCGGGCCTCGACCGCGTCCTCCAGTGGGACCTGCGCCACGCCGACCGCGTGGTCGCCGGGCTCGCCGAGCACATCGATGGGCCCGAACAGCGCACCGCCGTGCGAACCGCGACCACCGAGGCCTGGGCACGGATCCAGCAGCTCGCCGACATGCTGCCGTCGCAGGCCGTGCACCTCGACCTCACCGACGACAATCTGATCCGCCGCCCCGACGCCCCCCTGCCCGTTCCCGACGGCATCATCGACTTCGGTGACCTGACCACGAGCTGGGCGATCGGCGAACTGGCCGTGTGCCTCTCGTCCGTGCTCCACCACGACGGGGTCGAGCCGCACCACGTGCTGCCCGCCGTCCGTGCCTTCCACGCGGTCCGGCCGCTCTCCCCGGCGGAGGCGGAGGCGTTGTGGCCGCTGGTGGTCCTGCGCGCCGCCGGTCTGGTCGCCAGCGGGCGGCACCAGGCCGCCGTCGACGCCGGCAACGCCTACGTCACGGCCGCGCTCGCCCGTGAATGGCGCATATTCGAGCAGGCCACCGGGATCCCGCTGCCCGTGATGACCCTCCTCGTCAAGAGCGCGATCGGTATGGCCGAGACGCCCGGGGAGGCAGATGCGCCCGTGTGCCCCCTGCTACGAGACCTCCCGGCCGACCGCGTCGCCCTCTGCGACCTGTCCATCGACGCGGACTCCATGGACCACGGGGCCTGGCTCGACGCCGACACCGAGGACCGGCTGGTGGCCGACGCGCTCGCAGGCGGCGCGGTCGCGGCCGCCACCGCCTACGCCCGTGTGAGGCTTACGCGGACTCCGGCGCTCTCGGCCGTCTCCGCCGCCACGGTGCCCACCGGCGTCGACCTGCGGCTGGGCCGGGCCACCATGGCACAGGCCCCCGTCGAGGGAAGGGTCCTCACCGCGGTGCCGGGCCGGGTGGAGATCACCTACGGACCGCGGGTACTCACGCTGTCCTTCCCCCGTACGATCCCTCCGCTGGTCTCCTCCGGCACACCGATCCAGGCCGGTGAGGAACTCGCCCACTTCCCTTCCGGGGCCTCGGTCCACGTCGCGCTCCGCGATGTCGGCGGCCCCGCCGTCCCTCCCCTCGTCCGCCCGGAGTACGCCGCCGGCTGGCTTGCTCTCACCGCCGACCCCTCCTCGCTCCTGGGCCTCCCGGCCGCCGGCGGAACCGACCGCAACGACCTGCTCGGCCGGCGCGAAGCCGTGTTCGCCACCGTGCAGGAGCACTACTACACCAACCCTCCCCGCATGGAGCGTGGTTGGCGCCACCACCTGCTGTCCGCCGACGGCCGCTCGTACCTCGACATCGTCAACAACGTCACCCCGCTGGGTCATGCCCACCCTCGCGTCGAGCGGGCGGTCTCCCGCCAGTTGCGCCGGCTCAACACCAACTCGCGGTTCCACTACGCCTCGGTGGTGGAGTTCACCGAACGCCTCGCGGCCCTCCTCCCCGATCCCCTGGACACGGTGTTCCTCGTCAACTCCGGTTCCGAGGCCGTGGATCTGGGTCTCCGGCTGGCCATCGGCGCCTCGGGGCAGCATGACGTCGTCGCGCTGCGCGAGGCGTACCACGGCTGGACATACGCCTCGGACGCGGTCTCTACCTCGCTCCAGGACAATCCGAACGCGCTGGCCACCCGCCCGGGCTGGGTCCACACGGTGGACTCGCCCAACTCCTACCGCGGCCGGCACCGCGGACCGGACGCCGCACAATACGCACCCGAGGCCGTCGCGGTGATCGATGAACTGGCCGCCTCCGGACGCCCGGCGGGGGCCTTCATCGGCGAGACCTTCTACGGCAATGCCGGAGGCGTAGCGCTGCCCGACGGCTATCTCGCCGAGGTGTACGCGGCGGTGCGCCGTCACGGAGGTCTGGCCGTCGCCGATGAGGTCCAGGTCGGCTACGGCCGCCTGGGGCACTGGTTCTGGGGCTTCGAGCAGCAGCGGGTCGTGCCCGACATCGTCTGCGTCGCCAAGGCCATGGGCAACGGGCACCCGCTCGGCGCTGTCATCACGTCCAGGGCGGTCGCCGACCGCTACCGCGACCAGGGCTATTTCTTCTCCTCCACCGGCGGCAGCCCGGTCTCCAGTGTCGTGGGCCTCACCGTCCTGGACGCCTTGCGCAACGAGGACCTCCAGGGCAACGCGGTACGCGTCGGCGGGCACTTGAAGCGCCGGCTCGAAGCCCTGGCCGACCGCTACGACGTCATCGGCGCCGTCCACGGTTCGGGCCTGTACCTCGGCCTCGAACTCGTCCGGGACCGCACCACCCTGGAACCCGCAGCGGAGGAGACCGCCGAGCTCTGCGACCGCATGCTCGACCTCGGGGTGGTCGTCCAGCCCACGGGGGACCACCTCAACATCCTGAAGATCAAGCCCCCACTGTGCATCGACACCGCCGCGGCCGACTTCTTCGCCGACATGCTCGACCTGGCCCTCATCCAACTCGGCCAGGGCCACACCTTGTGACACCGGGCTCGACGCCGGCGGTTCGCGATGCGGCGCCGAGGCGATGCTCGGTCTGCCGGCCGGCGACCCCGCCGAAGCACCGCGCTCGATCTCGTACGCCGCTCCTTGCCCCGACATCATCGACGGTACTGATCGGGGCTGGGTGTCGTGACTGGCAGCCCGGACGGAGCCGTCTCGTGCATCGAGGCAAGGACAGCGGCGCTGGGATGCGGCGGGCGCCCCACGTCCACGGCGACGTCACTCTCCGCAGAGGAGGTGCTGGCGGAAGCACGTCGCGCCGACCGGTGAGAGGTCGTCAGCGGTGGGTACGGCTGCGCGGTGGCGTACTCGGCCTGTCCGGGTGTGCGGCTTCGCTGTCGTCTGCACGTGTGCCTCCGACAGCTGACATGCAGATCCAACCTTGAGCACCTGAAGAAGAGAGAAGATGATGGAGACCATCGTCGTCGGCGCGGGTATCGCCGGCATCACCGCAGCTCGGCTGCTCCACGCCGCAGGACGACGTGTGGTCGTGCTTGAGGCGCGAGACCGTATCGGCGGGCGGATCTGGACGGACCGCACGGCAGGGTTCTCCGTCGACCGTGGCGCCTCATGGATCCACGGCCTCACCGGCAACCCGCTCACGGGCCTTGTCACCGCGCTCGGCATGGAGACACGCGAGTTCACCGTGGGGAGCTTCCAGGCCGGCGGGCGGCCGATCGCCGACCACGACGAATCGCGGCGTCTGCTGGACGACGACGCGACACGGAGGTGGACCGTCGACGTCGACACGGCAGATGGCCTTTTCCAACTGACCGTCGCAGCGTCCGGCCCGGACGAGAGTTACGCCACCGCGGCCGAGCGCACCCTTGCCGCGACCGGATGGGAACCCGAACGCGCCGAGAGGGTGCGCGCGTTCTATCGGCATCGCACGGAGGAGCAGTGCGGCGCGGAGATCGAACAGGTCGCCGCTCACGCCCTTGACGAAGACGCCATCGAAGGTGACGAAGTGATCTTCCCGGGTGGCTACGACGTGCTTCCCCGGGCCCTCGCGGAAGGCCTCGACGTGCGTTCGGGAATGACCGTGACCGCCATCACCAGGTCGGCTACGGGAGTGCGGGTCGACACGGAGGACGAGTCGTTCGACGCCGCCCATGTGATCGTCACAGTGCCGTTGGGCGTGCTCAAAGCAGGGGCGATCGATTTCACGCCCGCTCTGCCCGACGCCGTTGCGGGACCGATCGCCCGACTCGGAATGGGCGTGTTCAACAAGGTCTTCCTTCAGTTTCCGGACCGGTTCTGGCAGGACGACGTCTACGCGATCCGGCAGCACGGCCGGGCCGGCGTCCCCTGGCACTCCTGGTACGACGTCTCCGTGGTGAGCGGCAAGCCGATGCTGCTGACCTTCGCCGGCGGCGCTTGGGGGCGGGAGATCGAGCAGAAGACCGACGAAGAGGTGGTCGCGTCGGTACTCAGCTCCCTCCGTGGGCTCTACGGCGACTCCGTCCCCGGGCCCGTGGCGCACTGGGTCACGCGCTGGGGCACCGACCCTCTCGCCTTCGGCTCATACTCCTACGTCGCCGTCGGCTCCTCGCACGACGACCACGATGCGATGGCAGGACCCGTCGACGGCGTTCTCCACTTTGCGGGAGAAGCGACCTGGGGGCGCGATCCGGCTACTGTCCACGGCGCGCTCCGGTCAGGGCATCGCACGGCCGAGCGGATCCTCGGTTCGCCGATCTCCCTGGCCGAGCTCACACGGGGCGTGAACCCTTCGGGGTGACGCAGCCGATCCAGCGGTAGGACCCACCATCGCGAGCACAGGCCCTGGGGTACGACGTCCCGTCAAGTCTTCGTGCCCGGAGCGGACAGCCGAGGCCCGTGACCGCGGGCACGCTCGCCACCCTCGGCGCACAGGTCTGTCCCCTCCCCGGCCTGGGCTTCGGCACTTGACGGGAGGCAGGACCGCCTTTGATTCCCGCGCATGGATGCATCATTGTGCTCGAAACAGCTGTACGGCTTGCCGTATATGCAAAGAGAGAGGTGCTTCGTGGACGACATCGACCAGGCGATCCTGCGGGAGCTACAGGTCGACGGCCGCATCCCCTACTCCGACCTCGGGCCGAAGGTGGGGCTGTCGCCCTCGGCCGCGAGGCTACGGCTGCAGCGGCTGGTCGACAGCAAGGCGGTCCAGGTCGTCGGAGTGACCGATCCGATGACCATGGGGCAGCAGACCATGGCTCTCCTGGGTCTGCGCGTCGACGGCGATCCCCGGGCGGTCGCCGATGAACTGTCCCGGCACGACGAAGTCGTGTACACGGTTTTGACCGCAGGGAGTTTCGACCTGTTCGCCGAGGTGGTCTGCGGCCGGCCGCACGATCTCCTCGACTTCGTCAACGACGTCGTACGCGCCGTCGAGGACGTCGCTTCTGTGGAGAGCTTCCCCTACTTCGCGATTCACACCCACCGCTTCTTGTGGCACAGCGACTGAGCTTGTCGTCTAGGCACTGCCCGGCGGATCATGCGACTGTCGGATTGCTGGCTCGTCGTTCCAGGCATGGGGCCGGGTGATCTGACGAATGCCGAGTGGTACCGGTCGGAGCCGCACTTACCGGCGTCGGGGCAGCGTGACGGGCGGGCGAGCGATCACCGCCGGGTGATCAACGGGATCTTGTTCCGTGCGCGAACGGGCATACCGTGGCGGTACCCCCCGGAGCGTTTCGGCAGCTGGAAGACCGTCTATGAGGGGCACCGGCGCTGGTCGGCGGACGCACGTGAGACCGGATTCTGCGTGCCATCCAGGCGGACGCCGACCTCGCGGGCCGGATCGACTGGAGCATGGTCAGCGTCGATTCGACATCCTGCCGTGCCCATCAGCACGCGGGCCCTCGACCCCGAAGCGTCATCCGCCGGACAGCGCCTAACCCGTGCCCTCGAACGGGGTCTCGTACTTGTTTCCCTCACCTGGGGATTCATTGGACGTGAGGGTGGCCTCCGCCTGATTCTGCGCTCCGACCAAGGAGCGCACGTGAAACATGCGGGGGCCGCGCGTGACGAGTCTGCTGGGCGGCGCTGGAACCGCGGCCCGTTGACGCAGGTACCTCCGCATCCCACTATCACCACATGGTCACAATCGCCGGACCCGCACCCGTGATACCCGCCTTCATGCTCGCTGTCAGCGTTGTCTTCATCTGCCTTGGTGTCTTCTTCCTCTCCGCGCGCGATGCCGCCTGGGCCCGCGACCGGGTCGAGAGGCAGCGCGAGAGCCGGGTCGCGACGCATCCCGGTCCGTCGCCATGGACGTACGGCCGCGAAGCCCGGCTCACCCGCCTCCCCGCTCTCGTCTGGGTGGTCGCGGGCTCGGCCATCGCCGTCATCTGCGCCATCGTGCTCGCCCTCGGATGAGCTGCCCTTACCCAGGCGTGGAGCAGCACGCCAGCTGCGTGCCGGCCTGGAAGCAGCCAACTGCAAAAGATTGAACGACAAGTTGAGAAGGCCGACCGGCTCGGGGCCGCAGGGCGTCCACGGTGAACGGGGTCCGGTCGGTTGTCCTGCTGTCCCACGATTCCTCGTCGACCGCGTTGCCCTCCTGCGGATTCCCGGTGGTGGTCCCACTGCCCATCGGCCACAGCATCCTTACGAATTCGGCCCGCTGATCCCTGATCAACTGGTGCACCTGACCGGGCCATGGCCCGGTCAGGTGGCGACGCTACCGATGAGATTCCGAAGCCCACTCAGATCGGGTCGCCGGGCCGGATTTTTGGCGAGGCACGCCGCGGCGATCTCACCCACCACAGGAGGAAGCCCGGACGGATCGGCCTCGGTATACACGATGCTGTGAAGCACACTCTGGGGCGAGGGTCCCGCGAACGGGCTCGCGCCGGTACAGGCCATGACCAGCACGGAGCCGAGTGAAAAGATGTCGCTGGCGGGTGTGATCACATCTCCTGCGATCTGCTCGGGGACATGTAGGCAGGAGAGCCGACCGGCCACCCCGTCTGCGTCATCCTGGTGCTGCCTGTCGCGTCATCGGTGGCCAGTGAGATACCGAAATCGATCACACGGACACCCGCGTCGTTGCGAAGCGCCCACGGCCGTCACGGTCAAACGAGGTCGTCGCGGGTGTCGCCCACGACGACCACGATCCGATCGGCCTCCCCGGCATGCGCTTCTGATCCACAGACCGGGGTGAGCAGACAGTCGCCCGCAGGCGTCGGCTCCCATGCGTCCGGACCGGTCCGCAAGGACGTAGCCTGTCTCGGCCGTCGGCCCGGAATCCGGGTTCGTCGATGCCGTCGGACCCGCGAGCGGTATCGACGGCGGCGACGTGCTCTACCGGATCGTGAGCAGGGCGGCTAGCCTCCTTCCCTCCGCACGCCGATGAGCCAACAGGAAAGGACAACATGTCCATTCGTTCTCGGGTCGCAGCCGTCGCCACATCTGTCGCGCTGGCCAGTGCAGGGATGCTCGGCCTCGCGTCTCCTGCCTCGGCCGGCACCACGGCGCTCATCTGTCCGAGCTATCCGCAGTTCATCGACGGCAGCGGCGGTCACAAGGGGGCGAGGATCTCCTGCACCGGCGGAACGTCGTTCTTCCTCGCCATCAGGTGCGAGACGCTGGATGCCAGCAAGTACAGGTACTGGCACTACGGCAACTGGGCTGCCTCCGGCGGCACGTCAACGGTCTGGTGCGACCTCAACGCGAAGATCATCGCAACTGAGCCCCGCACGTCATGAGCTCTCCTCTGAAGGGTCCAGATACCGCGGGCTGACGGGTCGGCCGCAGCCACTCTTCGCGGCAGCGGCAGACCGAGGAAGGGGCGACCATGCAGCGATCGGGCACAGCCCCTACGCCACCGCTCCCCGCCGGTGCTGTGCTTCATCAGGATCGCATGCGCTATAGTCGATCTTGAAAGTTCGCGGCAACTCGCGGTGGCTGACACTGCGTTGGTGGTCCAAGGAAAGACGCCCCGCTTCCCGCGGGGAAATGCAGGTGCAAGGCCTGCCCAGCGCTCACTCACGAAGCCCTTCCCCCACCAGGGAAGGGCTTCGTCATGTCGCCCTGATGCAACCTCCGGAGAGCGTTGCCGACGAGGCTGGCGTGGATCGGCGCCTCGACATCGGTGAGGGGCTCCAGGAGGAAGGCGCGGTGCTCGGTGTACGGGCGACTTCGGCAGTCGCCGATCGCCGGGTCCGGGTGCTGCAGGAACCTCCCGGTGGACGTAGGAGGCCAGCACCTGGCCGCCAGGGCGCGGGCCCGGGTCACGGAACGCAGCCCGTAACTGCGCGGCCGCGAGAATCGGAGCAATTGTCAGTTCCTGTGAATCACTGCAGGGAGCCTCAAGTGGCCCGCAGCCATTGATCGAGGACTGTGAAGTCATTGCTGGTGAGGCCGCGGGACGACACGATGCGGTGGAGGAGGGCCGGGGTGGGGTGGTGGGTGGACACCCAGTCTCGGTCGGCGTCGGTGATCTCGTCGTCGACCCAGACGAACGGGCGTCCGTCCGCCCATGCCACCAGGGTTCGGGTCTTCCAGTGAAGCCCGAACCACTTGTCCTCGCGTTCATGCGCCTCGGAAGGTTCCGGCCAGGTCACGACCGGCAGGGGCGGCAGGCCGAGCCGCGGTGCCATGTCGGTGTTCGCCTCCTCCTCCCAGGTGGTGGCCCAAACCAGCTCGCACGGCAGTGCCGCGAGGCGAGGCCCGATGCGCGCGTCTAGCCGCGCCAGGTGCGAATCTGTCGCGGTGCTTGACGGTTCGCGCTGCGAGCCGTCGCCGAACGGCAGGAGAGGTCCGTCGACGTCCAGGAACAGCAGCGGGCGTTCCTTGCGCTCACTCATACCGCAGCCTCCTGCTCACGCTCGATCAGGACGCCGCGTTCGAAGCGGGCGCCGCTGCGGACGAGGGCGACGAGGTGGGGTGCGGTGATCGCGCGCCAGCGGGCCCGGGCGGACTCGGCGAGTTTGAACACACAAACCACCAGACAGCGACCGGCCTCGTCCCGCTCGCCCACCAACCCGGCTATGCGCAGGTCGACTTCGGCTTCCAGGGCCGCGGCGAGCATCCGACGGGCGCCCTCACGGACGATGTCGTCTGCCAGGGAGCCGCTCTGGGTGGTGCCGTCCTCGTTGACTGCTCCCGGCACGGGCGTGCCTTCCCGGCCCGCGCTGCAACGCGGGCCCACTCGATGACCAGAAGTCGATCACTCGGGAAGGTACGCCCTCCGCGGCCCGCGAGGTACCCCTCCCGAGTCCGATCCACAGGTCTTGAGCATTGCTCGCGAAATCGAGCCGGCCATCCCGTCAGGGCACCGCCCACCGTCCAGAACCGTGCCGGGGCGCAGAGCCACGCCGGTTACGGGCAGGTCCGTCCCGTGCTCGGTGACGACTCTGCCGTACCAGGCGTACAGCACGACGGTGTCGTCGGTACGGCGCAGCACGATTCTGTGACCGCCGTTCTCCAGACCTGGCGGTTTCTCATGAGACACCGTGATCGGACTGTGGGCCGGACACACACCCAGTTCTGAGGTGCAGGCCGTATGCGCCCTCGACCGGAACTGGTCCGTGGACATGCCGTAGGCGCCGCCGGACGGCTGTGCGACCGCTCACCGTGGCCCGTCGGACTCGGCGGCGCCCCCGAAGACGAGCTCGGCTCACGGTCCACGCCAGACGTTGGCGAAGGCCGCCTTCTCGATGGTCCGCCTCTGGCGTACGGCCTCCAGCTCCATCACCGCGTCGTGGACGGCAGCCACCACGGTCGTCACCGCCTCGTCGTCGAGGCCGGTCTCATCGTCGGACCGTTCGTCGTCGATGCCCACGACCGAGGCGAGGGCGGCCAGGACGGGCTCCTTCTCTTTCCAGCGGTCGGCTGCATGGCGGCGCGCGGCCGTATCGACCGGTTCCACTCGTTCCGAGCCGAAGGACAACCGGCCGCTTCGCTGTGGTTTCAGCTCACCGTTCTCCTCCAGCGCGGCCTGGTACGCGGCCGAGAGGTCTCGGCCCCGGCGCCACAGCCAGTCCTCGATCCGCTCGTAGGGTGCCTGCCGAGTGAGCCCTGCCGCAGCCTCGCTCATGAACCGATCGTCCAGTGTCGGCGGCACACCCGGCACGATGCGGTCGCCGTCCACGGCGACCGCTTCAGCGCCGATGAGATCGATCAGCTCGGCTCCCGCGAGTGCGAGGGACAGGTCGCCCTGTCCCACGGGGTGCCTCAGGTCCATGGCGGTGATGAACAAGTCTCTCGCCGTGGTCATGAACGGCTCCCCTCGGAAACATCGACAAAGGTGCGTCCCCACCGACCGTGCCCGCGTCCGAAGCCGGCCCGGCGACGGGGTGACTGTCACGACCAGTATCGCCCCGTCCGAGCGGCCGGAACCATTTCGCAAGGCGGCGCGAGTGGGGCGCAGCAGCAGCGAGTCGTTGCGGTTCGCGCCGGCCAGAACCCATCCCAACGGCAAGGCCTCCGCAGTCGACCAGTACCGAACGCTTCAGCCCGCCCTTGTCGCTTGGGCAGCAGTCCTGGAATGAACCCGATCCCGACGCAGACTGCTACCCCGGTCGCACCGCCCAGCTGGTCAGCCGCGCGCTGAACACCCGACGCGATCCCGGCTTCACCCTCGGTGATGCCGATGACTGCGACGTACTGCAGCCCCACGATGCCGAACCCCATCCCCGCCGCGATCAGGAGCATGGTCGGGACCATCGCACCTCCGCCTGCCTGCAGGGCCGAGACGAGCGCGATCGCGGCCATCGCGGCCGTGGTGAACCCGATGCCTGGAAGCACACACACGCGTGCTCCCCAGCGGCCCAAGAGACGCGGCGCCCAACAGGCCGGTGCCGGGCAGCACGCGCCGCCGCCCGATCAGGTCGCCCAGCCGGCCACCGAGCGTCAGCACCCCGCCACCGGTGACCGTGTACCCGACCACGACCCAGGTCAGGGCGACGAATGTGCGGCCCGGCCGCCTCACCAGCGGAACTCTGCTCGCAAAGAGCGGCGGTCCGTTGGAGTGCGAGGCGCCCCTGACGCCAGCGGGCACGCTGCACGCTGAGCCGGGCATCGGGGCGTCGGCCATTGACGATGGTCGGTGAGGGCGGGGCGAGGTGGCCGTGGGCGGTGTGGTGGGCGCGGGCGTGACGGATGAGCTGCTCTTTGGTCTGGTCGCGGGTACTCCCGGACCATGCCGGTCTCGCCGAGTGCGTCGATCCGTTCTGCGCGAGGCGTCCCGAAACCGGTGGGCGCCGCCGGGAAGCAGGACGGGTATGCGGGACGGTCCGTGTCGGGTGCGGCTCCTTGAAGGGACCGCGGGAATGTGTCACGGCGTACGGCGCCGCGCCAGCCGTTTGACCTGGTACGAACCGAACCCGGCGTGGGCGAGGGCAAGCAGCGTGACGGCCGCCAGCAGCACCGGCGTCGTCGTGACGTGGCCGAGGAGTGTGAGGACGTACGGAGTGAACATGCCGAGGTACGCCGCCGTCCAGAACCGGGCTGTCCAGCGGGCGAGTTGGTGGGGCGGGGCGAGGGCCGCGGTCCGGGTGAGGCCGTGGGCGAGGGCCAGTCCGTAGCCCGCGCCGAGAACGATCGCGGCGAGGAGGGCGAGGGGCTTGTTCCCCGTCGCGGCGGCGACTGCGGCGGTCGCCGTGCCGGCCGCGACGACCAGGAGGCCCGCGGTGGGCGTGGACCGGGCTCGCCGTGCGGTGAGCAGACCGGTGCCGGGGACGACGGCCGTCGCGACGCCCGTGAGGATCAGGCCGGTGTGGAGGGTGCTCGGCAGCGTGACGAAGCCGATGGTGGGGGCCGCAAAGACCCAGGGCGCCAGCGGCAGGACCGTACGCCGGAAGCGGCGGCCGGTGTGATCGTGGGCGGCTTCGGAGCTGTGGACCGGGACCGATCTGCCCGTCTCCGGTGCGGCCAGTGCGAGCCACCCCGCCACCGCCCCGAGGACGACGTGCGGGACGTACGCCGTCACCATCGGCCAGGGCGCCCACTGCGCGATGAGCGCCGCCACGAGGCCGCCCGTCGCGAAGCCCGCGGAGACGAACAGGCCGGAGCGGCGCGGCGAGTCGGAGAGTTCCTTGATCCAGGCGCTGCCCGCGGCCAGCAGCGCGCCCGCGCTGACACCGGTCAGGAAGCGGCCGGGCAGCAGCAACCAGGCACCGCCCCACGCGCCGCCCGCCATCAGGAGCAAGGTGGAAAGGACGTTGAGGGCGAGGGCCGTGAGCGCCACCCGGCGCCGTCCTCTGCGGTCCGCGAGCGGGCCCGCGACCAGCAGGGCCGGGATCAGGCCGACGACGTACACCGCGAACAGACCGGTCACCGTGGACTCGGTGAGGCCGAGGTGGCTGCGGTAGGCGCCGAGCAGGGCCGAGAACTGGTTGGCGCTCCAGCCGGAGGCCAGCATGATCCATGCGGCGCGGGCGCCCCGGGTGCCGGTGGCCGCGGGAACGGCGGCGACGGGGGCGGTGACAGGGGGTGTGGTCATGCTTCCATTCGTACGTGCCCGACCGTTCGGCCCGCGCCGTACATTCACGATTCGTGAACGGCCCGCGCCGCCTGCCCGGCTCCCCGTCTACCCTGGTCGTATGGCGCTTGACCTGCGACTGCTGTCGTCGTTCCTGGCGGTCGTCGAGGAGGGACACTTCGGGCGGGCCGCAGCGCGGCTCTTCCTGTCTCCGCCCGCCGTCACCCAGCACGTACGCCGCCTGGAGAGCCAGGTCGGCGCGCGGCTCCTCGACCGGTCCGGCTCCCCCGTCGTACCGACGCCCGCCGGGGTGCGGCTCGCCGGACACGCGCGCACCCTCCTCGATGCCGCGAATGCCGCACTCGACGACCTGACGGACGTCACACAGGGGACTGACAGCGGGCGGCCACTGCGGGTGGGAATCATGGGTCACGGTTCGGCGGAGCTGACGCCCGCGGCCATCAACGCCTACCGGCGGGCCCGGCCCGAGGTGCGGGTGGAGATCCGGCAGCTTGACTTCACAGAGCATGTGACCGCGCTGGTGGAGGACCGGGTGGACGTGGCTTTCGTGCGGCCGGGCCCGGACGACGAGCGACTCGTCGCGGACGTCCTCACCACCGAGCAGCGGATCGTCGTCGTGCACGAACGGTCGCCACTGGCCGACGCCCGGTCGTCCGGGGTCGGCGTAGCGGACCTCGCCGAGCTCCCACTGTTCAGCGTCCCGGGGCACACCCCGCACTCGTTCACCGAGTATCTGTACTTCGACGACCGCGCCCAGCGCCGCAGCTCCGAGTTCGCCGTCACCCCGCAGGAAGTGCTGACCGGCGTGGTCACCGGGCGGTCCGCAGGCTCTGGCCTGCGCTCATTCGCGCGGTACTACGCGTGGCCGGGCGCCGTCTTCGTACCCGTCCTCGATGCGCGGTGGGAGAGCAGCCATCTCGCGGTGCGGGCCGGTGACGACAACCCGGAGGTGCGAATCTTCCGGGCGCTCGCGGTTGCCCTCGCGAAGGACATGGGCCCCGGGATCAATTCCCGTCCGCTGGGCTCCGATTGACGAGCACGTCGTCCAGGAAACCGGTCATGTCAAATGCGTCACTCGGCGCTGCCGGTGCCGCGGTCGGCGTTCTTGGCGGTCAGGACGTCGTACTTGCCGCCGGCCTTCTTCTGGTCTGCGGTGGCGTGACCGTTGGTGTCCAGGTAGCTGCCGGCCGAGTACAGGTTCCGCAGGGTGGTCAGATCCCCGCCGGCCACCGGCGTGCCGGTGGCCTTGCCCTCGGCGGACGCGATCTCCCACGTCCCCGTCCCGGTGCCACGGGCCGGGCTGTCCGCGGTGGACACCCCGTAGACGGCGCTGTTCGCGGAACTCGCGTCGTTCGTGTCGAGATAGCCGCCGCCCCCGGTGCCGTATCCGTTCTGCAGGTGGACACGTTCGCCGTACTTCAGTGCTTCAGCCATGAGAGAGCTCTTCCACCCTGATGGGGTGGGTGTGCCGAGCCGCCCGCGAGGCGAGCGACCCGACTGATCATCCGCACCCCGACGTCCCGGCCGTTGGGCATCCCCCCACCGATGCACCCGATCGAGTGGCACAGCCCCTCAGCCCGTGTCCGGAAATGTGCACTGACCAGGCCGAAAAGCCGCATGCCCCGTCCAGAACCACGCCCAGACCCGTGGGACGCCCCGGAGGAGGTCTGCGGTGCGTCGCCTCGGTGTCACATACGCACGTACTCCTCGGTGTCCTCGGCGAAGTCCTCCAGTGCCTGGTCGGTGAGTGTGGGACGGGTCTGCGCGATGGCCTGGAGGTAGTCCTCCGTGCTGGCCGGGGCACCCTGTCCCTGGGCTACTTCGCGTTCGAAGGCGATCTGGGCGCCCTTGCGGGCGGCGAACTCGATATCGGCCGGTGTGAACATTTCGCTCGCCTCCACCAGGCGGTGGAGATCGACATGGCCGGTGGCTGGCCCGAGGTATCGCCGCCAGACCGCTGAGCGGGCCTCCGGATCCGGCGGGCCGACAGGGATGACGTAGTCGAAACGGCCGGGGCGGAGGAACGCCGGGTCGAGGGAGCGCACGGAGTTCGTGGCACAGATCAGGAGGCGGCCGTCGTGGTCACGGAAGCCCGGGATCAGCTTGAGCAGTTCGTTGGTGACGCCATGACTGGGATCGGCAGCCGTACCGGAGCGGACAGAGGCGATCTCCTCGACCTCGTCGATGAAGAGCACCACCGTCTCCAGCTCGGCCAGCTCGCCGAACGCCTCCCGCAGCGAGGCCGCCAGTCCTCCCTCCCCGGTCGAGGCAAGCCGGGAGGGGAAGAGTTCCACGAACGGCCACTGCAGCCGCGAGGCGACCGCCCGGGCGAAGCTGGTCTTGCCGGTGCCCGGCGGCCCGAAAAGGATGACCGCCTTCGGCGGCCTCACCCCGTACTGTTCGGCCAGCTCGGGCCGGGCCAGCGGCAGCACGATCCGCCGCTCGATGGATTCCTTCGCCGCTCCCATTCCCGCAAGGCTGTCCCACAGCCCCCCGGGAAGCATCCGTCCCCCCAACTCTGCGAGCAGGCCCGCATCGCTCGCACCGAGGTGCTCGACCTTCTCGTAGAGGACGAGCCCGGCCCGGGAACGGTAGCCGGAGTTCTCCAGCGCGGCGCTTCCCGTCGCCCCCGGCGTCAGGAGTGCCCCGATCCGGCGGACGCCCTGCGCCCGCAGGCGGCGCTCAAGCTCGGCGACCAGGGAACTCCCGATACCGCGGTTGCGCCACGTCCCGGCAAGGGCGACCAGGGTGATCCAGCCCCTCTCGCCGCACGCCTGCGCCACGGCCACGCCCACCAGCTCGCCCCCGACCACCGCCACCACGGCCGGCCCTGCGGACCTGGCCGCAGTCACGACCTCCGATACAGGGAAAACGGCAGGCGCCTCGTCCACCTGCTGGTTCTGGTCCCAGATCTGGATGGCACGGTCCAGATCATCGTCGTGGAAGTCCCGCAATCGCCACGCCGGCATCGCCGCCACCTTCGCGAACGGGGGCCAGCACCGCTCCCCGGGATGGGCGTGGTGCTCCCCGGCCATGAACCCTTTGCTCCATTCTCCGCATGCACGCCGCCCGGGCGCACATCGAATGGACCCCTCGCGGGCGCTGCCCCACGCGGAAGCCGGGGCGGGACCGGCGGGTTTCCCCTCGGGCAGTGAATCGTCGAGCAGCGCCGTGTCTGCGGGGCCGGGGTGCTGGAAGCCGGGCGGGTGGCCGAGCTGGAGCGGCTCGGAATGGTGTGATCCGAGCAGGAGGCGACGGGGGCGGACGGGGTCGCCGTTGCTACGGAGTACGCCGCCGCCCACGGCCACTCCCTCCCCTCGACCGCAGTCCGGGACGGGCTTCCCATCGGGGTGTGGGCAAAGAACGCCCGGGCCGCGGCCCGTAGGACACGGGAGAAGGAGGAGCTGCCCCCGGCCGAACCCGACATGAGCGAGGAGCTCCAGAAGGAGGGCGCGGCGCTCGGTGTACGGGCGGCTTCGGCACTACCTGTCGCAACTCACCCTGTCTCTCTGGAAGAACAAGGCGCGAGAGGGCGTCTTCGCTTCGAATGCCCTCGTATACATCAATTCTTGAAGTGGTGCGTCAGGACATGCCTACGCGGCCCGCTTGCCGTCCCTCGTTCACGTCCTGGCTCCAGCCGGTCCTGGTCGAGGTGCTGGGAGTCGTTCCTGGGACAGCGGAAGCCAGTCTCCGGCGCCCTCTTTCGAGGGAAAGATCACCACTCTGTCCGCACCGTCCCGGATGGTGCGGACATACTTCCGATCATGAAGATCTGGAAGAGGGCAGCCGTGGGCATTGCGGCATGGTCCCTTGTGGCTGCGCCCAGCCTGCTCGCTTCGACTCAGGCGACCCATCCGGCCGCGATGGCCCACACCTCCTCTCGAACCACTTTGCTGGACGTATTCGTGCCGCCCGTAACCTCTCCCACCGCGGAGTCGGTCTGGATGGTCGGCCAGGCGGTTGAGGTCACCTGGGACACTGCCGACCCGCCACAGCACATCACCAACCCCAAGGGCGCGATCTACTTGAGGAAAGGCGACAGGACTGGCCCCATGCTTGATGAGGGCTTCAGCATCCTGAAGGGAAGGCAGGAAGTGGTCGTGCCGGACGTTCCTCCTGGGAACGACTACAGGATCGTCCTCTTCGGCGATTCCGGTAACTTCTCCGCCCCGTTCACGATCACGGAAGCGCCGACCGACTCCTAACCAGCTGATGCACGGTTGGCGTGAGACGTCGAGACCTTGATGGCCGATCATGGTCGGGTGGCAGGGAACGCGGCTCGCACAGTGATCACGAGTAACCGGCGGATCACGAGTCCGAGGCCGGAGTGATAGCCGAACTCGCTTGCGACGTAGGCCCGTTGCGGCAAAAAATCACCAGACCAGGCTTGCCTCCCGACCACGGAAGCGGGCCATCGGCGCTGGCGCAGACCACGGGCTGGTGTTCGTCGACCGGCTACTGGCTACTCTCGTCCATCTTTGCCATGGGACAACTCACGACGTGCTGGCCTGCTGCTTCGGCGTGGACCGCTCCACCATCACCCGGGCCATCACCGAGGTGCGGACCTTGCTCGCCGAATGAGGCTGCACCGTCAGCCCCGACCTGCGGCTGGACACCGTCCAAGCCATCGCCGGCCTGCTGTCCACCAGCAGACAGTGGACCTGAGCTCGACACGGCCGATGTGAACGCGGGCCACGCCGAAGACCTCGATGTCTCACCGCCAGCCGTGCAGCAGCTCGCCAGATGCCCAGGCGAGACGCGCGGTCGAGGCGTCCGCAGCCCATGCTTCGCCACTGATCCGGGGCACCGGTACGACGCCGCCGACGCAGAGCCATCACCGTGCCGCAGCTTCCGCCGTCCAGTCAACGCCCATGCACAGACCCGGCAGAGGGCACCATGCTGTCCGAGCTGTTCGGAGAGATCCGATACCCGACCACGCCATTGGCGGTCTACTCTGCCGAGACGATCGAGGCCCACCGGGCTGTCATCGCCGGTCGTCGCGCCGCCCTCCCCAGCGAGGAGTACCGGACCCCGGCCGAGGAAGAGCCGGACGTCTTCCTCCCCCACTTCGAGAAGCGCAAGGTGTTCATCGGTGCCTGCGCACGCGCCTTCGGGACCCCGTGCGTTCATGAGGGCGCCCCGTTCACTGAACGAAGCACGCTGATTGTGCAGTTCAGGTCACAGGTGAGGCAGTCGCCCAGTACGGTCTGCGGTCGTGATGAACGATTGTGTGCCCGAGCGGGATCTGTCGAGGTTGGCCGTTCCTCGGTGGGGTCGGCTGGTGGCGACCGATGACCGGTACGAGCCCTATCGGCTCGTTGGCGGCGACGGTGCGGCCGTGCCGTCGGTCGCGGTGTTCTCCCAGGAACTGCTCGCAGCCGGGAGAGCGGCGGCTGGCTCCCGGCGTCGGCGCCCCGAACCCGGTGACCGGGAAGACGAGCCTTGGGCTCGGCTATGCCCCGTCCACCGTTGCCCACAGCGAGACAGTGCTGTGCAGGTTCTACGGTCTGCACCGTGATGCCCGGTCTGGGCCGCTGATCAACCCGTTCCCACTGGACCTGGCGTGCCGCTCCGGTCGCATGCACTCACATGAGGAGTATCGCCTCCTCAATGCCACCATCCTGGCCGATCCTTGGCCGGCGGCCCTGGATTCCTGTCATTGCCCGGACTCCACCGAGCGGGCCGCAGCAGTCGGCGTCCAGCGGTCAGGTCGGGGGGCTCAGTGCCTGGTTTCCGTTCTGGCAAAGAGTTCGGCGCACTCGCCGGCGAAGGAACAGAGCTGATCCACGACCTGCCGGTACTCCTGCGGATCCCGCGCCGTGTTCGGCGTGGCATCGGCCCACTGCTGCCACAGGCCATCGGCGGCAAGGTATGGGGCTGCTCGCTCAGTCCCAAGGACGGCATCGAGGTGAAGCAGAGTACTGAGAGCCTCGGTCTGGTCCCAGCGGAGGTCGGGTTGAGGCAGGTAGCGATCAAGGTAGCTGCAGACCAGATCGGCGTCCGCGCTGGTGCCGAAGGTGGCAAGAGCGATGCAAAGAGCCCCGCGGTAGGGGCCTCCGCTGGCCAGCAGGAGTTCGCCGATGCGGCTGCGGAACTCGGTCCTGCCGGCTACAGCAACCAGCCAGCAGGCAGTCCTGCGCTCTCGCCACCCGCCCTCGAAGAGGATGCCGAGCTCAGCGGGAGTGATCTCCCCGGCAGCCTGGACCAGCTCCCTCACGAACAGCTCGCGCTCAGGCCCGCTCAACCGCAGTGAGCTTCCACCCAGCCGAAGGTACCGCCGACCGGGCGTGACGAATCGTCGGACCAGGTCCATCAGCTCGGGGTCGGTGTCGGCATAGCGCATGGCTGCATCCTTGCCGAGCGAGGACGCAGCTGCCAGCGGTTTACCCAGGGGCCCCGAGCAGCGATGGCCGGCTCGGAGAAACTCGTGTCAGATGCTCGCTCCTTCGGCCGGATCCGGCACAGCGGGCACGACTGGCCGGGATCCACGACGACCTGATCGCCCGAATCACCGGAGCAAGCCGAGAGGGATGGCTCGGTGAAATCGAAGGGCTCCAAGTCAGCCTCGCCGGCGCAGGGGAGAAGCTGGCCCCGTTCGATGCCGGACGGCTCCCTCAACGTCAGGTGACTGATCTCGGCATGCCTGACTCAGCCAGATCGCGACACAAATCAGTACAGCAGGACGACCTTCAAACTGCTGACCCTTCAAGTGTGGTGTCGTGGAACTGGCGGATGGTGATCTCTACGGAAACGACGTCTCGTCGGCCGATTCCCTCGCGCCTCGTGCCGGCGACGTCACAGGCCGAGGCCCAGCAGACATGACCGATACCCTGGGCGGCCGGGCACCGTGATGCTGGTTGATTCGATCATCGTTGGCGTATCTGTCGCCATAGACGGTTCCCCGGCACCCTGATCCAGTTGCATCCGATGGGTCTGGGCGGGCCGGATCAGGGTAAACGTTCCGTCAGTCCTCCAGGCGGACCGGCATCAGGATCGAGAAGGTGTCCTCGTCGTCGGGCCTGCGGATCGCGATCGGCGCTGTGGGGGTGCCGAGCTCCAGAATCAGTCGGTCCCGGGCCCCGGCGGTCAGCGCGTCCAGCAGGAACTCACGGTTGACAGCGACGCGGTTCGGGTCTTCGGCACCGTCGGCGCAAAGGGTCACCATGCCGCCATCCTCCACCCCGAGCACGCTGAGGTCGTACGCTCCGGCTTCTCCCGAACGGACAGGACCGGACGTCAGGGCCTTCCGGAAGGCCGCCACCTCGACGACGGTGCGACGCCCTGCGGCCCGGGGAAAGAGACGACGGTAGTCGGGGAAGTCGTGGTCGAGGCACTGACCGGCCGCCTGCCTGCCCCAAGCATCCAGTTCCACGCGGTCACCATCGACAGAGAGCCGCACGGGCCCCTCGCTGTCCAATAGGGCCCGCATCGCGTCGGCGAGCGGGGTGGGCACGATGACCTGCACCCGACTCCCGTCGTGCCCGGCGATACCGGCCTGCGCGACAGCCATCCGGTACCGGTCGGTGGTCACGACGTGGAGGCTCTCGCCCTCGATGTCGAACAGAACCCCGCCGAGCATCGGCAGTTCCGGGTCGGTGCTCGCCGAGAAACGAACCGCGTCCAACGCAGCTGCCAACTCGGGTCCGGCGATGGACAGCCGGACAGTGGCGACGCGGAGCGAAGTCATGACATTCTCCCTGTGATCGAGAAGCGCTCGGAGTGCGGAGAACTCGCTGCGGGCTTCGGACAGTCCCTGTTCGAGGCGGCGAAGGTGCGCCTTCAGCAGTTTCCGGACCAGATCGGTGTCCACGCCGGACCAGCCGGCCAGCACCAGCCGGACGTCCGCCAGCGGCATCCCGGCCCGGCGCAGGCTGGCCAGCAGCCGGGCCTCTTGGAGCTGCTCGGGTTCGTACCAGCGGTAACCGCTCGCCGGATCCACCCAGGCCGGGACCAGCACACCGGCACGGTCGTAGAACCGCAGGGCGCTCACGCCCAGGCCGCCATCGCGGGCCATCTCGCCGATGCTTCGCATGTCGTTCTCCACACCCAGCACTCTGGGCCCTGCACAAGGTCGAGGGTCAACCCTGCTCCGGAGCGGATCGTTCGACAGCGGAAGACGGGTGCTGCGGGTCGACGGCACTGCACCATGCTTTGAAGGCGGACGACAGGTGCTGCACCCGTGGGCCGATGGCCGGTTCCATCTGATCTTCAGCGATGTCCAGGACCTCGCGCTGCCCGTACCCGTCCGACACTGGGCCATGCGATGTCGTCAACGGCGAGAAACGGCTCGCCGGCAACGGTCGCAGGGGTCGCCCCGGTGAACGCCCTGACGTCCCGATGCAGGTGCGACTGGTCGGCATAGCCGGTGTCGGCCGCGACTCGGGCCGCGCGTTCACCGGCGACCAGTCGGTGGGCGGCATGATCGAAGCGGACCAGTTTCACGGCCTGCTTGGGCGGCAGGCCGAGCTGCGACCGGAAACGGGACCACAGCCGTTTTCGGCTCCACCCGACCTCGGCCGCCAGTCCGTCGACCCGGGTCAGGCCACGGCTCACGACGATCTGACGCCAGGCCCAGGCCACTTCCGGGTCCACCGGCGGCACTGCCACGTGCCGACGGGCGAGCAGCGCGTCCGTCAGCAGGAAGCGATCCTGCCACGACGAGACCTCGCCGAGTTGCTGGCACAGCCTTGACGCTTCCCGGCCCCACAGGTCACCCAACGACACGACGGCGCCGCCGAGGTCGGCGGGGGAAGCGCCCAGAATCGCTTGTGCGATCACCGGGGACAGGCGTACCTGCACGCATTCGACGTTCACTCCCCACGCCCGGACCGCTCCTGCGGACCCGAGCCCGGGCCCGGCAACCATGCTTCCCCGCTGCTGCCCTGCGGCACAGTCAAGAACGGGCGAACCGGCACCGAACTCCAGGAGCAGCGTCACAGCCGGGTGCGGGACTATACGAAGCGCTTCCAGGTCATGGACACGGAACCCTGCCATGGTGACACCGGCCACCCGGCTGGGCAGCTCCGGACGTTCGACGCCCCACATGGCCGCACCGCGCTCGAAAGCCCGCATGTTCCCATGCTACGTGAGCCGGCTATGGGGAACATTCGTCCAATCCACCGGCACATACCGGTGGAGACAGTGGGCTCATGACTGTTTCTGACGGCGGTTCGTACGTGAACGGCGGCGCCCAGGCCGCCGAGAATTCAACCCGGTCGCTGGATGACAGCGACATCTACGTGTGCCAGGACGGCCCCCGTGACGCACCCGCGATGCTGCTCATCCACGGGTCCGCATCCTCGGCCCGCTCGTGGAACCCGATGGTTCCGCTGCTGGCCGGATCTCACCGCGTCATCCGGATCGACCTGCTCGGGCACGGCCGGTCGGCCAAGCCGGCCGACCGCAGCTATGCGATCCCGGACCAGGCACACCGGGTTGGTGTGGCACTGGACAGGCTCGGCGTCGAGCACGCCGTGGTCGTCGGCCATTCCAGCGGCGGCGTGGTCGCCACCGCCCTCGCCGAACGGCGTCCCGACCTGGTGACCGCACTCGCGCTCGTCAACACCGGCCCCAGCCTGGACGCCTTCATCGCACCGGAACCCGCCGCCGCAAGCGGGCCCTCGCAGTGGCCGCCGACCGACGAACAGCTCCGGCAGATCGCGAGCACGGGGTTCAGCCGCGCGGGCTACCGGATCCCGGAAGAGCTCCTGGACGATGTGCGCGGTATGACCTACCACACGTTCACCACGACAATGCGGGCCACCCGCTCCTACCTGGAGCAGCAGGCGCTGCCGGATCGGCTGATAGCCCTGGGCAAGCCATTGCTGGTGATCTTCGGCGAGGACGACCGCAGGTGGCGATCCTCGTCCGCCTCCGATTTCCGCGCCGCTCCGGGCGCGAAGGTCGAGTTGCTGCCAGGTCTCGGGCACTCGCCCCTGCTCGAGGATCCGCTGCGGACCGCCACTCCCCTGCTGGCCTTCACTGCGATCCACGCCGTACGGGAGGACTGAATGAGAACGAGAGGTGCCCTGCGAATTCTTGTCTCGGGCGCCGGCGTCGCCGGTCCGGTTCTGGCCTACTGGCTCACCCGGCACGGCTTCTCCGCCACCGTCGTCGAGCGCGCGCCGACTCTGCGCAGGACCGGCGGCCACGCGGTCGACCTGTTTCGGCCCGCGATGAACATCTCGGAGAAGATGGGCGTGCTCCCGCGTATCGAGGAGCGGTCCACCGGCACGAACCGAATGACCGTCTACCCGGAGGGCTCACGGCGTGCCGTCCGGGCGGACCTCTCCAAGGTCTTCAGCGCCGCCTCCGACCGGCACGTGGAGATCATGCGCGACGACCTGAGCGAGATCTACTACGACGCCGCACGGGAGGACGTCGAGTACATCTTCGGCGACTCGATCACCGCGATCTCGCCCGACGGCGAGGTTTGGTTCGAAAACGCCGCGCCGCGCCGCTTCGACCTCGTCGTCGGCGCGGACGGGCTGCACTCCAACGTACGCCGCCTCGTCTTCGACGAGGAGTCCCGCCTCAACGCCTTCATCGGGGCCTACCTCGGGGTGCTGACCCTGCCGAACGTCTCCGACCTCGACGGCGAGCTCCTCATCCACGTCGGCGTCGGCCGCACTGCCGGTATGTACGGCGCGCGGCACCTCGGCGAGGCGCGGGCGTTGTTCCTGTTCCGGAGCGAGCGCGAGCTCGACTATCACCACCGTGACGTGCCCCGGCAGAAAGAACTCCTGCGCGGTGCCTTCTCCGGCATGCATGTCCACGTGGACCGCTGGCTGGTCGAGCTCGACCGCACCCCGGCCTTCTACTTCGATTCGATCACCCAACTCCGCATGGACACTTGGTCGCAGGGGAGGGTGACACTCGTCGGCGATGCGGGCTACTGCCCCGGTCCGGCCGTCGGCGGCAGCACCAGCCTGGCCGTCGTCGGCGCGTACGTCCTGGCCGGAGAGCTGGCACGGGCGGGCGGCGACCACGGGCGCGCCTTCCCCGCCTACGAGCGCGTGATGGCGGAGCACGTCCACGGCAGCCGCGCGGTCGGGCTGAGCGCGGCGAAGACCCTGATCCCCACGTCCCGCCTCGGCGTGTGGGGACTGGCCCAGGGCGCGCGCCTGATCTCCGCCCTGCCCGTGGGCCCCAGCCGCGCCCTCGTTCGCCTCACCACCAAGAGCGCGCGCCTCCACAACTCCGTGACCGTCGACGACTACTCGCCGTCGCCCGCCGGATAAGGAGGTCAACAACGACACCAGAGCCTCCCGGCCTTGCTCGGTCGGATGAGCATTCCCGAGCTACCGAGAGGCCCTGCCCTCATGCGCCGACCGGCCGTAGATCACCCGCGCGGGAACCCTGTTCGACCCGCACGTTCCAAAGCCGGTTGGGACAAGGCTTCTCAGTCCGCGGTCTCCGGCCTTCTTCGGATCTGACGGACGCGAAAGTGTTCACCGCGCTGTTGGAAGGACTGATGGCCAGGGCCACGCAGCAGAGGAAAGCGGGCCTGTCGCTGGTCGACGTGGATTCCACGGTCATGGCGACACGACTGGCTGCGGCTGCAGTGCGGTGTGCCACGTGAACGCTGGGCCGCTAGTGTCACTGAATGCCTGAGGGGATCGCCTGGATAGGCGCACACAGCTGCACGAACGCGGGCGGCGTGCCCGGGATGCGAGGTCGCATCTCCCTGACAGCGGCCCGCGGTATCGGGACCGAAGAGTTCCTGATGGCTCTTGGTGCTGACCTTGGGCAGCTGGAGGACGGAACGCCGTACAAGGCTTGGCGGACGCTGACCGCCAACGGAGGCACGGCCCTGGCCTGTGCCAATCGGGCGATGTACGGCATGCACGGAGAGTGGGTGTACGTGCTGGAGGACTGGGGCATGTCGACCTGGTACACAGGCTTCAGGAAGGTCGAGGGAATGGCCCCCTACCCGGACGAAGAGATCATCTGCCTGACGATGAACTCCCACTGCCCGCCGAGGCGGATCGTTCACGCGCCGGGGGACGGCGACGACAGGCAAGCCGAGTTCGGGGAAACCACAGGTTGCGGATCGGCGCTGGACGAAGCGCTGCAGACCGCGGGCGCGGTGCTCCTGCCACGGCCGGATGCCCGTGACGAGGAAGCAATCGCGCGCTATGAAGCGGGGAACGAGGCGCTGCCGCGGGCGGTGTTCGCCGCTGCCGGGAACTGCACGGGACTCGTGATCGACCAGGCCGCAGTCGAAGCCGGTGATCTGCCACTGGCCGTCCTGCCCATGGTGATGTGAACTGGCGCCCGGCAACGACAAGGGGCGCACCGCGACATGCGGTGCGCCCCTCGGCCTGCGGCGGGCCGCTTCCAGACGTTCGGCGTAGTCCGCCGCAAGGTTCCCCGGCAGCGACTTGTCGAGCGTTCCGGCAACACGGCGCTGCGGCGCCCAGACCGCCGCATCGTCGACGAGACGACTGAGGTCCGTCATCTGCACCTGCTCCGGCCGGTCCCACAGGACCAGCGCCTCATCCGGCGTGAGTTGATGAAGATCTCCACGGTCTCCTGCTGCTGACGGCGGTCTCCTCCAGCTCCTCGCGGGCGCGGCTGCTACTTCCTGCCCGGTCGGCCGGGGAGTGGGGCTGGACCCACCCCATTGTGCGTCCAGGCCCGTACCGGGGCGGACAGGCGCTTCGTAGCGTCGTAGCCATGGAAACCAACACGCACCCCACGACCGAGGCAATGCCCGACCGCACTCCCCGCACGCTGCGAGCCTTCGGCACGGCGATGAACAGCATCAAGGTGTACGGCGCGCTTGGCGCCGTCGCCTTCCTGGCGGTCGCTGTGGCAGCGAGCAGCGGTCACATGGTGAACACGTTCATGTGGGTCCGGGCGGTCCTGCTCCCGGTGTCCGCCGTACTGATCTACCGGATGACGGTCTCCGCCTCCCGGGGATCTCGACGGGCTTTCGAGCGCATTGGCACCCTCGCCGTGATCATGCCGATCGCGATCATCGGCGTCGACCTGATCCCCGGTGTCTGCCCGCTGTGGTACGCCGCGATGCAGGCCGTCTGCATGCTGCCCGTCATCCGCGTCGCCTTCATCACCCGCGGCTCCGCACTGCGCGCCGCCTTCCCCAAGGGACGCCGACCTTGAGAGCACCATGACCACGGCGCAGCTCGTGACGGCGTGAACGCGGTCCAGCGGCGCCAGGCCCTCCACCGCTCAAGGTCCCATCTCCTTCGCAACGACTCGGTGTACAGCCGTCATCATCGCCAGTTCGGTCTCCATGGATGCCAAGGCCGCCATCACGTCGAGCTCCCGCACCGACATGGACGGTTCCCCCGGCTCGCCTCGCCACTCGCACTGCCGGGCGTGCGCAGCGAGCGCCGGGGCGTGGTGCGGGGCCGACCCGGTCTTCTCCCCCGGCGCTTCGAAGCGGGTGCAGTCGGCCCGGCGTGATGTCCGGCGACGGTTGGCGGTGCCTGCGTCCGTGACTCCATCGCTGCTGGGGCTCCGGCGTAACCTCCCCTGGTAGATATCGCTGACTGAGTCGGTCCCTCGGCAGACTGTGGAACTCCGGCTGACGGACCGCGCGTACTCGGTGTCAGTGCTCTGCGATAGACACTCCGGTAGCAGCGTAAGCGCGACCGCGGAAGAGGGACCCACCATGGCAGAAAACGCAATCTCGGACACCACGCGGGGAGAGAGCGTGACGGAACCAGAAACCGGGCTGACCGGGCGCATCGGCGTCGTCGGCGGTATCGAGTCGCTGGTCCTCGACGGCCGCCGCCTGTGGTTCGGCTTCGACTTCACCTCCGACCAGGTGCTCTCCCCTCTGATCGACGACGCTGGGGCCATGGCGCGGTACGCCGCACGGCACATGCGCCAGCGCACAGGTGCCCACGACGAGTCCTACTGGGCCCAGCTCGTCCAGGCCGCCGTGGAGAACTCGGACTTGGTGCGGTATGACCAGCAGCGCACCTTCACCACGCAATCACTGGAGGCAGGGGACGCCGGCCCCGCACACGGGCACCTGCTGTACCTCCTCGACGCGGCAACGGAGGACCCTGACGGCGACCTTGTCCGCACCGGGGCCGGGTCCCATGGGCCGGCCACCGAGTCCGGTCTCCGGCCCGCCGCGGTGACCCCCGATGACGAGGACGGGGAGCCGGGAACGGCACTGGCCCGGACCACGGTCGGCAACTGGTCGCTGCTGTTCGCGCCGTACGCCCGCAGCGCACATACCGCCTGACCGCCGACTCGGACCCGTCGCTGTGTCGGCCTGCGGATCAACCGGACCGTCTACGACTTCGAAGCCGACGGGGTCAGAACCCGACGCACCAACTGAGCAAGGCACCCGACAGGAAGCCTCCGCCGCGGCAAGAAGGCGGATGCACTCGGTGCCCGCCTCCCGTTCCAGCGCGGTGACGCCGAGGACACCCACCGAGCCCTTGGCCGGAAAGGGCGTCCGCCGTCCAGACGCTGCACGGACCGTATGACCTCCGCGTCGCCGTCGGTGACGCGGAGGATTCGAGATCAGTCAGCCGTGAACCCCGTCGCCGACATCCATGGACAGAACGTCTAAGGCTTGTGGTCCGGCACTGACTCGGGCAGTCCTGCATACCAGCCCTGGACGGCCAGCCAGAATCCGGCCAGCACTATGGCGACGAGCGTGACGCGGCCTGCGTACCCGACAACGGACAGTCCGATCATCCACCGCCGGGGCAGCAACCACGCTGACAGAGCGGCTACCACTCCGACGAGAACGGTCAGCGGCAGCTCCGCGTACAGCACGCTCCAGTCCGGCCCTGCTTCGAATCCGGCGCGCGCCCGTGGTTCGGCGTCCGCGGCCCATCCCAGCAGCCCGACGAATCCACCGGCCAGGGCCACCCCGGTACCGCTCAGTGCTTCAAGACGTTCCCTCATGATCACTGGAGACGTCGGCCGGCTCGTGGGGGTTCCCGCGGAAGGATCTCATCGTCGGTCCCGGGGGCCGGGCACGACAGCCTGGACACGTGCTGCGAGAAGCAGGTTCTCGTAGGTGTGGTGGCGGCGCGTAGTGGTGCGGTGGTGCAGCAGGCCTGCCGCGCGGGCGTGTTCCCCCGCGTCGACGAGGGCGCGGGCGAGGGTGTCCTGGATGATCTCGCGCTCCACCCGCACCCCGCCGATCTGTTCCGTTTTCTCGCCCAGACCGCTCAGCAGGTTCACCGCCGCGCGGGGACGGCCCGCGGTGATTTCCGCCAGTGCCCGCACCACGGGGGCCAGGACCTCGTGGAACTCGGGGCGTGCGTCGGTGGCGGCCCGGCGGGCCAGGATGTGCAGGTCGTCGGTGGCGGCCTCCACGGCCAGGGCCAGAGCCAGGTTGAAGGTGTGGAAGACGTCCGCCATTCCGCCCGGTGCGGCGAGCAGTTCCCTGACCTGGTCCGGATCGCTGCGGCCGGCCGGGGACTGCCCGGCCAGGAGCAGGCGCCAGTTCGTCGCGGCCAGCATGCCGACATCCGTACGCGCCAGTGCCGCATCCGCCCGCCGGCGCGCATCCGGGAAGTCTCCACAGGCGATGGACTGCAGAGCGGCGTGCCAGCTCAGGTGCCGTGACTGCATCGCCTGCGGGTCCGCCCGCAGCCACTGGTCCAGGAAGTCGGTGCAGGCGCGGCCGGCCCCGAGTTCGTGTTCTGCGTGGGCCAGGGCGTGCGCGGCCACACCCGAACGGGGATACAGAGTCAGTGCCCGTCCGGCCAGTTCATGTGCCTCGCGCACCCGGCCCTGCTCCGCCCTGGCCGATGCCAGCCAGCTCATCCAGGGCCAGCTCTCCGGGCCGGCCACCGTCGCGTGCTGCTCCATCAGTGCATTGCCGTGCGCACGGTAGGCGGCGTCCCCGCACTCGAAGAACGCGCCCACCATGAGGCCGGCCAGCTCATCGGCGGGCCACCGGTCGAAGTGCCCCACCAGGTGGTCGGCCGTCATCCGGTACTGCCGGTGTGTGTGAAGGAACACTCCGTACACCAGGCTCGCCTCCCGTTCACCGGCGGCCGACGCGTCCTTGTGCGCGATCACCAGCTGTTCCTTCAGTACGGCGTCGTCCCAGCGGTCTCCGGTCGCCAGCGCCAGCAGCGCCCGCGCCACACCGCAGTCCGGGTCCGACCCGACCCACTGGCGCAGCAGAGGCAGCGCCTGCCCGCTCAGGGAGAGCAGCGCTTCCACCGCCCGCTGGTCCATCGGCGCACACGCTGCTGCTCTGCTCACCGTCGTCCGGCGGTTCACATGCCCGTTCACACGCTGGACATGAACACGGCTGTGCAGACAATGCCGCTGTTGCCGCAGTGATTGCGCGGCAGGCTCAACGGCAGGCCGACCCGATTTCCGCTGCCCACCCTGCTCCCGGCCACGGTGACACCCTCGGCCCGGGCGCTGCCCTGGTTGACACAGGTGTTGCCGAATGCCGCGTTCCCAACCCCGATCACGCTCGCGTGAGCGGCACCCGCCGGAAGCAGTACCGCCCCCGCAACCGCGCCCAGCACCACGGCCCGCGCACCCGCGCGCCCCGCACCGCCGCCTGTACCAATCGTCTCCGCACCCATCGTGCTCCTCCTCTACCCGGGTTCCAGTCCCGGTGTCCGTACAGGTCCTGCCCGGCCGGACGAACCCGGACCGCACTCCCACCAACGAAAGAGTCCGGCTCCCGACACGTGGAAACCCGCCGGGATCACTGAGAACGGTCCCAAGACGGTCCTCGGGTTGACCACGACCCGATACCCCACCCCGCAGCCCATGCCATGAACCTGGGCAATCGGGCCGGAGCCCCCCATCGGCGGCGGGACGTGCCGGCGCTCGGCCGACCGGGAGGGCCCGGCTCGTACGGCGCGCCGCCGGGTCTCCCGCTACGGGTGCAGCACAACCTTCGTATAGCCCTCGATCCGCTTGTCGAACTTGTCGTACGCCGAGGGAGCCTGGTCCAGGGGCAGTTCATGCGAAACGACGAAGTTCGGCTGCGCCCGGCCCTCGATGATCATGTCGCGCAGGTACCGGTTGTAGCGCTTCACGTTGCACTGCCCCGTACCCACGCGTAGGCCTTTCTCGAAGAGCTTGCCGATCGAGACGAGGAGCATGCCGTGCTTGGCCTGCTCGTCGGGGCCTCCTGGGTCGGACGGAACGTAGAGGCCGGGCACGCCGAGCGCCCCGGTGGCCCGGACCGTGCCGACGAGCGAGTTCAGGACTGTCGCCGGTTCCTCTCGGTCGGTGCCGCGCGCCGCCGCCTGGTAGCCGACGGCGTCGACGCCCTTGTCCGTGCCGATGCCTTCGGTCTGCTCCTTGATCTGCTCCACGGGGTCGCCCTCGGCGAAGTTGACCGGAATCGCACCGATCTCCCGGGCCTTTTCCAGCCGCTCGGGAACGCGGTCCACGACGAAGACCTTCTTCGCGCCGCGCAACAGGGCCGAGTAGGCGGCCATGAGCCCGACCGGCCCGCCGCCGTACACGGCGACGCTCTCACCTGGGCGGACCCCGGCGAGTTCACAGCCGTGGTAGCCGGTGGGGAAGATGTCGGCAAGCAGCATGAAGTCGGTCTCGTGCTCGTTTCCCGGCGGCAGCTTCAGACAGTTGAAGTCGGCGTACGGAACACGTAGGTATTCCGCCTGGCCGCCGGGCCAGGGCCCCATGGCGACATACCCGTAAGCACCTCCCGCAAAGCCGGGATTGACGGTCTGACAGAATCCGGTGAATCCCTCGACGCAATTGGTGCAGAAACCGCAGGCGACATTGAAGGGCATGACCACGCGGTCGCCCGCCTTGAGCGAGGTGATGCCCTGACCGGTTTCCTCGATGATCCCCATGTTCTCGTGGCCGAAGACGATGCCGGGTTCGGCTGCGGTACGACCCTCGTACATGTGCAGGTCCGAGCCGCATATCGCGGTGGAGGTGACCTTTACGATCACGTCGTTCGGGTGCTGGATCCTGGGCTTCTCGATGTCTTCGACCGCCACGGTGAACGGTTCCTTGTATACGACGGCCTTCATGGCTGCCACCTCCGCTCGGCGATGCACGTCCTTTTTCGCGCCGCCCCCATCTGCTGTATTTCGCGTGACCCATCTCTCATGATTCTCCGGCCCGAGCAAATGGACAACCCAGTAATATCGGGATGAATATTCACCACTCCGATATTCCACTGAAATCGGAAAGGAAAGGCGCAAAGTGGCTGCACAACGCCTCGGGACCCTGCTCGTCCCCGTGCCCGGCCTGTCCGGCACCACGTACCCGCCAGGAACGACGGTGACTGTCCGCGGTCGCGGCGCAACTGTCGATGCCTTCATCAACGGCGACTGGCTACCGCTGTCGTGGTGGGAATTCTCCGACGGCCTCCGCGAGGACATCGCCGACCGCTGACCCCGGTGCGGACGGTGGTCCGCGTCGGCGCCCCGGGCTCGTGATCATTCATCGATGCCGGAGCGCTCCGCGCCCGCGACGATGTGGCGCTGGAGTACCAGGAAGACCACCAGCAGGGGCAGGATCGAAACAGCGGCCGCGATGAACAGCTCGTGCAGGTTGACCGTCTGAGCCGTGGTGAAGGTGGCGAGCGCAACCTGCACGGTCCAGGCGTCGCGCTGCTGGCCGATCACCAGTGGCCAGAGGAACGAGTTCCACGAGCCGATGAAGACGATCGCCCCCACGGCGGCGAAGACCGGCCGTGTGTTGGGGACGACGATCCGCCAGTACGTACGCCAGTAGCCGAGCCCGTCCACCCTGGACGCGTCCTCCAGCTCCCGGGGAAAGCCCAGGAAGTACTGCCGGAAGAGGAAGGCTGCGAACGCGCTGAAGAGGGTGGGGACGATCAGTCCGCGCAGGGTGGAGATCCAGCCGAGCGACGAAACGAGCACAAAGCTCGGGACGAAAGTGACGGCGGACGGGATCATCAGGGTGACCAGGAACGCGTAGAAGACCTGGCTCGCATAGGGATACTCGATGCGGGCCAGCCCGTAGCCGGCCATCGAGGCGAGCAGCAGGGTGCCGACGGTCGTGAGTACGGCGATCACGGCCGAATTCCACAGTGCGTGCAGCATGGGGACACTGCTGTCGTTGAACAGTTCCCGCAGGTTGCCCCACTGGAGGCTATGCGGGAAGAACGTCCAGTCCGCCCCGGTGATGTCCGCCTCGGTGGCCAGGCCGTTGCGCACCAGCAGGTAGAACGGGACGAGGAAGAGCACGGCGAGCGCGATGAGCAGCACGAGCCGAAGTCCGCGCACGAGCCGTCGGAAGGCATGCGCCATGGAGAGCCCCGTGGGTTGGTCCGTCGAGTGCTGTCGCATACGTCAGTCCTCCTGGCGTCCGAGGCCGAACCAGCGTGCCTGTACCACCGCCACGACCGCGATGATCAGTGCGAGGATCACCGCGCCCGCGCTGCCGAGGCCGAGGTTCTGTCCCTGTCCCAGCGCCACGTAGTACAGGTAGACCAGGGGCGGCCTGGCGTAGGGCGGGTAGCCGCGTGCCGTCGACAGCAGGTTGTAGAACTCGTCGAAGGCCTGGAAGGCGTTGATCACCAGGAGCAGGACGACGGCGACGGAGGTCGCGCGCAGTTGCGGGAAGGTGATGTGCCTGAAGACCTGCCAGCCGGGGCGGGCGCCGTCGACGGCCGCCGCCTCGTAGAGGGTGCGCGGGATTCGCTGGAGTCCGGCCAGCAGGATCACCATGTAGAAGCCTGCCTGGAGCCACAGGCGCACGGTCACGATGACCAGCCAGTACCAGGGCGGGGTGGTGGTCGACAGCCAGGCGATGTCCGAACCGCCGAACCATCCCAGCACCGTGTTCGCCAGCCCGAACCGTACCCCGTTGAAGATCGACAGCTTCCAGATCATTGCGGCGACGACGTACGAGCAGGCAGTCGGCAGGAAGAAGACCGACCTGAAGAAAGCCTGGGCGAAGCGCAGTCTGGCAACCATCAGAGCGAGGGCGAGCGAGAGCCCGTAGGTTGCCGGAACGATGAAGAGCGAGAAGACGCCGAAGGTGACGAGACTGGAGATGAAGGACGGATCGCCAAGGATCTCGGAGTAGTTGTCCAGGCCCACGAAGTCGGTCGGTGTCACCGTGTTGTGGGCGTCGAAGAAGCTGAGCCACACGCTCCACAGCAGCGGTACGTATGTGAAGAGGGCAAGCCCGGCGGCAAAGGGACCGACGAAGACCCAGAACCACAGGTAGCGGTTCTGGGGACCCAGCAGTCGCCGCCCCAGCGGCTGTTTGGCGCCTTCAGACGTCTGCGTGGCTATGACCGCACCCGCTTCAGTTCGGCGTTCGCCGTCGCGACGACCGACCTGATCTGGGCGTCCGGGGCGGCGCCTTCGGTGATGATCCGGCTCAGGGCGTCCTGGTAGGCGGTCTGGCTCCTCTCGGTCCACAACAGGGGTTGCGCGTAACCGTGTTCAGTGGTGAAGCGGACGGCTTCGGCCGCCGCGCCCCTGGCAAGTGCGGCCGCCTTCTTCGCCAGCGAGATCCGGGCGGGAATGTGGAAGCCGTAGGACAGCGCGAAGTCCTCCTGGTAGTCCGTCCGTTCCACCCACAGCCACTTCACATATGCCTTCGCCGCGTCGATGTGACTGCTGTGCGCGCTGACGGCCGCCCCGTAGGCGCCGACCGGTACGGAAGGCCTGCCCTGTACCCCGTCGCGGGGAAAGGGCAGGACGCCGAAGTCGTCGCCCAGCGCCTTCTCGATCTGTGGAAGGGCCCACAGTCCCGTCCACTGCATGGCGGTCAGCCCCTGGAGGAACGCGGACGGGTCGGACCAGTCGGTGGGGGCTCCGAGCAGCAGGGAATCGTCCTTGTGGAACCGGTGCAGTTTGCCGAGGGTCCTGGCGGATTGCGGGTCGTCGAATCCGACCGCTCCGTCGGAGGTCACCAGTTCCAGGCCCGCGGCGCGAAGCGGAGTGGCGCCGAGCACGCCGGCTCCCCCGTCGTTGCCGAGGAAGAGGCCTTTCACGTCCTTGGTCGTCAGGGCCCTTGCAGCGTCGACCAGTTCGTCGAGGGTCTGTGGTGGCCGGACTCCGGCCGCGGCCAGCAGACTCTTCCGGTAGTAGAGCATCTGCATGTCGATGGCCTGGGGGATCCCGTAGACCTTGCCCTTGTATGTCTTGGGGGTGAGGACCGCGGGGTTGAAGTCATCGCGTGCCCCGTCCAGGAGGTCGGTGAGATCGGCGACCTGCCCACCCCGGATCTGGTCCAGGGTCGGACTGCCCTCGAAGACGTCCGGTGCGTTCTTGGTCAGCAGTGCTGCGGCCGTCTGCTGGTCGTAGTTGCCGGGCCGCCACTCGATCGTGATCTCCGCCTTGCGGTACGCCGCCGCATATCGTTTCACCGCCTGTTCGGTCCCAGCCTCGCCGTACTGGTGGTACCACTGGTCGAGAGCGGGGTGACCGCCCGCTCCGCCGGCACGGCCGGTGTTGGAACCGCAGGCGGCGGTGAGTGCGAGGGCGCCCGAGGCGGCCAGCAGATACCGGCGGCTGATGCTGTTGGCTGTGGTGCTTGAGTGGGGCATGGTTCATCAGTGTGACGCCGATACGTGTACGAGTTGTTGCCCACCCATGAAACGGCCAGTTTTGGCCGAAAGGGCGGTTCGATCAGCGTCTTCAACAGTCAAATACAGCCAGGGATGTTCAGACCGTCCTCGTCATGAGCCGATGGCTCGGCTTTGTGAACGCCGAGCCGAAGAGGCAACGGCATAGAGGCCGTACGGCGCCAAGAGGCCCTGAAGGTCGTTCCCCGTGTGCGTGGTGATCGTTCCCCGAGGCCGCGGATCGGCCTCCAGCTCTCTCAGGAGCGGCGGTGATACGTCTTGTTGGCGATGCGCCAGCTGTCATCGACACGGACCAACAGGAAGATGTCGGTGAACGTGTCCGCGCCGTGCCAGAGCGTCATGGTGGCGGTCGCGATCGTGCCGTGGACGTCCGTGACGTCGATGCGGCGGGAACGGGTCGGTTCGTCCGAGGCCGGCCGGCCCTGGAAGAGGGCGCAGTACTCGTCCAGATTCCACGAGACGAATACGCCGTCGCGGATTCCCTCGATGTGGGCGGTGGCCAGAAACGCGTCGCGGAAGTGAGTGGGGTCACCGGTGGCATGTCCCCGGATGTAGGCGCGGAGCGGTTCCAGTACGGCTTCCTCCACGGCGGGGACCGTGGCGGCGGCGGCAATGTCGGCCTCAGGAGCGGCAGGGGTGTCGGCCAGGCCGATTGCGCTGCGCAAGGGAGTGTTGGACGCGGCGGCCAGCAGTGCCATGTCCTTGGCCAGCGCACCGATGGTGAACTCGGCAGTGCCGACGGCGGACCCGTCGGTGAGAAAGGGGCGTTTGCGGGTTACGAGCGTGCCGAGCTGCCCGAGTTGGAGGACATCCAGCACCTGGGCACGGGGCAGGCCGAGTGCGTCGGCCTGCCTCAGGGAGTCGCGCAGCGCGAGGACGGCTCCGGCGAGACCGTTGTTGGCGATCAGCTTGAGCGCGGCGGCGGTGGAGGCATCGTCGACGCGTCGCACGGTCCCGAGAGTTTCCAGAACCGGTCGGACTCTGCCGAGCGTGTCCCGGTCAGCAGCGGCAAGGATCTGCAGGGTGCCGGCAGCAACAGCCGGTACGGAGCCGAGCACGGGGGCGTGGACATAGGTCGAGCCGAGTTGCCGGGCCAGTGCGGACGCCTCCGCGGGGGCGATGGTGCTGGTGTTCACCACGACCGTGTCCGGGCGCAGCGAATCGTGGACGTCGTCGAGGACTTGCCGGCAGGCGGGTCCGTCGAACAGTGACATGAGCACGAGGTCGGCCCTCGCCACGGCGGTGTTCGGATCGCTGGTCACCCTGACGGTGCCTGACGCCCGCCCGGAGCGTGTCCAGCCGACGACGTTCCAGCCCTGGGCGACGAGTCGTGTCGCGAGCGCGGCGCCCATGCGCCCCAAGCCGAGAACAGCAAGGGTGTGTGGTGTGTGCGGTGCTGTCATACGTGCCAGAGTGGTGCACGGCGACAGTTGCGACAAGCGCAGATCTAGCAGGTCAACCATGCGAGATACGCATACCGATTGGGCATACTGGCGTGATGGAACTGTCTGTGTGGCGAACCTTCGTGACCGTGTGCCGTCTCGGGTCGCTGTCGGCGGCGGCCAACGAGCTCAATCACACGCAATCGGCCGTCTCCCGGCAGATCGCCGGGCTGGAGCGGCAGCTCGGCGTAGCACTGGTGGAGCGCCATGCGCGCGGTGTGCGCCCGACGCCTGCCGGCGAGGTCTTCCGGCATCACGCGCTGGCCACGCTCAATGAGGCCGATCGCGCCGTACGCGCCGCACGAGACGTCCGTGACGGGGCGTTCAGCCGGCCGCTCTCTGTCGGCGCCGCCCCCTCTCTGGCCTCCGGGATCGTCCCCGAGGCCATCCGGGACCTGTTGAAGCAGGCCGGATCCCTCCGGTGGAGTCTGGTCCCCGGCCTGAGCGCTCAGCTGCACCAGCGCGTGATCGCCGGCGATATCGACATCGCGGTCGTCACTGATGCACCACCAGGGCTGCCCCATGACCCGCGGGTGGATCGACGGTTCCTCGGGCTGGACGGCATGGTCGTCGTCATGCCCGTCGGCCATCCGCGGTCCGGGGGCGGCCCGGTACGCATTCAGGCGCTCGCAGATCAGACCTGGGTCGAGGACAACGACGGCTCGGCGGCGCTCCTGCGCCAGCATGCTGCCCGTGCCGGAGTCAGCGCCCGCATCGACCTCACCGCGGCCGATCTGCACGGCAAACTGGCCCTGGTCGCAACCGGCCTTGCCATCGCGTTGGTACCCGGTGTGCTGACGCGGGCGCTTCGGACCGACGTCACCACCGTGGATCTCGTGGACCCCCCGACCCGCGGCATCTACACGATCACACCGCGCCGCGACCCCCACCCCTGTGCAGCGACTCTCCACGACCAACTCGCTGCTGCGTTCGCCCCGGCCCGTGCGGCCCAAGCCGCTCATCAGCCGACCAGGACGGGCTCCCATCACCCTCACGCGCCCGCTGACCAATCCCCCGCGTAACAAACCCACACCTGATCCCGGCCGGTCCCGGAATCCCGGGGACGGCCGCGATGCCTTCAGCAGTCTGCGACAGCTGGTCGGACCGGTGCTCCGGGTGAGGTTCGTCAGAGCTGCGTGGCGGCCCGGCGGACTTCGGGGTGCGTGTCTCGGGTCGCGGCGTGGAGGAGCTGTCGGCCGGCCGCCGGGTCGATGCGGTGAACGACGCGAAGGACCTCCCATTGCCCTGGTGGAGCCCGGCGCGTATCCCGCAGCGGATGCGCGGGCGTTTGAACTGGTGGAGCCAGGCGATACTCCGCTCGACCACCCGACGGGTTCTGCCCAGGCCGGAGCCGTGTGGGGCACCCCGCAACAACCCGTTGGCGGACCACGGCGGCCACTGATACCTTTCCGGAGGCCGTGCGAGAGAACGAGGAGGTGGTACCCGTGAACGCAGTATCGACATGGGTGCTCCCCTCCGGGGTCACGGTCGGACGATAGGTCGTCCGGGAGCGCCGTCCAAGAGCACTCCCGAAAGGCACGACCATGCAATTCACTTCCGAGCAGCGCCTCGACGATGGCGTCCTCGAACGCGAATTCACCCTCGGCGAGATCCCCGGCACCCTGTGGACGCCTGAATCCGCCGCACCTGTCCCGGTGATCCTGATGGCTCACAACAACGGCCTGTCCAAGAGGGAACCCCGACTGGTGGCCCGGGCCCGGCACTCCGCGGCGTACGGCTACGCGGTGGCCTCCATCGACGCCCCCGGGTGCGGTGACCGGCCCCGCTCCGCCGCCGATGAACAGGCTCGCGCCGACCTCCGCCGGGCGATGCAGGCCGGCGAGCCGGTCGATGAGATCTTCGAGTCCTTCATCGGCCCGCTGGTCGAGAAGGCGGTCCCGGAATGGCGAACCACCCTGGACGCCCTTCTTTCGCTGCCCGAGATCGGCGGCCCGGTCGGGTACTCGGGGTGGACCGCCGTCGGCATCCGGCTGGCGGCGGTCGAGCCGCGCATCGCGGCCGCCGGTTTCTTCGCCGGCGGTTACGTGCCCCGCGCCCAGCGCGAGGAGGCCCGTCAGGTCACCATTCCGCTGCTGTTCCTGCTGCAGTGGGACGACGAAGGGAACCCCCGGCAGCGGGCCCTGGACCTGTTCGACGCCTTCGGCACCACGGAGAAGACGCTGCACGCCAATCTGGGCGGACACACCGGCACCCCGTGGTTCGAGGTGGAGGACGGGGACCGGTTCTTCGGCCGGCACCTGAAGTGAGGCCGGGCCGCCGGGCCGACAACCGACGCCAGGCGGTGTCGGCCCGGACGCCGCGATTGGGGACAGGTCCCCGGCCCCTCCTCGATGGCGGTGCCGGCAGACGCACGAACGCCCCGATCGCGGCGGTACCGGCCATCGACAGAACCGGCCGGCCGGGGCGGCGCCCGGCCGGCCGGCCTGAGTCCGTGGAGGAAGCGGTCGTCATTGAACTGTGCGACTCCCGCGGTCGGCCGCCGTGACTTCCACGGAAGCGGACTCGCCTCCATCTAAGGGTGGTAGATCTCCTCCATAGCCGTGATCCGGCTCTGGTCGTTGACACGGTAGTAGAAGTGCGGGCTGTTGGTGAGCTTGTGGTTCACCAACCACTTCGGGGCGACCGACTTCACGGCTGTGGTGTTGATATCGGTGAAGACCTTGACGGAGGCACCCGGGGCGAAGACGAACGACCGGGCGGCCCCGATCGGGGTGTAGACGACGTCTTCGTCGTTCTTCGTGTTCACGCTGCACGTCTCCGGGGTAACGCGCACGACAGTGCTGCCCTGGAAGCTCTTGGCGGATTCGAGCTTGAAGAAGTGCTTGTACCCCGCGGGCAGGTGGCACGGCTGCCATGCCGTAGCCCCCGTGATCCTTGCCTGGGCGTTGACGGCGGTGGGCACACCCGGACCGCGGGTGGCCGAACGTCCGGCGTCGGCCGGGCCGTGAGGTGTACTCCCCTGGCTCGAAGCGACTGAGGAAGAGGCTGAACCGGCCGCGGTCGACAGGGCCGTGGCGCTTGCCGCCACGTGCGGGCTGGCGCTGGAGGACCCGCACGCGGCGGCGAGGAGCGCGGCGGTGGAGGTGAGGACGACGACGGCGGAGACGTAACGGTGGTTCATGAACATCCTCTGTGCCGAAGATTGGCTGACACCAAGGGAGATACCGGACCGCAGGCAAGGGTTTCGCCGAACGCCGGCTGTGACCGTCCGGTGACAAAAAGTAATTTCTCGAAGTCGGTCGGCCGCCCGGCACTGCTGGTCCAGGGCGCCCCGCAGCCCGCACAGTCATGAGGCATCAGAGCTTCCTCAGGTGTGGCCGCGGTGCTCGTGGTGCCGGTCGAGTTCTTCGTCGAGGGAGGGGAGGCCACGACCTCGGCCGAGGGCTGGTGACCGGGCCGGGCGGCCTCCCACGACGGGTGGCCCCGCCCGGCCGGTCAGGGCCTTCCTGCCGATGTGCTTGCTGGTGCGCGCGTCCAAGATCGTGGTGAACTCCGGCACGTCGCGCCGATCCCTCGTCACCCTCCGGGCGTGTGTCCCTTCGTCCGCCGGGTGGCGGGGGCGGGTCTCACCCGGTTGCGATGCCCGGGTCGCTCACACCGGCTTGACCGTTCTCGACGTGCCCGGCCAGGCGCCGCAGGTACCCGGCGTTGCCCTCGACGACGACCGTCAGGTCGTACCAGCGCTTGGTGGCGCGCAGGTCGATGCTCTGCTCAATGGTGGCGCCTGCGCGGACCGTGCAGGTCTGGCGCTCGCCGCCGTACGCGTTGGTCACGGTGAGGTGTGCGTCGGCGGCCGACGGGTTGGTCAGGGTGAGCTTCACGTTGCCGGCGTCGTGGCGTGCTGTCACCTCCGGCTCGGCTGCTTTGTTGTTGCCCTTGAAGGTGCGCAGGAAGCCGTTCGGTCCATGGACCGTGAGATCGTAACTCCCGCCGGAGTAGACCGAGTTCCAGCTGTCGGAAACGGGCTTCCCGGCGGCTGCCGTGTACGTCCACGGGCCGTCGGTGCGCTTCTGCGAGCGCACCTGGAAGGCACCGCCCGCCTGGTCCCCTGCGCTGAACGTCAGCTTGTACTTTCCGGTCGCGAGGTCTGCGGCCCCGTCGACGTAGGGAGCGTAGGAGAGCGGACGGCTCGGCCGCGCCCCGGCCTCCTGCCGGGGCAGGGTGCCCTGGGCGGGTGGCTTCGGGACGTAGCTGTTGTGGCGGTCGCGGTCCGGCGGGGCATACCCCGTGGTGTCCGGCAGGTCAGCCGGGTCTGTCACCCCGAGGGAGAAGTCGAAGGCGGATGTGAGGTCACCGCAGATGGCGCGCCGCCATGGCGAGATATTGGTCTCCTTCACTCCGAACCGGTTCTCCATGAAGCGCAGGATCGAGGTGTGGTCGAAGGTCTCGGAACAGACGTATCCGCCGGTGGACCACGGCGAGACAACGATCATCGGGACGCGCTGTCCGAGGCCGTAGGGGCCTGCGGAGTATCCGATACTGCCCTTGTAGTGGTCGAGCGCGGTGTCGACGGTGGACAGGCCCTGACTGGCGGAGGCCGGTGGGTAGGGCGGCACGACGTGGTCGAAGTAGCCGTCGTTCTCGTCGTATGTGATGAACAGGGCGGTCCTGCTCCATACATCAGGGTTCGAAGTCAGCGCGTCAAGGACGTGCGAGATGTACCAAGCGCCGTAGTTTGCGGGCCAGTTGGGGTGCTCCGAGAACGCCTCGGGGGCGGCGATCCAGGAGATCTGCGGGAGCCTCGCGGCCTTGACGTCGGCTTTGAGGATGTCGAAGTATCCGTCTCCCGCCTTGGCGTTCGTGCCGGTGCGGGCCTTTTCGTACAGGGGGTCACCGGGCTTGGCATTGCGGTAGTTGTTGAAGTACAGCAGTGAGTTGTCGCCGTAGTTGCCGCGGTATGCGTCATTGATCCAGCCCCAGCCGCCGGCCGCGTCGAGACCGTCGCCGATGTCCTGGTACACCTTCCAGGAGATGCCTGCCTTCTCGAGGCGTTCGGCGTACGTCGTCCAGCCATAGCCGGCTTCCTGGTTGCCGAGGACCGGGCCGCCGCCGGTGCCGTCGTTTCCGACGTGTCCGGAGAGCATGTAGTAGCGGTTCGGGTCGGTCGCACCCATGAACGAGCAGTGGTAGTCGTCGCAGACGGTGAATTTGTCGGCGAGGGCGTAGTGGAACGGGATGTCGTCCCGTGTCAGGTACGCCATGGTGCCGGTGCCCTTGGCGGGGATCCAGTTGTCGTACTTGCCGTTGTTGAAGGCGCTGTGGCCGCCGGCCCAGTCGTGGTCGAGCCCTGCGATGAACTGCATGCCCAGGTCGCTGGCGTCCGGGTGGTAGGGCAGGGTTTCCTTGCCACCGCTCGTCTGGTGCCATACCGGTTTTCCGCTGGGCAGCGTCACCGGGCGGGGGTCTCCGAAACCCCGGACGCCCTTCATCGACCCGAAATAATGGTCGAAGGAACGATTCTCCTGCATGAGGACGACGATGTGTTCGATGTCCTGGACGGTTCCGCTGCGGCGCGCCGCGGGGATGGCTGCGGCGCGGTCGATGGAGCCGGACAGGGCGGCGAACCCCGTGGTGGCTCCGGCGATTTGAAGGAAGCGACGCCGATTGATTCCGGTCATGGCTGTGGGGATCCTCCTGTTGCTTCGGTGATGTCCGTCCACGAAGAGGGGCAGACGGAGTATTCAAGAGGATCCGGGCTTGAGGAAAGTGGGATGAGGTGACGGTCCCGCAAAATGTGGGCGGATGGTGTGCGGGCCATCAGCGCGCCGCGCGTTGTGCCACAAGTCCCGTTCCGCTGTCCCCTGGATCGGCTTCCGTTCGGCAGGCCCGGGCGTCGCACACCGTCGAGGCACCGATTCGGTCCGGAGCGTACATGCACGGGTGGTGAATTCCCTGGCCATCCTGCTAGAATGCCGATCATCACGTGAGCCTTCTCGGTGCGGACTTCGATCCGCCGGGGAGGCTTTTTTTGTGTCCGGGTCCAGCGTGCCCCGGCACTGGTGGCTGCGCTTCGACGGTGCTCACTCGCCGTGTGCCCTGAATGCGCCGCGCCGCCCATCCGATCCTCGATACCGGCCTCCAAGAGGAGATCCATGTCATGAACCCTGGAACGAACAGCGCAGCGCCCACGAGCACTTGGCAGCTCGGTGACCTGACCGTCAACCGCGTCGGGTTCGGCGCGTTGCGCCTGACCGGTACCGAGCCCTTCGACCGCGGCGTGCCGCGCGACCGCGAGCGGTCGATCGGCGTGCTCCGGCGGGCGGTCGAGCTCGGCGTGAACCACATCGACACCGCCGCGTACTACTTCTCGGCGACGCGCTCCGCCAACGAGCTGATCAACCGGGCACTGGCGCCGTACCCTGAGGATCTGGTCATCACCACCAAGGTCTGGCCGGGCCGCGACCCCTCTGGCGCGTGGTGGTGGGCCACACCGGCACAGTTGCGCGGCCAGGTCGAGGAGAACCTCCGCCAACTCGGCCGCGATCACCTGGACGTGGTGAACCTGCGGCTGCCACCGAGTCGGCGGACCGGCTCGATCGGCGAGCACTTCGGCGCGCTGGCCGAACTGCGCGATGCCGGGCTGATCCGCCACCTCGGCATCTCCAACGTCACGTCCGAGCAACTGACCGAGGCCCTGGCCATAGCCCCGGTCGCCTGCGTGCAGAACCCTTACGGGATCGGTGCGCCGCACGAGGACCAAGCCCTCCTGCGGCTCTGCGGTGAACTCGGCCTCGCCTTCGTCCCGTTCTTCGCGATCGCCGGATCCGGGCGCGAGGCGGGTCCTGCCGCCCGTGACGGCGAGGCGGTGTGCGCCGTCGCCCGTGCGCACGGCGTGTCCGTCGCGCAGGTCCGGCTGGCCTGGACCTTGCAGCAGGGGCCGCACGTACTGGCGATACCGGGCACCGGTGATCCCGACCACCTCGCGCAGAACATGGCGGCCGGCACGCTGCGGCTCTCGGAGGAAGAGATGACGCGCCTCACGGAGGGGTAGTTGCCGGACGGCAACGGGCCCCGGCCGGTACGTCCGAAGCGACGGGTTCCGGTTTCCGGGGCCCTTGTCCCCCTTCGCCCGGATACTGTCGATCGATACCGCGATCGACTGTGAGTGCATCAGGTCGTTCTCGAAGGTGCGCCGCTCGGTCGCCCGGTCACCATGCCTCCCTCAGGGGGACGATGGGGGCGGGCCGAAGCCCGCCCCGTTCGGGCTCACTCGCCCGCGAGATCCTGAATGGTGATGTTGTCGTGCTGCATGACCCGTGTCGGTACATCTCCGTTCGCGATGCTCTGGCCGGGCCGGTAGAGACCCCACTTGATGTAGCCGAAGTTCGTGGGGTTCTCGGGGTGGAAGGTCTGCACGTTCTCGTACGTCCTGCGCAGGGTGAAACCTGATTCCCCGGGCAGACGGGCGGAGATCCTGTAGTAACCGGTCTTGTCGTCCGTCCAGCGGACGTCCACGCGGAACCTCATCCACCGGTTGATGTACGAGCGGAAGTCGTCGACCACATCGGCCTGCAGTTCGAGCGTGGGTGACCGGAAGGCGATGCTGTTGCGCTTGGCCATCAGGTAGAAGGACGGATGGTTCCCACCGGCGTGCTTCCCCTGGAAGATGATGTCGCCGCTCTCCGAATCGCCGGGCTCGTAGGTCTTCCAGTCCTTCAGGAGGACGCTGAACTCGTACCGGCGCACGTCGCCCACATGGAATATTCCCTGGGGGACGTTGTTCGTGGCGCTCTCGCTGCGCGGGGCACCGTCGGACTCGTAGCCGGGATCTCCGAGCGTCACCTTGTGCGTGACGGCGTAGTCGTCGCCGGACTTGACGACGAAGGAAGCGTCCTGCGCCGTGGCGTGCGTCGTTGTCAGTTCCGGGATTCCTGAATCGAGGCTGCCGTCCTTGTAGTCGATGTCGAGCCGTGTGGACTGCGTACTGCTCCGGGACTGCTGCGCCATGGACCGCTTCGGCCCGTCCTGGCCTGCCTCGGCGGCATTCGGACACAGCACGCCGAGAGTCCCCGCCAGGGCCAGGGCGGTCGAGGCCCGCACCATCGTCTTCCTGTTCATTCCCGTCTCTCTCCCTGTAGCCGTTCCTCACCTGCCGTACGGTCAGCGGCCCGGCCTGTCGGTGATCCGGATCAGGTTGCGGCCCCGCATGGTGTAGAGATGGCCGGCCTCGTCGCTGGTGAGGTGGGAGCCGCTGTACCAACTGCCGTTGACTGCGGGAACGACGGTGCTGACGGCGAACGTGCGGGGGTCGAAGCGGAATACGGTCGTGTCGGAGACTCCGTAGACCACACCGCGGTTGGTCGTCAGGGCGGCGAACCCGTTGCAGACCTCCCTGATGTCCGCCCGGTGCACGAGGGTGCGCCGACGGAGGTCGATGACGAAGAGGCCGCCCTTGCGTGACAGTCCGTAGAGGTGTCGTCCTCTGACCGCCAGAGCGGCCGTGCCTGCCGTCTGCTGCGGGTCGATCCGCCAGAGTTCCTCACCGCGGACGGGGTCGAACGCCACCACGGTGCTGCGTGGCCCGGTGGCGAGGGTGTTGTCACCGCCGAGGTACGCCACGCCGTCCTGGCTGGCGATCCCGCGCACGCACTGCATTGCGTCGACGGGATCGACGAAGCACCGGGATCGGCCTGTCCTCGGGTGGTACGTCCACAGCGATCCGCCGCCCTCCGTGTCGGACTGCACGCCGACGAGCACGAGGCCGTTCGTCCGGTCGAGGGTGACGTCCAGGGGCCGGTTCTGCTCATGGGGGAAGTCGGCCACCCGGCGCATCTGCTTGTCGTGATCGGGGTCGTAGCGCCAGATGCCCTGGGAGCTGTACTGGCCGGTGTACAGGGCTCCGCCGTGGACGACGCAGTCCTTGGCCTCGCCGGGTGCGCGCAGGTTGACGACCTCGCCGGTGCGCAGCGAGTGACGGGCGAGGGTGCCTGTCCCACCGACGTACACGTAGCCGTCGCCTGCGGCCAGGCCCATGGCGAGCTGCGGCGTCCGGGGGGCGCCCGCACCCTCCAGGTCGGTGACCGCCGAGGTGCCCGCACCCGGGTCGATCTCCGCGACGAAGCCGAAGGCCGAGGTGACGACGATCCTTCCGTCCCGGCTGTCGACGCCCCAGATCTCGCCCAGGTCCGGGCCGTCGAACTCGACCGGAGCGATGGTGTCGGTCCGCTTGTCGTAAGCGTGTATGCCGTCCTCGCCGGCGAAGTACACCGTGTCGTCGATCTCCGTGAACGACTTGGCGACCGTGCCGGTGGACGTCGCCACGGTGTAGGAGGACAGGTCGTCGAGGTTCATGAGGGCGACCTTCGCCGATTCCTTCGACGCGGCGGAACCGACGACGAGTGTGTCGCCGATGACCGCCAGGTCCCGGATGCTGGGGTCGCCCTCCATTTCCGGGGGCGCGACCGAGGTGAAGGTTCCCGCGGACCGGTCATAGGCGTAGAGGGTGGCCCTGCCGGTGTCGCCGCCTCCGTTGAAGGTGGTTCCGGCACCGAAGAACACGGTCGTGCCCGTCGCCGCGACCGCACGCACGAGGGTGCCCTTGGGACCGGGGGTGCCCGCGTTGCGGACCTCAAGGGTCTTGGGGTCCCACTCCCACAGGCCGGGAGCCGTCTCGGAGCCGCCGCCCACGGCGTACAGAACGCCGTCGGGCGCCACGGAGAGGGCCCGCACGTCACGGTCGCCCATGCGGCCGATCGCCTCGGCGGGGGTGCTGGGCGCGGTCAGGTCCCAGCGGAAGAGGTTGGGCTTGCCCACGTCCGCCTTCTGCAGGACACCTGCGTACAGGTACCTGCCGGTCGGGTCGGCCGCCAGGGCCTGGACGGAGTGGCCGTTGGTGAGATCGGTCCTGGCCACCACGGTGCGGGTCGGCAGGTGGAGGGCGATGACGCGCACGGGGTCGATGTTCCGTGAGCCGATGTACACGGTGTCGCCGATCAGTACCGCGCTCATGAGCGAGAACTGGACCACGGCGGGACCGAGATCGGTGATCCGGACCGTGAGCCGGTCGGCGGCCGCAGCAGGTTGTCCCGCGAGGCCGAGCGCCGCGGCCAGGCCGGCCGCACCTCCTGTCCGGAGCACGTGTCGTCGGGTGGGATGGGAGTGGGGCATGACTTCCTCCGGTGTTCTGCGGAGTGCGTGGCGGGGGTGCTGCCCGTCCCGGTGAGCGGGCGGCAGCTGGGGCACCGGGAGTCGCTGGGGATCGGTGCCGGGTCGCGGGCGGACTCGCTGGCTGTGGGCGGCCCTCGTGGGAGGGTGGTCCGCGCTGCTGCGGAGCCGCGGTCGTCCTCGGTGGTCATGCCTGTGTCACCAGGGATCGCGCGGTCACCGGTGAGACGGGCGGCAGACCCGCGGCGTAACGTTCGAGTTCGGCGAGGACCGCGGCGGTCATGGTCCTCGTCTCCGATCCCAGCGAGCCGGCGATATGCGGTGTGAGAAGCACGTTGGGCAGGTCGTACAGGGGGCTGGCGGCCGGCAGCGGCTCGGGGTCGGTCACGTCGAGGACGGCGTGCAGGCCCTCTCGGCAGGCGGCTTCGAGCGCCGTGTGGTCGATCAGGCTGCCTCGGGCGGTGTTGACGAGTACCGCGCCGGGAGGAAGCACGGCCAGTTCCGCGGCTCCGATCATGTGGCGGGTCGCGGGCAGCTCCGGCGCGTGCAGAGTCAGTACGTCCGCCTGGGGCAACACCTCCTCCAGCAGGGCCGGTTCGGCCCCCGCCGCAGCGATCTCCGCCGGGTCGACGACAGGATCGACCACCATCACACGGGCGAGACCGAGGGTGCGCAGCAGGTGGGTGACTCGCCTGCCGATGCGGGAGAAACCGACCACGACGACGGTACGGTCGCGCCCGCTCAGTTCTCCCCGGCCGTCCCGGTACGTCCAGTCCTCCCGGAATCGCCGTGCGTCTGCGGCGAGGAAGGGCGCCTTCTTGAATGCCCACAACACGGCGGCAAGCGTGTACTGGGCGACGGGTTCGGCGTTGGCGTCGGCCGCCGTGGTCACCAGGAGGCCGCGGTCGAACACGGCAGCCGATATGTGACCGCGTACGGATCCCGCCGCATGAAGGACGGCGCGCAGCCTGGGAGCAGCACGCAGCACCGGTTCGTCCAGCACCGGGCAGCCCCATGAGGTGATCAGTACCTCTGTCTCGGCGAGGCGCGCGAGAACACGGTCGGAGCCCAGGTCCTCGGCGGCGAGGGGCTCACCCAGACAGGCCGCGGCATGCAGGCGGGCCAGTTCCTCCGGGCCGAACTGCATCTCCCGGGACCGACGGCTCATCAGCAGGAGTGTTTCGGGCCTGTGCGCGGCGGTCATTTCACGCTCCCGGCGGACAGGCCGCTGCGCCACTGACGCTGCAGCACGATGAAGGCCACGATCAACGGGACCACAGCGAGCAGGGATCCGGTGATGACCAGGGGGTTGTAGTCGGGGAACTGGGGTGCACGGGTGCCCCATTGGTAGATCCCCAGGGTCATGGGGAACAGCTTGGGGTCGGTGAGCATCACCAAGGGCAGAAAGAAGTTGTTCCAGATACTGACGAACTGGAAGAGCAGGATGGTGACGAATCCGGGCAGCATCACCGGCAGGGCGATCCTCACGAAGGTGCGCAGTTCCCCGGCCCCGTCGAGCCGTGACGCCTCAAGGACCTCGTCGGGTACGGCCGCTTCGGCGAAGGTCCGTGCGAGGTAGACGCCGAAGGGGTTGGTGAGCAATGGGACGAACACCGCCCAGAAGGTGTCCACGAGTCGCAGTTGTGAGGCGAGAAGGTACAGCGGCAGGGCCAGAGCCGTGGGAGGCACCAGGACGCCGGCCAGGGTCACCGCGAACAGGGCGCGCCGTCCGGGAAAGTCGAGCTTGGCGATCGCGTAGCCGCACGCCGTGCAGATCAGCGCGCCCAGGAAGGCTCCGGCACCGGCATAGAGCACGGAGTTGCGGATCCAGTGGAGGAAGACTCCGTCCTCCCGGGTGAAGAGATCCCGAAGGTTGTTCCACAGGTTCCAGTCCGCGAACTCGAAGGCACTGCTGGTGGAGAAGTCGCCGACGGACTTGGTGGCCGATGTCGCCAGCCACACCAGGGGCAGCACGCTGTAGAGCGCGGCGAGGAGCAGTACGCCGTGGACGGCGCCTCGTGAAGTCCAACGGGACGGGGAGGGACGCCGGGGCGTGGCGGGGCGTGGCGCGGCCGCGGCTTTCGGCATCGTCGTGGGTGCGGTCATCGTGACCTCCGGGCGGACAGGCGCATCACCAGCGCGGAGAGCAGGGCCGAGGCGACTGCCAGTACGAGGGAGGCGGCGGCGGCACGCCCGTAGTCGTTGCTGATGAAGGCCGCTTCGTAGATGTAGAGGCTGGGGGTCCAGGTACTGGTCACCGTGCCGGTGAAGGTCCGCAGCACCAGTGGCTCGGTGAACAGCTGGAGCGAGCCGATCGTGGTGAACACGAGCGCGACGAAGAGCGTCGGTCGGATCATGGGGACTTTGATGGACAGCGCGGTGCGGATGGCACCGGCGCCATCGGCACGTGCGGCTTCGAGCACTTCACGGGGCACGGTCTGCAGCGCGGTGTAGAAGACGATCATGTTGTAGCCCATCCACTGCCAGGTCGCCATGTTGACTATGGAGGGCAGCACACCGCTGTCACTGAGCGGGTCGAGCGGAAGGATGCCGTTCAGTGGGCCGATGCCCGGGCTGTAGAGGTAGCCCCAGATCAGTCCGGCGATCACTCCGGGCACCGCGTGTGGCAGGAAGACGGCCAGTGACCACATCTGCCGCAGCCGTACGGCGGCGGAGTCGAGGAGCAGGGCGATGATCAGGGCACCTGCGAACATCACCGGGATGTGGACGAGCGCGTACAGCGCCACGTGGGCCGCGCTGTCCCGGAAGGCGGGGTCGCCGAGGACCGATGCGTAGTTGTCGAAGCCGGTGAACACCTCGCGGTAGCCGTCGAAGCCGAGCCCGGAGAGCCGGTCGGTGAACAGGCTGAGGCAGAAGGCGTACCCGATGGGCACGAGCACCGTGCACAGCAGCAGGAGTGCGAACGGCGCGGCCAGCGCGAGGCCGGACAGGCCCCGGCGGCTCTTCCTCCGGAACGGGCCCGCGGGCACGACGGCAGGCGCGGGCGTGGGCGTGGGCGTCGGGGAGGAAGTGACAGTTGTTGTCGTGGTCGTGGTCATGTCCGGGCCTCGCTCGTCACGGCCAGACCGCGCGTCCGCATGTTGGTCACGGCGGATGACTGGATGCGGTGCATCGCCCTGGGCATCGTGGTCGCTCCGGTCGGGACGGGCCCCAGGGCGTCGGCGGCGGCGGAGAAGACGCTGAGTGCGTTGGGGCCCCAGGTCCATGCGGGTACACGGGTCGCCGCTCCGTCCAGCACGTCGTACACCGGTTCGCCGATGAAGTAGGAGTCGTCATACGCCTCACGGGCGACACGCCTGCTGGACCGGTAGGCGGGCGAAGGGAACGTGACTGTCGCCCCGATCCGCGGAACGGCGGGATCGGTGCTCAGCCATCGCAGGAACACCAGGGCTGCCTCGGGCACGTCGCTCTCGGCCGAGATCCCGAAGGCGGAACCGCCGTGCACCCCGTTGGCCGGTTCGTCACCCCAGGTGGGCATCGGCGCGACGGCCCAGCGACCGGTGTCTTCGGGCAGGGACTTCTTCAGCATCCCCACACTCCAGGTCGCGCCCAGGAGCCCCCACAGTGCGCCCTTGTGCATGGCGGCGGTCCAGCTCTGCGTGCCGGTGCTGTCGCTGCCGACGTGACCGGAGCTGATCATGTCCTGCCAGTAGCCGGCGGTACGCAGGGTGCCCCGGCGGTCGATGCCGACCTGCCAGGCGCCTTCCTCGATCCGCCACCACGGGTCCCCGGCCTGCCAGGCCATCCCGGCGAGGAACGCGCCGTCGTTGAGGGGGAAGGTGGTGATCCGTGCGGCCGGGTCGGCCCTGCGGACGGCCGAGGCGGCCTGCCGGAACCGATCCCAGGTGCGGGGCACCCGGATTCCCGCGTCGTCGAAGAGGTCCTTGCGGTAGAAGAAGGCCATCGGGCAGAAGTCCATGGGTACGGCCCAGGTGCGTCCGTCCGGACGGACGCTCTGCCAGGCGGCGGGCAGGAAGCCGTCAGCGAGGTCCTCGATGTCGTCGGTCAGCTCGCGCAGACCGCCGGTCGTCAGGATCTGCGGCAGGGCCTGGTACTCCACGTGCAGGATGTCGGGGGCGTTGTGTGCGCGGATGGCATTGGTCTGTTGTGCGTAGCCACCCGCGACTCCGGCGGCGATCACGCTCAGTTCGACGTGGATGTCGCGCTGAGCGGAGTTGAACGCGTCGACGTACCGGTCCATCCCGGTCAGCCAGGACCACAGGCGCACCCGGGTGGCTCCGGAGGACGCGTTCACGCAACCGCCGAGAGTGCCGCCTGCGAGAAGCGCGGCGCCGAGGCCGCTGGAGGTACGCAGCAGCGACCTCCTCGACCAGTGCGTCCGAGAATCGCCTTCTCCGCCGGCGGCGTCGGGTGGAATGCCGAGCACCATGTGTTTCCTTTCGCGCAGCGAGCTGTTCGCACACTTCAGCGCCGGACGAATTCCTGGTCAACGGAAGCGAAAGAAAACGATCAATATCGATAGAGAACGAAGATCCTTGGTGGAACCGAACTCCGACGCGAACGACGCACCGGGCCGCACGACGGTGACCGGTCTTCCATCGAAGTGCCTGATGACCGGCCCTGAGTGCGGGATGAGCGGCGACTCCGCCTTCCGCGCCGCCGGGACGATGCGATAGAACAGGACCGGCGAAGAGAAGCTGAACAAAGCAAAACGATCACCAGAACAGCGGGGGCGACTGCATGACGCTGGCTTCGGAACGGCAGGAACTCATCCTCGCCGCTGTTCGGGAGCAGGGCACCGTGCGCCTGGCCGATCTGGTCGCACGGCTCGGAGTGACCGCGGTGACCGTCCGGCGGGACGTCACGATCCTGGCCGACCGGGGACTGGTGCGGCGCGTGCACGGCGGGGTCACCCAGCCCCACCGTGGTCATCACCCCGAGCAGCGGGCCCTCGCTGCCTCCTCCCCCTTCGGGCGGCTGCCCGGTCAGGCCCTGGTGGGCATGGTGGTCCCCACGGTGGAGTTCTACTGGCCGCCCGTCATCCAGGGCGCCCAGGCGGCTGTGGCCGCCGCGGGCGGAAGACTTGTGCTCCGCGGCTCCGCCTACGACGCCGCGGAGGACCGGCGGCAGGTCTCCGCACTCCTCGACCGCGGTGCACGCACCTTGCTGATCGCCCCCACGACCACCGGAGAGGCCGGCCTGGATCTCCTGCGCTGGCTCGGCAGCCTCACCGTCCCGGTCCTGCTGGTCGAGCGTCTTCCGCCACCGGCACTGCCCACACTGCCGCTGGACGCGGTAACCACCGCGCACAGCCTGGGGGCAGGCCAGGCGGTACGGCACCTTGTCACACTCGGACACCACCGGATCGCCTTCATCACCGCCCGCTTCAGCCCCACGGCCCAGGCCCTGCTCGAAGGATGGCGGGAGACCGTCGTCTCCCTCGGCCTGCCCGGCTGTGACGACCTCGAATTCGACGTACCCGCCTACGGGTCCCCCGGCTGGGCCGACGCGTACGACGCCGTGCTGCGCCGCTGCCACGACGCGGGGGTCACGGCGCTGTTCGTGCACTCCGACAGAGAAGCCATCGGCCTGACGGAGCGCGCCCGCGACCGGGGGCTCAGCGTCCCCGAGGACCTGGCCGTCGTCTCGTACGACGACGAAGTCGCCGCGGCGTCCGACCCTCCGCTGACTGCTGTCCGCCCGCCCAAACACCGGCTCGGCTCGGTCGCGGCCGAGATGGCCCTGGCACGCATGGCCGACCCGACCGAACGCCCCGTGCACCGCGTGCAGTTGTGGCCCACTCTGGTCGTCCGCGCGTCCTGCGGGAGCGCCGGGACCGCTTCGGCACCAGTCGGCTGGTGAGCCGTCCGCCAACCGTCACGCAGGACCACACCACGCAGGCCTTCGCCGGCCGTCGTAGGGATTCCACTCACGCCCCCGGAACGATTCGAGCCACTACTCGTCGATGAACTGCCGCTCGACCTCGTGAACCGCGCACAACCCCGCGATGTCGATGACGTCATGGCCCTCATGGCCGGCGATGCCGACGTCGATGCCGGCGTAGTCGTCGCGGTGAGTACCCAGGGCGCGAAGACACAGAACGACTGGCCATGCCCGCAGCTCGCATGCCTGTCCCGGTGTCCCCGCAGCGCGGGGGTACTCCCCCATCCGCAGAGGTGGCCGCACGCCTCGTCATGGCCCAGCGCGCCGTGGGGAAGCACCGGTGCACGCGGCAGGTCCACGAACGGGGGTGGGCGCATATCTGACCGGATGTGACGGTCCCGTCAGGACGAGCGGAGACCGTATCCCAGGGCACACCTCAGCGCGATGTGGGTGAGCCAGGCCGTCCCGAAGGTGAAGGGAGCGGCGGACCCGACCGCGGATCGGGGCGCCTCCCGGCCCCGTTGTCCGCTGTCCGCTGTCACCCAGCATTGTCATTCACCCGAGGCGGTCTGACAGCGAACGCAGTCGTCACGGCTTCCTGGGCTGCCGACCTGGTCGTGTCAGGCGAGCGACGGCGGCCGGGCCGGGGTGATCTACGACTGATTCTCCGGAGCGGCGTGGTCGGCCGGCCGCCTGAGGGCAAGGGTGATCAGCAGAACGAACGCGGCGAGGGCGGTGAGCGTGCGCAGGTCGTTGAACAGTTCCCAGCGTCGCAGGATCTCCGCGTGATCGGCCGGGGCCGAGGTGAGCGCCCATTCCTTGATCCGGCCGTTGATCGGCACATTGCCGAACCGGGTTATCAGGAAGGAGGCGAGGGTCAGCAGCCCCGCCGTACCCGCGATCAGCCGGGCGCGGCCGCGTGTCAGGGCCGCGAGGGTGAGCGAACTGAGCGTCGACACGGCCATCGCCGTCTGCATGGTGATGCCGTTCATCTTCATCAGCTCGGCGTGGAATGACAGCCGCATGTCGAGTGGTACAGCGTTGAAGGTGGGGACGAGGTTGGCCGCGCCGTAGCCGAACGCGCCGGCGAGGAGTCCGGTGGCGAGCAGGGCGAGGCCCAGGAGAAGTCGGACGCGCATGTTCGTTGGCTCCAGTGCATAGGTGCTTGTGGGGGTCAGGCCCGGTCAAGCCTGAGTGGTGGAGGACACGCACCGGACCTGTGGTCCGTTACTGGCGGTCGTCGTGTTCGGTCGTGGGTCCGGCCGCCTGGCAGCCGGTGACTGCCGCGACGTGACAGTTCTCCGGCTGTCCGCTGCATGGGTTCGGGCGACTTCAGCTCGTACTGGTTCTGCAAGGCGTGCAGGGCGGAGCGGGTTGCTGCCTGCGGTGTCGCCGTCGTCCGGCGGGTGTACCGGTGACCGTCCGGGGGTGCCGCGGTCACTCCTGCGCAGCGAGGAAGCGGCCGCCCGGTTCGCCACGGAGGTGTCCTGGGGGAAGCCGCCGGCCGTACGCGAGCAGGAGGAGATCCTGCGCGGCGCCGGACAGAGGTGTTCCGGTGCCGAAGGACCAGTCGAGGTCGTCGGCGCGGAGTTCGATGCCGCCCAGGTCTGCTCCGAAGAACTTGAGCGTCCTGGCGTTGACGCTCCCCAGGAGGATGCGCACACGGTCTTCGGGAACCCGGCGGTCGAGGCCCAGTGCGACCGTGATGTCCAGGCCGTGGATCACGTCGTGGCCCAGGGCCGCCTCGATCCCGCCGACCGGCGGCCTCCAGGGGTGGTCCGCGTTGTCTCGGAGCAATGCGGCGAGCTCATGCGTCGAATGGGCGGCCGCGTCCTTGCGGGCGCATCGATCGGTCATCCGGTGGAGATTGCCTCGCGATCCGATCAGTTCCCATGCCGTCTTGGCGAGCGAGTACCGGAAACCCATCGTCATGTGGGCCGCGACTTCCCGTACCCGCCATCCCCCGCACAGGGTCGGTGCGTCCCATTCCTCGGCCGACAGACCATCCAGCATGGCTGCCAGCTCCCGGCGTTCGGCCGCTATCGCGGCTCTGATGTCCGCCGCCGGCCTGCGGTGTGTCGTGTTCCCCATGGCTTCAAGGCTCTCGACAGGCCCACCATAAGTCCAATAGTTTGGATGTCTCACAACTAGAATGATTCGTTATGGACATTCGGCAGCTGAGGTACTTCGTCACGGTCGTGGAGGAAGCCAACTTCACCCGCGCAGCTGCCCGGCTGCACCTGGCTCAGCCAGGAGTGAGCGCCCAGGTCCGGCAGTTGGAGAAGGAGCTCGGGCATCTGCTGCTCGACCGCTCCGGCAGGTCGGTGACCCTGACGGAGGTGGGCGAGGCCGTGCTGCCGTACGCGCGGGCCGCGATCAGCGCCGTCGAGGCGGTCCGCCAGACCGCCGACGAGTTCACCGGGCTGCTCCGCGGCCAGGTCACGCTCGGCCTCGTCTCGGGGGCGGCCGCAGCAGCCGAGGAGTTCGACCTGGCCGCCATCCTGGCCCGCTTCCACGCGGACCACCCCCAGGTGGAGATCGCGCTGACCGAGGACACCTCGGAGTGGATGCTCGGCGCGTTGCACCGGGGGGAACTCGACATCGCCGTGATCGGGCTCGCCGACGAGGAGCCCCCACCGGGCATCTCCCTCCAGGTCCTGGTCGACGAGCCCCTGGTCGCAGCCGTCGCCCCGGACGACCCCGCTCTCACCTCCCCGGACCGCACGAGCATGACGTTGGCCGAGCTCCGCGGTCGCCCACTGATCTGCCTGCCACGTGGCACAGGTATCCGCGGGGTACTCGACCGCGCGTGCACGCAGGCGGGATTCCAGCCTCACATCGCCTTCGAAGCGGCCGCCCCACTGTTCCTCGCGCAGCTCGCCACCCGCGGCCTCGGCGTGGCAGTGGTTCCGGCCCTGTCCGCCGACACCGCGTCAGCCTTCGGGCTAAGGACGCTGGAGATCACCGAGCCACGGCTGCGCGGCCGGGTCGCTCTGACCTGGCGGACAGACGGTCCCTCCGGACCCGCGGCCACCGTCTTCCTGAACCTGCTGCGCACCAGTCTCACCGCGCCAGGGACCGACTGACCGGTCAGGGCTGAGCCTCCGCCTCCACCCTGGGGTGTAGCTCGCCTGTCCACCGCAGAGCCGATCCGTTCTTGGGAACCTGCGTGCTGGGATATGCCTGTGCCTACCTCGTTGCCCCGCATGTGGCCCAGCCCGTCCGGCAAGCCGATCCCACCGGCGGGGACCGCTGACGTCTTCCGCGCTTTTGCCCGTGACCTGGCCGCTGATCGCCGCTCCTGGGACGGCGCGACAGCCTGCTTCATCGCCGCTCAGTTCGATCAGCTGGCCGATGAGTGGGACACCACCCGTGCCACGGGCCGGGACGAGCCTCTGCGTGATGCCTTGGACCGCGGCGGTCCTTTCCCCGAGGGCGTCTGTCTGGAACTGGGTTCCGGAACCGGCCTGTTCACCCAACTGCTCCGTCGTGTGTTCCGCCGCGTGATCAGCGTGGACCTCTCCGAGGAGATGCTGCGTCGAGCTGCCGGACGCTCACCGGCACGTGTGCGTGCGGATGCCACGGCCCTCCCGCTGGCCGATGGCCAGGTCTCGGTCGTCGCCGCGATCGACATGCTGTTGTTTCCCTCGGAGACCGCCCGCGTACTGACTCCTGACGGCGTATTGCTGTGGATCAACCAACTCGGCGAGGACGGTCCGCTGCACCTGCCCGCCGCAGACGTCGTCGCTGCCCTGCCTGGAGACTGGCAGGCCGTCGAGGCCGATGCCGGATGGGGCAGCTGGGCCGCCGTGCGACGCGCTTGCTGAATGAACGGATCCGGGATCGACGGAGGCTCTACGCGCTGACTCCAGCCGCCGGTCGGGGCTGGAGTCGAGCGCAGTGGTTCGTTTCGTACCCGGGGGCGGGAGGTCTCCGATCGCGCTGTGAAGGCGCTGGTCGCCGGACCTGTCGCCCCATTGCGCGGATCGCCCGCGCAGGATCCGCGGCTACCGCACTCCGGCGGAGGCATACGCCGCCCTCCTGAACAGCGGTGACGCGCTGACCACTTGAGCTCGCCACCGACGGCCGACACTCTGAACCCCCCTTGAGCGCAATGCGTCGGAGCTCCTTGGAGGCCCGGGCCGATCCGGTCAGGGGCGCTGAAGCGGTTTGCCGAGGATGCTGGAGAGCTGCCCCCGCTCCGTGGGGCTGAGTGCGTGGAAGGTCCGGCTGCGGTCGGAATGCCGATCCAGGCAGCCGGAACCCTGCTGCTCCTGCGGTGCGACCGGCCGTTTCTCACCGCTCCGCGCCGCGCTCGCTTCCATCGGCCTGCGCGCCCGCTTCACGCACGAGGCCCAGACCCGTACACGAATCCCGCCCGCAACCACATCAGCCGACGCCGAGAAGGTTCCAGTGACCGTGGACCTGACCCCCGACCAACTCCTGTCCACCACCCGCGCGGTGCGCAAGCGCCTCGACCTGGACCGTCCGGTCCCACGGTCCCTGATCGAGGAGTGCGTCGATCTGGCCACGCAGGCGCCGACGGGGCGCAACCGGCAGCGCTGGCACTTCATCGTCGTCACCGACCCCGACCGGCGCCGCCTCGTCGGGGACATCTTCCGCCGAGCGCTGGCGACCGGAGGTGGGCAACCTCCGACCGAGCGGGACCTGCCGCGCATGTTCGCCCACCCCGGCTCCATGGAACGGATCTCGGACGGCCTGCGGCACCTGCACCACAACATCCACCGCGTGCCCGCCTTCGTCGTGCCGGCCATCGAAGGCCGCACGGAAGGCGCCTCCGTGCTCGACCAGTCCATGACCTGGGGGTCCATCCTCCCGGCGGTGTGGAGCTTCATGCTCGCCGCCCGTGCCCGCGGGCTGGGCACCGTGTGGACTACGGCGCAGGGCCCATGGGAAGCGGAACTCGCCGACGCGCTCGGCGTACCCCATGACGAGGTGATGCTCGCCGCCTTCATTCCGCTGGCGTTCACCATCGGTACCGATTTCAAGCCGGCCGGTCGGATTCCTCGGGAGCAGGTCCTGCATTGGGAACAGTGGTAGCGGAGAACCGAGCCCCTGTCGCCCGCGTCAGCACGGCTGTCGCTCGCGGAGCGGCGAGAAGCGGGCGGGGCCGGCACCTCCCCCCGGGAACCGGAGTCGTTGCCCGGGGTGAGGTGTCCAGGCCCGGGAGGGATGACGAGCGCGAGTACATTCAATGTGAGAGTTGACTCTCACATTATACGAGAGGACACTCTCACATCATGGATTCCAGGAATCGGCTAGGCGATATCGAGATCACCGATCCGCAGGCGATGCGGGCGTTGGCACATCCAGTGAGACTGGCGATCCTCGACCGTCTGCACCGGCACGGGCCTGCGACGGCCACGCAACTCGCGCCCCATGTGGGAGCAACCCCCTCGGTGACCAGCTGGCATCTGCGGCACCTGGCGGGTTTCGGACTGGTCCGGGATGCCGAGCCCGGACAGGACCGCCGGCAACGGCGGTGGGAGGCGGTGGCGCGCGGTTTCCGGTTCGAGGCGCCAGAGGACGAGGAGGGCAGGTCGGCGGCGCGGGCGCTGTCACGGGAGATGTTTGTGCGCTACGGAGATCTGCCAAGCAGGTGGGTGGCCGAAGTCGAACCCGGCCTGGACCCGTTGTGGCAGGGGGCTGCCGGTCTCGCCGACACCCGTGTGGTCGTTTCGGTGGAGGAACTCACGGCGATTCAGGACGAGATCGAGCGGGTGCTCGCCCCTTACGTGACACGCGACCCTGCCGAACGTCCGGCCGGAAGCCGCGGCGTCCAACTGATGCGTTATGCCCTGCCGGAGCAGGACGAGGAGCAGGCGGGCGGAACACTGTGAGCGCCCCGGAGGCGGGCGGCCCGATATCTCTCTGGCGTGACCGGCGCTTCCGCCGTTTCTGGGCAGGGCAGTCGATCTCGGAGTTCGGCGACCGGATCACCGAACTGGCACTGCCACTGATCGCCGTGACAGCGCTGAGCGCCTCGGCCGACCAAGTGGCGTGGCTGACCGCGCTCATCTGGATCCCGAATCTGCTCGCGATCATTTTGGGGGCCTGGGTCGACCGTCGGGTCCACAAACGCCGCCTGATGGTCCTCGCCGATCTGGTGCGCGGTGCGGTGCTGCTCAGCCTCCCCGTCGCGTACCTGCTCGATGCGGTGAGCCTCGGTCAGCTGTATGCCGTGGCGGTGCTGACCGGCGCCGCGGCGGTGCTCTTCAACACCGCCTACCCGCCCTTCTTCGTCAACCTCGTGCCCCGCTCGTCCTACGTCGAGGCCAATAGCAAGCTCAGTGCCAGTCGGTCGGTGTCGCACGTGGTCGGCCCGGCGGTCGGCGGCGGTCTCGTCCAAGCGTTGACCGCGCCCGTCGCTGTCGTTGTCGATGCCTTGTCGTATGCGGCGTCCGCCTTTCTGATAGGGCGGATCCCGCTCGGTGAATCCCCTCCCGGGCACGTCGAAGGAGGCGGTGGGCCCCACCGTGCCAGAGCCCGGGGCGGGGTGTGGGTTGTCGCCCCCCCACCCCTGAGGGCAGCA